>CAMBGW010000036.1 GCA_945866245.1 Verrucomicrobia subdivision 6 bacterium | reverse complement strand
GATATGACGGCGTACTCCATGTTAAAAGAAAAGATTAAGGATGTGTTGGATAGTTTGACCGACCGGGAACGGGCGGTGCTAGAGCAGAGATTTGGGTTGGTCGACGGTTACTCAAGGACTCTGGAAGAGGTGGGGCGCCAGTTTAAGGTGACCCGGGAACGAATTCGTCAGATTGAGGCGAAGGCTTTGCGGAAGATGCGGCATCCGACACGGATCCGGCATCTACGTGGATTTTTAGAGAACGAACACCAGCTGTAAAACTCGGCGCGTGTTTTCAATTGGGTGGAAGGGGACAGGGAAAAGGTGGAAAAGGATTCTGCAATTTCGCCTCCGGCTAGAATAAATTTATACCTTGGAGGTATGGGGATTGGTCCCCTTTGAAAGCCGCCCCCGACCGATCCTGCTTTCGCCTCCGGCTAGAATGAATTTATACCTTGGAGGTATGGGGATTCGAACCCCAGACCTTCTCATTGCGAACGAGACGCTCTACCAACTGAGCTATACCCCCAGGAAGTTATAAGTTATCGCAGGTGGGCTTTGACTCAAGCCTGCTTGGGGTCAGATTTTTCGGGTAACAGTAAGCCTGACTAGACCGAGGGACATCGAGCGCGTAAAAAGAAGTTTAAGTCCAGCCTGGTGGAGTTCGTGGCAGAGATCGGAAGGGGCGGGGAATTGGGAGATGCTCCGAGCAAGGTAGCGAAAGGAGTCGCCTTGGCGGCTGAGGAGTTGGGCGATCCAAGGCATGAAGTAAAAGAGGTAAAAGTTCCAGAAGAATTTCCAGGGAAAGGGTGGAGGACTGAATTCCAGCAGAGCAAAGACCCCGCTCGGCTGAAGGACGCGGTAGATTTCCGAAAGGCCCTTAGGTCGATCGGCAAAGTTTCTTAGCCCGAAGGCCAGGGTGACCAAGTCAAAGGAGTGTTGAGGAAAGGGTAGATTGAGTGCATCTCCCTCAACCGTTTTTCGAACTCCCCGGGCCTTAGCCCGAGCGAGAAGAGGGGCACAGAAATCGAGACCAATGACATCTGCCTCTGGCAGCCCATTTTGAAGAAGCAGCGTCACATCTCCTGAGCCGCAGGCCAGATCGAGAGCCTTTTTTGGGTGTAGGGGGCAAATGGACGAGAGGAGCTTTCTGCGCCAACCAATATCCAGGCCCAAGCTGAAGAGGCGATTGAGAAAGTCGTAAGAGGGGGCGAGGTCGCCGAAGAGGGCCTGAACCCGAGTGGCGTGATCGGACGAGTTCAGCTGGCGGTCGACTTGGCGGGAGTGTTCGGTGAAGTCGTGGCAAAAGTGAGATTTTCCTTATCGGCACTAACTTTCACGCGATCCCCCGATTTGATTTTGCCGCGGATGACCTCTTCCGCAATTGGGTCCTCTAAATATCTCTCGATGGCACGGCGAAGTGGGCGTGCTCCGTACACTGGCTCGTATCCTTTTTCGATGAGGAAGGCAGAGGCTTCGGGGGTGAGTTCAATCTCAACCCCTTTTTCACGAACACGGGCGGCCACTTTGGCGACTTCGAGGGAGACGATTTTGGAGAGGTCTTCGCGGGTGAGAGAGTGAAAGACAATCTGGTCGTCCAAGCGATTGAGGAATTCGGGTTTAAAGATCTTTTTGGTTTCGCCCAAGATCTTTTCCTTGATGGCCGCGTAGTCCTGTTCGTGCACAGGGGTACCGAAGCCCATGACATTGCCTTTGCGAATCAGCTCCGCCCCAACATTGGAGGTCATGATGATGATGGTGTTCCTAAAATCGACCTTACGGGCGAGACTGTCGGTAACTTGGCCATCCTCTAGAATCTGCAGAAGAATATTCCATACATCCGGGTGGGCCTTTTCGATTTCATCAAAGAGAACCACACAGTAAGGGCGACGACGGACTTTTTCGGTCAGTTGTCCGCCCTCCTCGTATCCCACATATCCGGGGGGGGAACCAATGAGCCGAGAGACGTTGAATTTTTCCATGTACTCGGACATATCGAGTTGCACGAGGGCGTCTTTTTCTCCAAAGACCTCTTCGGCCAGAGCTTTGGCGAGGTGTGTTTTCCCAACCCCAGTGGGGCCAAGGAAAATGAAAGAGCCGATGGGACGTTTCGGGTCTTTGAGGTCAGCACGGGAGCGGCGGAGAGCTTTGGCAAGCGCTTGGACAGCCTCATGTTGGCCGATGACACGGGATTGCAGGGTTTCGCCGATATTGAGCAGCTTGGAAAGGTCTCCTTCACCCATGCGGGTGAGGGGGATGCCCGTCCACTTTGAGATGACATGTTTTACGTCCTCTTCCCCAACATCCACGATGATTTCGTCCCGCTTCTTTCGCCAAGCGTTCAGGTCCGCCTCTAGTTTTGCGGAGGCTTCTTTTTCACGATCTCGTAGGGCGGCCGCTTTTTCAAAGTCCTGAGCTTTGATGGCGGCCTCTTTTTCGGCTCGGATCGTTTCGATCTCCGCTTCGGCGCTTTTAAATTCGGGCGGGCGTATGCTGGCGGCAATTCGACAGCGGGAACCCGCTTCATCCATGACGTCGATCGCTTTATCGGGGAGAAAGCGACCCGTGATATATCGCTCACTTAAGCGCACGGAGGCAGCAATTGCCTCATCGGAGATTTTTGCATGGTGATGCTCTTCGTATTTAGAACGAAGACCATGAAGGATGGCAATCGCCTCATCGATCGAGGGCGCATCGACACGTACCGTTTGAAAGCGGCGTTCGAGGGCTGAATCCTTTTCGATATACTTGCGGTACTCGTTCATCGTGGTGGCCCCGATGCACTGCAGTTCGCCACGAGAGAGTGCCGGTTTGATAATATTCGAAGCGTCCATCGCCCCCTCGGCTGATCCCGCCCCGACAAGAGTGTGCAACTCATCGATAAAGAGGAGGACAGTCTTCAGCTTGCGAATTTCTTCCATGACCGCCTTGATGCGCTCTTCAAATTGGCCGCGGTACTTTGTGCCCGCGACCATGAGTGCGAGATCGAGTGTGATGACCTTCTTATCGCGCAAAATCTCCGGGACGTTGCCGGAGGCGATTTCTTGCGCCAATCCTTCGACGAGGGCGGTTTTTCCGACCCCGGCTTCCCCGATCAACACGGGATTGTTTTTGGTGCGACGACAAAGAATTTGAATGACGCGTTCGATCTCATTTTTGCGGCCAATGACCGGATCCATTTCCCCTTTGCGGGCTAATTCGGTCAGGTCGCGCCCGAAAGCTTTGAGGGCAGGGGTTTTTACATCCTTACGGGCGGGATTCGCACCACCGGCGGAGGCGGATTCGGAGCTGCCGGAGGGAGGTTCTTCCATGTTTCCTGCGGGCTCGGACCCTTCCTCGAAGTTGGGATCGAGCTCTTTGAGGACTTCTTGGCGTGCCCGTTCGATGTCGACCTCGAGGGATTTGAGGACGCGAGCGGCGACGCCGTCCCCTTCACGCAGGAGTCCGAGAAGAATGTGTTCCGTGCCGACGTACGAGTGGTGCAGGGCCTTGGCTTCTTTGCTGGCCAGAGCGAGTACCTTTTTGACTCTGGGTGTATAGGGAATGTTGCCAGTGACCTTGGTGTCCGGGCCAGTTCCGACCTGCTTTTCGACCTCCATCCGCACGGTTTCTAGATCGAGGCCCATTTTCTGGAGAACGTTTACCGCGACACCTTGCCCGAGCTTGATGAGGCCAAGGAGAATATGCTCCGTGCCCACATAGTTGTGGTTGAAGCGGTCTGCCTCCTTGCGGGCAAGGGCGAGAACCTGTTGGGCACGTGGGGTGAAATTATTCACGGGAAGTATCTTAACTCAACTCGGTTAGAGGTGCAATTTACGCATGGCGGGCTCGGGCACGCCTTTCAGTTTGTCTCGCAGGAGGTCGGCACGGAAAGCGTCGCGCTCTTCCGCCCCGAGTTTTTTCTGGGAAGCCTGCTGAAGATGGGCGGGTTGGGTGGTAATCAGAAGGGCATCCAACTTCGGTTTGATTGTGGCGGGAAGAAGAGCGAGGTCGGCCGCCAAACGCAGAAGGCTGAGGAGGTTGAGGGCTTCTTTGGAGGAGATGGAATAGGAGTGGAGGACAATGCCGTAAGAGCGGCCGACTTGATCCCCGAGCATGCGGGATTTTTCTTGGATCAATTTTTGGCGGGCGTTGTTTTCTAGCTCGGTCAATTGCCGCACGACCTTGAGGAGGCGATCTAAGATCTGCCGTTCCGATTCGCCCAGAGTAGTTTGGTTGGAGATTTGAAACAGGTTGCCCAGCGCTTCGGTTCCCTCCCCGTACAGCCCGCGAACGGCGAGACCGAGTTGGTTGACTGATTTGATGACTTGATTGATTTGCTCGCCTAGGACGAGGCCAGGAAGGTGGAGCATGGCGGAGGCGCGCATGCCTGTGCCGACATTGGTGGGGCAGGCGGTGAGGTAACCGAGGGAGGGGGAGAAGGAGAATTCGAGTTTGTCCTCTAAGGCGGTATCGAGTTTGTCGGCTGCTTCCCAAGCCTCGAGTAGGTGGAAGCCGGGGCGGAGAGCTTGGAGGCGGATATGATCTTCTTCGTTGATCATGACGGAAAGGGATTCGTCTTCATTGACCACGAGGCCACTACCGGCATTTTTGGCGGCATGTTCGCGACTGATGAGATGTTTTTCGACGAGGAGTTGCTTATCGATTGGGGTCAAAGTTTCCATGGCAACGGAAACTTTGGCGGGGCGCATGCAGGCAAGGGCGGAGACGGCTGGCTGAATCGTTTCGAGTAGTTTCAGGCGATCCGCTTTCTTGAGCCATCCAGGGAAGGCAAAACTTTTCACGTTTCGGGCGAGGCGGACGCGACTAGTGATTACGATCCCGGAATCGGTTTCCGGGGCCGGCGCGGCGGAGGGGTGCCCGTTTTCCGCTTTCATCGTGGGTGAGAATACATTTGGAAGGTGGGGTTGGCAACGGCTGGCGCGGAGGCGCGGGTTGACGCGGGGAATAACCCTCGAGACGATGGGGGATGGCAGCAACCCGTACCACAGACTATGCCGTAAGGGCTTTAGTGGCTTTGGCATTGGAGGGGGAGAGCGGAAAAGTAAAAAGGGCCTCTGCCCTCGCTTTGGCTTCGGGCACGCCGGGAAAATTTATGGAGCAGGTGATGCGGTGGTTAAGGCAGGGTGGATTTGTGGTGAGCCGTAGGGGATCGGGGGGTGGGTATGAGTTGGCTAGGCCCGCGGAAAAGATTCGGATGAGCGAAGTGGTGGCTTGGGTGGACGGAAGAGGAGTGGCATGCCGGGAGGGAAGGGAGGACGCGGTGGGGGAGGCTTGGGGAAAACTACAGAGGGATGCGGCAAGTGCGGCGAGCAAGGTTTTGGCGGCAGAAACTTTGGGGCGTCTGGCGGAGAGGGTAAGAGCGAAGCTGAACGCCAAGGGGAGAACGACCGAATATCAGATTTAACGGGGCACGGCTTGCTCCGCCCCGCGTTCCGTTTCATAATCCAATCCTATGGCTTGGGGAAATTCTTGGAATCGTTGGGAAGGTGCGGAGGGACCGATCTTTACCATGGGTCAAATTCGGGTGGACCTGACGATGCTACTGGTGGGGGTTCATACGTTGGCGATGGCCTTAGGGGCGATGGCTGCGGCGGCCGGGTTTGGGGCGTGGTTGACGGCGGGGGTATTTTCGCCGGTGCAGTTAGGGGAGGGGCATGTTTGGACGCTTCTGACTTATCCGTTTGTGCATGATATTCGACAGGAGGGAATCTGGTTTGCCCTGGAGATGCTGATGTTTTTTTGGTTCGGGCGAGAGGTGGAGTCGGCCATTGGGCGAAAATCGTTGGGCTTGCTCTACGCAGCTTTGGCGGTGGGACCTGCGCTGCTGCTCGCGGGAATCGCCCCGTGGTTGGGGTCGGGTGTCTTAGCAGGCTCTGGGACGATCCACTTCGCAATTTTTTTAGCGTTTTGTGCGTTGCACCCTGGGGCGCAGTTCTTCTTTGGCTTGGCCGCCCGATGGGTTGGCTGGATTTTGCTGGCCGTCTATAGCCTGACCTATTTTGCGGGGAGAGATTGGTCGGGTGGAATTCAGCTTTGGGCGACGGCGATGCTGGCGGTGGGGTGGGTTCGGGGAGGGGGAGTTTCCTGGCCGAAGATCTCTTTCTCGAAACGAGCGAAGCCGGTGACGAAAAAGAAGGTGAGTACAAAGAAATCGGGATTGGTGCCGTTGGAGAAGGTGGATCCGATTTTGGAGAAGATTTCTCGCGAGGGCATGGGTTCTTTGACCGCGGCGGAGAGAAAGCTTCTTGAGGAAGCGAGGAACAAGCTGATGCAAAAAGATCGCCCGAGTGGTTCGGTGCGATAGCGGAGAGTGATGTCGGAAGCTCGATTGAGTGAGGTTTCGGACCGAGTCGATGGGCTCAATTGGAAACCTAAGGAGAAGGGGACGCTCTGTTTTGTGGTGAAGGATGGAAAAATTTTACTGATTGAAAAGAAAAGGGGTTTGGGAGCGGGGAAGGTGAACGGCCCGGGGGGTAGGATTGAGAAAGGGGAGACGGCGGAGCAGGCGGCCATTCGGGAGACGCAAGAGGAGGTCGGCATTACGCCGACGGGGGTGGAGTGGGCGGGAGAGTTGCGTTTTCAATTTCAAGATGGCTACTCGCTACACTGTACGGTGTACCGGGCGTCAGGCTGGATCGGCGAGCTGGTGGAGACGGAGGAGGCAAAGCCTTTTTGGAGTCGGACGGATGCCATTCCGTATGAGAGGATGTGGGCAGATGATGTGCACTGGATGCCGAAATTTTTAGCAGGGGAGAAGTTCCAAGGTTGGTTTGAGTTTGATCAGGACCGAATGCTCTGGTCGCGAATGGAGAAAGCATGAGTCGGCGAGTGCTAGTTACCGGAGCGGCCGGCTTCATTGGGTACCATTTGAGTGAGAGGTTGCTTCAGAATGGGGACGAGGTGGTGGGATTGGATAATTTAAATGACTACTACGAGGTGAGTTTGAAGGAGGCTCGGTTGGCGAGGCTGAAGAAGAGCTCCGCCTTTCGGTTTCTGAAAGTGGATTTAGGAGATCGGACGGGCGTAGAAAAAATATGGAAAGAGGTGAAGCCGAGCGTGGTAGTGCATTTGGCGGCGCAGGCGGGGGTACGATACAGCCTGACTCATCCCCATGCCTACGCCCGGAGCAATTTAGAGGGAATGCTGGATGTTTTGGAGGCGTGTCGGGCGGAGAAAACACCGAATCTGATCTTTGCCAGTTCGAGTTCGGTCTACGGATTAAATCAAAGCATGCCGTTTTCCGAGAGGGACAATGTGGATCACCCAATCTCGCTCTATGCGGCGACAAAAAAGGCCAATGAGTTGATGGCGCACTCTTATGCGCATTTGTATGGCATTCCTTGTACGGGCCTTCGATTTTTTACCGTGTATGGGCCGTGGGGCAGACCGGACATGGCGTACTATAAGTTTACCCAAGCGATTTTGGAGGGGAGGGAGATCGAGCTTTATGGAGAGGGAAAGATGCGGCGAGATTTCACCTATGTGGATGACATTGTGGAGGCGATTATTCGCCTCACATCCAAGCCTGCGGCGGGAAATCCAAATTGGGATGGGGCGAAACCGGATCCGGCAACCAGTCGCGCCCCGTACCGGATCTATAATATCGGAAACAGTGAGCCTGTAGAGCTGGGGCGGTTTGTCAGGGCGATTGAGGCGGCCACGGGAAAGAAGGCAAAGATTGTCATGAAGCCTGTTCCAGCGGGGGATGTGATGGCAACGGCGGCTGGGGTGGAGGACTTAGCCAAGGCAGTAGATTTTCGTCCGAAGACGTCGATAGAGGATGGAATGAAGAGGTTTGTCGACTGGTACCGGGGGTACGCGGGGCTATAGCGGTTTCTGTAGGGACGCAGGCCCCTGCGTTCAATTTCGGCCCCAGAGCCTGGGGCCCTACAGCGTCACGGGTTCGGCGATCAGCATCACGGGTATAACAACACGCACTAGGTAGGCGCGTTTGCCGTCCTCACGTACTAACAGAGCCCATCGGAACAGGGCCGATGATCGAGTTATTTAGCTTTTTTGAGGAGAGGGAGGCCGGTTCGCTCGTTCTCAGTGACGACATAGCCGTCCGGAAGGGCATCGATGGCGCCGGCGCCAGGGGCGGAAGCGAAGTAGTAAAGGGTCACGGTGGCACCGCCACGTAGGGTCTGCTGGCGACTGTGAAGGTAGTAGGTTTTTCCGTTTTTCTTGCTGGCGCTGCTGAATGACATAAGGGGATTCTCCTTTGGTTGCGTGGTCGGGATGACCACAAGCAGTAGCTTGGGGTTTGGAGGGGATTTGAAAACTCTTTTATTTCACTTCCTCACAATTGGGGCAGGGCTTTTCCTGACTTGCGAAGGGGTTCGGGGGGAGCAGAATCAGACCATGATTACGAGGCGAGGATTTCTGGGGCTGATTCCAGGTTTAGGCTTGGCGAAAAGCTGGGCGAGTGGGGCGGGGAGTGTGCCGACGAGGAAATTTGGGCGACATGAGGAGAGAGTAAGTGTTTTAGGGTTTGGCGGGCATACGCTGGCCATGGCGAAGGATATTCCTGAGGCGACAAGGATTGCTCATGAGGCGGTGGAACGGGGAGTAACTTTTTTTGATAATGCTTGGTGCTATCACGGGGGCCGAGCGGAGGAGTGGATGGGGCAGGCCTTGCAGGGGATCCGAGAAAAAGTTTTCCTGATGACGAAGTGTTGCACCCACAAGAAATCTTTGCCGGAAGGGGGCAAGGAGGGGGCAATGAAGTATTTAGAGGACTCACTCCGCCGTTTGAAAACCGATCATGTGGATTTGTGGATGTTGCATCAGGTGGAGGGGGTGGATGAGGTGGATAAGTTTTATGGGCCGGGGGGAGCAGCGGAGGCATTTGATCT
>CAMBGW010000035.1 GCA_945866245.1 Verrucomicrobia subdivision 6 bacterium | reverse complement strand
GCAGGATAGGTATCCGTCCTCGACTCCGTGTTAATCAAGAGCGCATCACACTCCGTGTTGTTTTTACACCCCTTGAGATGCCGAGGGATATGCACCAAGCCTCGGTAAGTAGCCCGACCCGAACCGATGGAAATCGATTTGGAAATAATATTCGAGGTCGTCTCATCCGCCGCGTGGATCATCTTGGCTCCGGTGTCTTGGTGTTGCCCATTATTGGCCAGCGCAATCGAGAGCACCTCCCCCCGAGCCTTACGCCCCTTCAAAATCACCCCAGGATACTTCATCGTCAAACGGGAACCGATATTGCAGTCGATCCACTTGATCTCCGACTCCTCATGAGCCAATCCCCGCTTCGTCACCAAATTAAAAACGTTCGGACTCCAATTCTGCACCGTGATGTACTGCAGTTTTGCCCCTTTCATCGCCACCAACTCCACCACCGCACTGTGCAACGTGACCGAATCAAATTTGGGAGCCGTACAACCCTCCATATAGGTCAACTCCGCCCCTTCATCCACGATGATTAAGGTCCGTTCAAACTGACCGAAGTTCTCCGCGTTGATCCGAAAATAAGCCTGCAAGGGATGCTTCACCTTCACCCCCTTCGGAACGTAGATAAAGGAACCTCCTGAAAAAACCGCACTATTTAAGGCAGAGAATTTGTTATCCGCCGTCGGAATTACTTTTCCAAACCACTTCTTAAAGATCTCCGGGTGATCCTTCAGCCCTTCTCGACTTCCGACAAAGATGACTCCCTGCTCTGCCACCGCCTTCTTGATATTCGAGTAAGCCGCCTCGCTATCAAACTGCGCTTCGACCCCGGCCAAAAAAGCTCTCTCTTTTTCTGGAATGCCCAACCTCTCAAAGGTCCGCTTCACATCATCCGGCACCTCATCCCAAGTCCGCTTCGGCTTTGCCCCTTTGGATAGGTAGTAGCGAAAATCATCAAAATGGATGCTTTCCAGATCTTTGCTCGCCCAGTGAGTCGGGAGAGGCTTGTCCTGGAAAACCTTTAAGGCTTTCTTGCGAAACTCTCGCACCCAATCGGGATCTTCCTTCGCATCACAAATGTAATCGATCGTCTTTTCCGTCAACCCGATCCCTGCATTAAATGCGTAATCCTCCGGATAGGAAAAGTTTCCCTCATCCTGGTCAATCTTTAGGTCCGGTTTTTCTAAGGTGGTTGCTTCGCTCATGACTTATGCTGCGACTAGGTTTTCCACCCAGTCGTATCCTTTTTTTTCCATTTCTAAGGCCAACTCTTTTGGCCCGCTCTTCACAATTCTTCCGTCCACCATCACATGCACCACATCGGGCACAATGTAATCCAGCAAGCGCTGATAGTGGGTGATCACTAATATTCCCATTTTCGGACCCCGCAAACTATTCACCCCATGGGAGACAATCTTCAGCGCATCGATATCCAGCCCAGAGTCGGTCTCATCAAGCACCGCATACTTCGGCTCCAGCATCGCCATTTGTAAAATCTCGTTCTTTTTCTTTTCCCCTCCTGAAAACCCATCGTTCACTGCCCTTGAAGTGAAAGAGCGATCGATTTTGAGTAGATCCATTTTTTTGTAGAGCTCGTTGTAGTACTCCACCGCGTCGATCTCCTGGCCCTCAGGTCGCCGCGCGTTTAGTGCCGCACGCATAAAGTTGGCAATCGTTACCCCAGGAATTTCGCTCGGATATTGAAAGGCGAGAAAGAGACCCTCCCTCGCCCTCACGTCCGGGTCTAGACCCAAAATCGTTTTTCCATCCAAGAAAACATCTCCTCCCGTCACTTGATAATCCGGATGACCCGCCATCACCTTAGCCAAAGTGCTCTTACCCGAACCGTTCTTCCCCATAATCGCGTGCACCTCGCCTTTAGGCACAGTCAGATTCAATCCATGCAGAATTTCTGTCCCGTTAATCTCCGCCTTCAATCCTTTGATTTCCAGGCTGCTCTTCATTTTGTTTTTCCTTTAGCTAAGTGACCGCGAAAAACTAACTCCACTGAGTCCGCCTCGTACTCCCCAGGCAGCACTTGCGCTAAACCCTTCATCATTTCTGAGGGAACCGGTACATCGTACACTCGACCCGTCTCCCGACAGTGAAAGTGAGCATGCGGAGCAAGATTTGGACAGTAGCGGGTCGGCTCCCGCTCAATATTCACCTGTTTGACCAGCCCACAGGTCACCAGCGCCTCCAAACAGTTGTAGACCGTGGCCATCGAGATCGTCGGCATCCTTGATTTTGTCCGAGTATAAACCTCGTCCGCCGTCGGATGATTCCGCTCATCCAGTAAAACACTAAAGACCATCTCCCTCTGCGGGGTCGTTCTCTGACCTGCATGATCTAAAGCGTCACTCAGTGCGCCCCGATCCATCTGCTTGAGAGTCTTCATCAGCCCACCAACATAGTTTAGAATTATTCTAAATCAAATTTTAAAAAGTGAATTCGCAATGCAGTAAATATAAGCAGTTACGCACTAACTACTTGAGCTTGATTCCGCTCTTTTCCTGTCCGACCAAACCTTACAAATTCCCTTCATCCGCGAGAGAATATAGTAGGTCGTCTGGCTTCGCACCCGCACCAACTGTGCCCCCACAATCTTGGGAACAAAATCGCTCTCTAAATCCATCACCGCCTTAGGCGTTACTCCCTCCAGCCCTTTGCATAAAATCGCTGCCATCGCTTTCGTCAACGTTTGCACCTGCGGCCCCAACGTCATACGAAAACGGCTCTTTCCTTCCCCGTCCACTTGCAGAAAAACCCCTACCGTATCCGCACACTCCTCATCTTTCCGAACATCCTCCAAATCAAACTTCTCCCCATCCTTGGGTTCGTAATTTTTTGTCGTCAGACTGTAAGACACCAAACTTTCCCGCTTCTCCTCATCCGGTAGATGCTCAAACAGAGAAACAATCTCCTCCAGCTTTTTCGGATAATTCATCGCACCTCACCCTGAGCACGCTTTTTGGCATCCGCCTGGGTCCAACTCCATAACTCATTCAACTCCCCAGCTAACTCCTGCTTCGCCCGCCCCAAATCCTCCGTCGCCCCCACCTTCCTTTTTCCAAAAAAGTAGCACTTCATCTTTGGTTCCGTTCCCGATGCCCGGACCGCCACCCGAAAACCCTCTCCTAGATCGAAAATTAGCATCCGCTCCTTCGGTATCTCCTGCCCCTCCACATCCCGATGGCACCCCTTTTCAAAGTCGATTACCCCCACCACTTTCCTGCCCCCCCACACTTTCGGCGGCCGACTTTGATAACTCTCCACCGCTTGAGCGATCTGCTTCGCTCCCTCCGCTCCAGGCATCTCCAAGGTGCCCAACTTCTCTAAGTACAAACCGTGCCGCCGATAAATCTCATCCATCTCCTCCAGCAAGTCCCGCCCTTGTGACTTCGCCCACGCCGCCGCCTCGACAAACATCAAGACCGCCCCATTGGCATCCTTATCCCTGACATAATCCCCGCCGCTGTACCCATAACTCTCTTCTCCCCCAAAAACAAAAAAGGTGCTCTTTTCCATTCTTTTCTTTCTCCACTCCTCTGCCCCCATCTTTCCTCGTCCCCCCGCTTGCTTTTCATAGATCCCCAGCTTCTCCCCAATATATTTAAAGCCGGTCAACGTCTCAACACATCGAATTCCCGCTACAGCCGCAATCTCCTTCTGCAGATCGGTTGTGACAAATGTCTTAATCAAACAACAACTCTTCTCCTGCCCAAGTTGAATCCAACCCTTGGCCCGCATCCGATCAATTCGGTAGGCCGCCAGCAACGATCCAATCTGGTTCCCCGTAATCAACTCGTACTCTCCATCGCGATTTCGCAAAGCCACACCCATCCGATCTCCATCTGGATCGGTCGCCAAGACGAGGTCTCCCCCCTCCTTTTTGGCTAACTCAATTCCCATCGCCAACGCCTCCCCATTCTCCGGATTGGGCGACTTCACCGTTGGAAATCTTCCATCTCCCTTCTCCTGCTCTTTCACCAGCAAAACCTTTACTCCCGCCCTCGCCAGCATTTCAGGCACAATGCGTCCCCCCGTTCCATGCAATGGAGAAAACACCACCTTCAGCGCCTTCCCCTCTTTCTTCAGCATCTCCTCCTCCAAAATCAGCTCCCGCAACCCCAACTGATACTCCTCATCCACCTCCGCCCCGATCGATACAACTTTTCCCCCTCCTTCCCACTGTGGATTTAAATTTGGCTCCCTCACCGCCTCCACCTCCCGAATGATTCCCGACGCGTGCGGCTCGACAATCTGCGCCCCGTCAGAAAAATAAGCCTTATATCCATTATCGTGGGATGGATTGTGGCTTGCGGTTATCTCCACCCCCGCCTGCGCACCCAAATGCCGTACCGCAAAGGAAAGCTCGGGAGTCGAGCGGTCCTCCGAAAATAAATAAGCCGTCCCCCCCGCCGCCGCCACCGTCTTCGCCGCCAACTCAGCAAACTCACGCGAAAAAAATCGCGTATCATGCGCAAAAACCACCCTCGGTGGCTGGCCAGGAAAGTTTTTCTTCAAATAGTTTACCAAGCCCTGCGTCGCCTTCGCCACGTTTCCCTCATTCATACAGTTCGTTCCTACCGCTGGAAATTCCGGCCGACCCAAAGCCGTCGGCTTGCCCATCTCCGCCTTCGTCACCACTTTGCCAATCGTCCTGCCCCGTAACCCCCCCGTCCCAAAAGCTAAGGTCCGAAAAAACCGATCATTCAGCTCCTCCCACTCACACGTATCCACTAGCTCTTGGATGCTCGCGACCATGCGGGGTACTTGCTTCGACTCCCTCATCAAACGCCCCACGTTCTCAGCAGAATCAGTCGAAAGTTTTTTCTCCTGAACCGCACTTTCTATCGCTTGTTTAAACTCCGTGCTCATCAGATCGTTTTACTGAACCTTTCCCCCTGAGGCGAGTCCCCCCTCAACCAGCCCTCTCTTTTTCTATCCCCTGATCCCATCTCCCGCCTTAACCTTTCAGACAGATGAAACCCCCAAAATACCTTTGCGAACGCTGCACCAACTGCTGCCGCTGGCCAGGGGACGTCAAAGTTTCCGAAAAAGAGATCACCGCCATCGCCTCTTTTCTGAAAGTAGAGGAGGCCGAGTTCATCGGAACCCACACCCGCCTTCGCTCCGACCGTCGTGGTCTTTCCCTGATCGATCAACCCGACGGCTCCTGCATCTTCCTTGATGGGCAAGATTGCCAAATTCAACCCGTCAAACCCGCCCAGTGCCGCGGCTTTCCCAACGCATGGAACTTCCCCGGTTGGCGCGAAGTCTGCCAAGCCACCGAAATCAAATAAACCCTCGCTACACCCCATTCACACCAACCAACCGAAAGACCGGCTCCTCACCCTTTTTCAGCTCCAGCCAAGCAAACGATCTCGGAGCCCCTTTGTTGGCCAACCCAGCCGATCCTGGATTCAAAAACCGAACACCCTCCACCACTTGATCCCTCGGGACATGAGTGTGCCCATGCATCAGAAATCGCACCCCAGCAGGAGCAGCCCTCGGTGGAATATGTAAAAGGTGAAATCGGCAACCCAACCTCTCTAACTCGAGACTCATCGGCCAAGATGCCTCGTAATCCTGATTCCCCCTCACTAACTGGGTTGGCCTTCCCAAAGCACAAATCTTTTCCCAAGTTTCCTTTTCACAAACATCACCCAAGTGCCAGATCTCATCCGCCTCGACGATCGCCTGCATGACAAAATCGGGTAGTCGGTCATGCGTATCCGCAATCACCGCAATCCGCAAACCCACCGACACGTCAGCGTCCTACGGGAACGAACCAAACCGACCGACTTTTCCCATCGGAGCGCCGTGCCGACCACTCCACCCCCGCCACAAAAAGACCCGTAAAAAGAAGGTCGGAAATCAGCGAACTCCTCAAGAAAGTCCACGTGGGGGGATACCCAGGAATTCCCACGGTCAAAGCCTGCACCCACCCCGACCAGCTCTTTTCATAAATCGGAATCGACCACCATGCCCCTGTGTTTGTCACCACGTAAAAAATCAAGGTCGCCGCCAACGATCCCCCCAACCACGCCTTCCAAGAAAGCTGCTGGGCCAAGCGAGCCCCCATCACCGAAATCAAAAAGTAGGATACAAGTGCCGCCCCACTGCTTTCACTGATGGGTCCCAATCCATAGTGCAAATTCAGAAATAGGTCAGAGACCAAAAGAGCCAACATCGGCCCCGCCCAGCTCCATGGACGCGGAAAGTAGAGCGAACCACACAAAGCCAACGCCGCTAAAGGCGCAAAGTTTTCCGGTCCACCCACCCAGGGCCGCACGCAGCGAAAAACCGCAACCCCAACTAAAAGAAAGATTGCCCAACGCATCATTTGACTCTGCACCCTTTGAGAAATCTTGGCAAACCTTCGGCTCCAACCTTGACCCCGACTCCCTGCCTCTCCACTCTTTCCCCTTATGGGCAAACCGTACAACGCTATCATTAAAAAACGCCGTCGCCTGCGTTATCTCAAACGCAAGAAGATCAAAGCCAAGGCCGGCAACAAAGCCTCCAAACCCGCCGCGGGATGAGCCCTCCGGCGCGGACCGTCACGGACCCCGCACCTCGCTACCTACTCGTCGACGGCCACAGCGTTCTCTACGCTTGGCCCTCCCTTCGCTCTCTTCACAGCAAAAAACCGTTTGCCGCCCGCCAAGAGCTGATTCGCCATCTGGCGAACTTGCACGACTCTGGCCGTTGGCGTGTCACCCTGGTCTTTGATGGGCAGGCGGGAGGAAAAGAGGAAACCGCGGAAAATTCTCTAGCCGTTCTCTATGCCACCTCAGGTCAGACTGCCGATAGCCTCATCGAACGCATCGTCCAAGTTCATCAAGGAAAAGGAGAAATCGGGGTGGTAACGGCTGATCACGCCGAAACAACCACCATCGAGTCCTTGGGTGCCTTTGGATACTCCCCCGATTGGTTGGCCCAAGAGTTAAAGGCTGCCGGACTGGAGCTCCAAGAGTCCCTCGCCCAGTACCGGAAAAAGAAGCTCACATGAATTCACACCCCTGCCAGTAACTCCCGAACAAGCAAATTGAATCCCCTTGGGAACGGTGCTGCGAGAGTCAATTCTCTCATCAGCAACCACTATGACCATTGCAGGTAAAATCAGCCTAGGGGGCTCCGTCGGGCTCTCTCTCGCTACCGCAGCCTTAGCCTTTATGGTCATGGGCACGAAAAACCGTTTCTCCCAGCAACTGATCGCTGTTGAATCCTCCCTCAGGGACAATAAATTTACCACCCTCGGCCTACCCTACACGGGGAACTTTATCGAAAATGAGGCAGAGCCCGCAGCCACTGTATCTCAAGCAGGCCAAAAGTGGGACGTAACGGCAACCGATCTCAAAAGCAGTAAGAGCGCTGAAGACGCCGCTAAGAAAGATGCTGAGGAATCCAAAGCAAAAGCCCAAGAGCTGAGCCTCGCCGCAGAAAAACTCACCAAAGATCTCGACTCCACCAAGAGCGATCTCGATTCCACCAACTCCAAACTCAAGCTCACCGCCGAACAGCTACAAACCTACACCGACGAGCTCAAAGGTAAAAAACCGGCCGAGCTCTTCACTGAACTGAACGACCTATCTGAAAAAGCCAAAGTCGCCGACTCCGAAAATAAACTTCTGGCCAACGCAAAGCTGAAGATCGAAGAGGAGCTGAAAAAATTGCGCACTGAAATCGAGATGACCCGTCCTGGAAGTACCAAATCGATTGCCCTGTCCGGAAAAATCGTTGCCGTCAACCCCACTTGGAACTTTGTCATTCTCGATCTTGGGAAAAACGATTCTGTTGTCGAAGGCCTGACCATGGTCATCTATCGGGGAGATAAGATGATCGGTAAGTTAAAAACCGTTACCGTCGACGCCCAAACCTCCGTTGCCGATGTCCTCCCCGGCACACCCGCCTCCGCCATTGAAGTTGGCGATCAAGTCATCTATTAAATCGGTATGTCGAAGCTAACCCCCGCACTCCTCTCCATCTTACTCGCCACCCTTCTCTCCGCCTGCTCCTCAAGTGGTGGGGGTAAAAATCCGGACGGAACCCCAAAAGACGAGCAAAGTGTTACGACCACCCCTTGGAATAAACCCGCCTCTTGGGAGGGTGGTTCCGGCATCCCCGGAATGGGTGGCTCAAGGTAAGCCAACTCTCCTTTACGCGGGCAGTCCTCCCCGCTTCGCTAGCTCCTCGGTAATCTGTACCGCATTCCAAGCGGCCCCTTTCAGAAGTTGATCCCCGCTGACAAAAAACGCCATCGATTGAGGATCTCCCTCCACCGCTCGTATCCTCCCTACCAAAACCTCCAGCTCCCCCGACGCTTGGCTCGGCATCGGAAAAAGATTTTTCTCTGGGTGATCGACCACCCGAACTCCCACCGCCTTGGCAAAAGCCTCTTGCGCCTGCTTCAAGGAAATTGGCCGAGAAAACCGAGCGACCACCGCCTCCGAATGAGCCCGCGGCACCGGCACCCGCACACAGGTCGGCACCATCCGCAAATTGGGTAAGCCGAAAATCTTTCGCGTCTCCTCCACCATCTTCTGCTCCTCCTCATTGTAGCCATCTTTCCCTATAGGACTGTTGTGCGAAAATAAGTTCATCGCCAAGACATGCGGAAATACCTCCGCCTTGAGCTCTTTGCCCGCCGCATAATCTCGCGTTTGCTGGTCTAACTCCGCCATTGCCTTTGCCCCCGCCCCACTGGCCGACTGATACGTCGCCACCACCACACTCTCCAGACCCGCCAACCGATGCAAAGGCACCAAGGCCACCGCGAGTATCGCCGCCGAACAGTTAGGATTCGCGATCAGTCCAGGTTTGGTATTCAATAAATCCCCATTCACCTCCGGCACAACCAGCGGAACCTCAGGATCCATCCGAAATGCGGAGGAATTATCTACCACCACCGCCCCCGCCTTTCTCGCGATCGGAATAAACTCCCGCGACCGCGTGGCCCCTGCACTAAAGAATGCCACCTCCACTCCCGCAAAAGCAGCTGCCTCCAACTTCCGCACCTTGAACTTTTTTCCGGCAAACTCCACCTCCGTCCCTGCCGACCTCTCACTCGCCAGGGGGACCAGTTCCGACACGGGAAACTTTCGCCTCTCCAAAACACGGAGAATCTCCTGCCCCACGGCACCCGTTACCCCCACCACCGCCACTCGATAAGCCTTTTTTGCCATCCCCAACCTTACCCCTCGCTCCTCTCCCACTTCAAACCTTGCCTCAAGCCCCTCCTTTGAAATTTTCTCATG
>CAMBGW010000034.1 GCA_945866245.1 Verrucomicrobia subdivision 6 bacterium | reverse complement strand
TTTGGAGGGGCGGGCGATACGGCAAATTATAAAAAATTTATCCAGATGCTTTGTGGTGATTCCAGTATCGTTTTCAGCGGTCAAATCATGAATCCTAAGGGGGTACGCTTTTTGGAGGGTGCTAAGACTGACGGCACCTTTCAGGATCCTTGGGATAGCTCTTACTTTGTGAAAATGGATTGCGATGACAGCGGGGGTGTAAATTATTATTTTTCTCCGGGTACGGTTGAGAACATCCGGCTACAGGTCATTGCCGTGTCTATGGGTAAAAATAAGACCCTAGAAGATCCTGATAAAAAAATAACCATGACATGCGATGATGTTTTAAGCTGGCGTTGATCGGTCTCTACTCCAATCGAATTTCTGGCTGAAGAATCGTCCATTCCTTCCAGGCGTCAGATTCCGCAATCAATTTATTTTTAAGCTTCAAGAGGGGCTGAAGTCCGCAAGCTTCCAGCCCTTTTTGTTTGTGGAATTTTTCGTATGAGTGCCCTTTCCAGTAAAGGGTTTCTTAAAACGCCCCGTTGGGGGCAAAGTTTCCGTAGTTCGCAATGGGGGCAGTTTGGGTTTCGCGCCATGCACCGCTTCCTGCCGTGAGCAATTAGAAGATGGGAGATAAGCGTCCAATCCTCTTTCGGAATGAGTCGAACGAGTGCGCTCTCCACTTTTACGGGGTCGAGATGCCGCGTCAGCCCCATCCTGCGGGAAAGACGACCCACATGGGTATCCACGACAACTCCCTCCGCCAGCCCAAAAGCGTTCCCTAAAACCACATTGGCGGTTTTCCGACCTACCCCAGCCAGTTTGTGGAGAGCCTCCATCGTTTTTGGCACTTTTCCACCATGCTCCGCCACCAAGGAGGCGGCACAGGAGCGAAGGGATCGCGCTTTGGCTCGATAAAATCCAGTCGAGTGGATGATTTTCTCTAACTCTTTCTGTGAAATCGCCGCCAAGGACGCGGCATCTGGACAGCGAGTAAAGAGGGCAGGGGTGACCTGATTCACCCTCTCATCAGTGCACTGGGCGGAGAGAATGGTGGCAATAAGCAGTTGTAGCGGGGTGGAAAAGTGAAGAGCGCAGTGGGCGTCGGGATAGATCAGCTTGAGAAGAGTGAGAATGCGGCTCGTCCGTTGGACAAGAGCCGGGGAGGGGCTCACGGTGCGGCCGGGGCGGAGGCAGCCGGCAGAGATTGGAGAAGCTCGCTGGCCTGGGTGGTGACAGAGGAGGTGGGGTATTTGGAGAGCAGAGAGGTGACCAGTTTTCGAGACTCATCATTCTTTCCCTGAGATCGTCGAATCTTGGCCGCACGCAAAAGCCCCTGACCCGAAAGCTCGGGCAAATTATCGTAATAGAGATCGATCTTCTGATAGTAGGAGACGGCCAGATCCAGCGGATCGAGGGGTGGCTTGCCGACTCCTTGATCCAGAACAGGAGAGGAAAGTTTTTTTGCCGCGAGCGATTCCAGAGCGCCTCCAAAGGCGAGCATCGATTTCGCCTTCATCTCATTCGATGCGTTGCTGCTTTCGATAATTCCTGTCCAGAGCTCAAAGGCGGCCGGCTCTTTTTTCGTGCCGTCAAACTTACCTGCCTCGGCCAAGGCTTGAGCCCGCAGGTAGTTGGCCTCCTGAACTTTGTCGGACCAAGGGTAGTCCCGCGTGAGTTCGGCGAAAAACTTCTCCGCCTCCGCTTTTCGGTTGGCCTGAAAATCGATCTGCCCCAGACCAAAGAGAGCGGCGGCTTGGGCGTATTGCCTTGGATCCTTGGTGCCGACCTTGGCGGGGAACTCCCTACGAATTCGCTCAAAGACGGGACGTGCCTCCTCTCCTTGGCCCGCGGCAAGGAGAGCGTTGGCGAAGCGCTGAAGATCTTTCCAATCGAGTGAAACTTTAGTGGCGAGTGACTGTTTATAAGCCTCTTGGTAAAGGCGAAGCGCGAGAGTGCTCTGGCCCGCCTCGAAAGGGACGCTGGCTTGGGCAAAGAGGATCTGGGCAACCAGACCAGGCTGGGAGCTGGCTTGGCCTGCAAGATCGCGGAAAGGCTGCAGACAATCCTCCACCGGTGCCTCTCCCGATTGAAAGCGGAAGAGAGAGAGTGAGACCAGTTTGGAGAGAACGGGGGAGACTTTAGCGGAGGAGATTCCAAGAATCGATTGGCGAAGGAAATCGATGGAGCGTTGAATGGACTCTTTCCACTTCTTTTTTCCGTCGTCGGCAAGCGAGGCATAGTTTCCTAGGGTTTTCGCAGAGGTGAGCTCTAGATCCGCCGATTTTTCGAGAGCGGAGTAGGCAAGATCGGAGATGGCGACGGGCGGAGGGGAGACCTTGGGGTCGGGGAATAGCTCCTTAAAGAGTTCAAATGCGCGCCGATAAGCTTGAATGGCTTGGCTTTCGTCCTTCTCTTCGGCAAAGGATGCGCCGCGAGCGAGGTAGGCGGCGATATTTCGAGGGTCTTTGGGATAGGCCCGGAACTGATCCTCCTGAGCCGCAAGCATCAGATCTTTTTTCTTCTCTTTGGCATAGGCACGCCAGATGCGCTCATACGCATCCAGTCCAGCGGGGGAACCGGATAGCTGGGTGGCGGTGCTCTTCCAGGCGGCGAGAGCTTCCTCCGCTTTTTTATCCTCGAGGAGAGTATCGCCCCGCGCCAAGAGGGCGTTTCCGAGGTTGGCAGATTTGGGATAGGTAGAGGCAAACTTGGCAAAGGCGGCAGCCGCTTCCGGAAGTTTTTTTGAGGCGCGCAGGGCATAAGCCAGACGGAGAGAGGCGTCCTCCTGAATGGCTGGGGTGGTCGCGGAGGAGATGAGCTGGGTGAGTTGGGCGATTCCCTCGGGGATTTTTTTCTCGCTGATCAGAGCGCTGGCGTAGGCCAGCTGAGTCTGCTCTTTGCTCTCATCGGAAACTTTAATTTTCCCCGCTTTCACGTCCGCCAGAAAAGATTCGTAATATTTGATGGCCTCGGCCCCTTGCCCGTTTTTCTGATAGGCGGAGGCGATAAAGCGGGGAATTTCGTCAGCATATCGGGGATCGACCCCTTTTTCTTGTGCCGATTTAAGGCGTTTGATGGCGTCTGCGTATTGGGCATCGTCCAGCAGGGCATACCCCACCAGGTAGTCCACCAAGCCTGCGACTCCTTTTTGATCAGGATATTTTTTCTGATAGTCGGCCACGAGGCGATCCGCATCCGAGGTGCGACCTTGGAGGGCAAAGGTGAGGATGACCTGCTGCTCGGCCGTGGGAGCAATATCGGGGGGTCCATACTGAACGACCTGCCGGAAAACGAGTCGGGCCTCATCGTATTTGCGAGATTGGAGAAAGGCTTGGCCAAGTTGAAAAAGGGCTTGCCCGGAAAGATCGGGGCGATTGCGAACCTCCTCAATCTTTTGCTGTGCTTTTTGCACACGCCGCAGTTTCTCGGGTGCTGGGGTTCCTTGACCGGTAATCTCTGCGCGCAGGGGAGCCAGTTTGGCTTCGAGCAAGGAGATGAGTTCGTCCCGGCCAGGAATGGCGCGGAGGCGGATCATGGCCTCAGGCAGGCGGCCGGCGGAAAGATCGATGGAGGCGAGTTGAAGGTTGGCCTCAAGGGCGAGAGCGGGGTTTGGGCCGTTAGCGATGCGGGAGTAGATTTGCGCGGCCCGGGCGAGAGCGGCCTCACCTTCGCTCTTTTTAAAATCGGTCAAGAGTTGGCGGGCGCGTTGCGCTTCGGCGTAGCCTTGTAGGTAGTCGATCTCCTCGAGGAGCTCTTTTTCCTTATCTTCGGTTCGGGCGGCATCGAGATCTTTGCTGGCCTCGGCAAAATTGCTTTCCTGAATATGAAGTCGGGCTTGGAGAAGTCGGATTTCGCCCCGCAATTTGGATTCGGGGTAATCTTTCAAAAAAGTGGGAATGCGGGAGAGGGCTTCGGTCAGGCTCTTTGTTCGTTCGGCCGATTTCTCGGGCGAGGCACTGCTTTGGGCTGAGTAGGCCTGGATGATGTAGTAGGCGGACTCTTCTACAACATCCTTCTCTTTTGAAAGGGTGAGGAGTTTTGTGTAGGTGGCGATGGAGGGAGCCCACTGGGTGAGGTTGTATTGGGAGCGGGCGAGAAGAAGGTAAGCGCTGGGGAGATTGGGGGATTGGGGGGTGGCTTGGATGAAAGCTTGGGCAAGTTTTGCGGCCTCCTCGAATCGATTGTTATCGTAGGCTTCGACTATTTTTTTGGAGGTATCGGCAGCGTCTTGTGCTTGGAGGGATAGGGACGGGAGGGTGAGTAGTGCGAGGAGGGGGAGAACGGGGAGAAGGATCGGGTGGAACATTCTGGGGTAAGAATAACGGGTGGTGGGATGGTGGGCGAGGCGAACGTGAGGGAGATTGGGAAGAATTTTTCCCTTGCTGGCGAGGGGGAAATTGAGGATGATTCTCTCTAGATGATTTGCCTCCAGATGAATCGAGTTGTGTGGTCTGTTTGACCGCTGTTTTCTAATGTCTTTCCTTTTTTCCCTTTAATGTTGTCGCTGGTTCAGCGACGGGTCGTGGGCGGACGCAGCTAATGCAAGAGTTACGAGCGAATCACAGGATCCGTGCTCGGGAGGTTTTCCTGGTGGATGCGGAGGGTCAAAAGCGGGGGGTGATGAATTTCAATGACGCGATGAATGCGGCGCGGGCAGCGGGGTTGGATTTGGTGGAGGTGAGCGGGGCGAGCAATCCGCCGGTCTGTAAAATTCTAGATTTCGGCAAGTACCGCTATGAGATGGATAAGCGGGAGAGGGAGGCCAAGCGGCACAATTTGGCGGCGAAGGTGAAGGAAATGAAGTTCCACGTAAATATCGACCCTCATGATTACGCGACCAAGATGAGGCAGACGGAAACTTTCTTATGGAAAGGGATGAAAGTGAAGGTGGTCATGGCCTTCCGAGGGCGGGAAATGCAGCACCAAGATTTGGGCCAAGCTCTCGTTAAGACGATTCGGGAGGATTTGAAGCTGGTGGCGGTGGCGGATGCCAACCCGAAATTGATTGGCAGAAACATCACAATGATGTTAAATCCTCTCCCCGCTAAGAAGCGGGTGCGGCGCTGGACGACCGAGAAAGCCGAGGGGGCTTACGAGGATGAGGACAGCGAAACGGAGGGTACCGAGACGGCTCAAGCCTCCCCCGTAGAAACCCCAACATCGGCCCCCTCCGAAGGTTCCCATGCCTAAACCGATCTCTCGCAGAAAGACCAAGAAGTCCGCGGCCAAGCGCTTTAAAGTGACGGCTAGCGGAAAGATCCTTTTCGGGAAGCCCGGTCGTCGTCATTTAGCTTCCAGTAAGAATCGGAAGCGGATGCGTCGTTTGGGCAAGATCGCCGTGTTGGATAAGACCGACATGGCTCGTATTTTGGAAAACCTACCCTTCCGCTAGGAGTTCACCATGCCCCGCGCCACCAATGCACCTGCCTCTCGTGAACGTCGCAAACGCGTAGTCGCCAGCGCAGCTGGGTATCGCGGACGGAGGAGTAAGCTTTTCCGTTACGCCAAAGACGCCACGATGAAGGCGAAGTACTGGTCGTACCGCGATCGCAAGACCAAGAAGCGCAATTTCCGCAACCTCTGGATCGCCCGTTTGAGTGCCGCCTGCAAAGCGCAAGGGATGAACTACAGCACCTTTGCGGGAGCGTTGCGCAAAGCGGGAGTGGAGCTGGATCGAAAAGTTTTGGCCGACCTGGCGATTCATGAGCCGGCGGCATTTGCTGCGGTGATTCAAGCCACGCGCGGCTAACCCGCGGGACCCTCTGTGTCCCTTCCTTCTTCCCCAGATTTTGCGGGGATTCACACACGAGCTTTGGCGGAGCTTTCGGATGCCAAGAATGCCCCAGCCATGCAGGCGTGGCGGACCCGTTACTTGGGCCGGCAAGGAGAGACGCAAAAATTGCTCGATGGGTTGAAAAGTTTGCCCCCAGCCGAGCGGCCGGCGGCGGGCAAAGCGGCCAACGATCTACGCAAGGCGCTGGAGGAGGCGTGGGAAAAGCAGGCCGCGGGAGGAGGGAGTGAAGCCGGAGCAGGAGCGAGCGGAGTGGACGTGACCTTGCCGGGTCGCCCGACGCCATCAGGCGCACAGCATGTGGTGACGCAAACCTTGGATCGGATTACCGATATTTTTCATCGGCTCGGGTTTGCCCTAGCGGACGGACCGGAGATCGAAACGGAGCACCACAATTTTGATGCTTTAAATACGCAACCGGATCATCCGGCGCGGGACGAGGCGGATACCTTTTATCTGAATCTGCCTCCAGGACCACACGGGCGATGGCTTTTACGGACGCAGACCTCTCCTGTGCAAATTCGCGTTTTGGAAAAAAGGAAGCCACCGATCAAGATCATCGCCCCTGGCCGCTGCTATCGGCGGGACGAGGTGGATGCGACTCACGGGATTTTCTTTCATCAGGTGGAGGGACTTTGTGTGGGGGAAGGAATTGGTCTGCCCCATCTCAAAGGGGTGTTGGAGTTTTTCTTTCGAGAACTTTTGGGGGAGGGAACCAAGGTGAGGTTACGGCCCCACTACTTCCCGTTCACCGAGCCGAGTTTTGAAGTGGACTGTTCCATTCCTGGAAAAACATTTCGCGGAAAAGAGTGGTTAGAGATCGCGGGATGCGGACTAGTGCATCCGAAGGTTTTGCGTGGGGTGGGAGTGGATCCAGAGAAATTTACGGGATACGCCTTTGGGTTGGGGGTGGAGCGGATCGCGATGGTTCGGCACGGGATTCCCGACCTGCGACTTTTGTACGAGAACGATGTGAGATTTTTAAAGCAGTTTGCCGCCCACGGGGCGGTGTGAAATCGGAAGGGATTAATCCCTTGCGATGACTCTAATTTCCACGTTCAGCCTTCTCGCCAATTCGTGTGGGACGGGGTGGGTGTCTGGTTCGGGGCTGGGGCGGCAGACGATGATTTTTACTCCGTAACGGACTGCATCGACGAGGCAGCGATCACACGGGGGGAGAGTGACGGCGAGCAGGTAGGGCTCGCCGGGTTTGCAGAAAGCGAGGGCGTTGCTTTCGGCGTGGGTGGTGAGGCGGCGACGGAAGTCGCGGTGGAGGGCTTCGTCGTTTGTCAGTTCAACTCCCGGGGGTTGGCCATTGAAGCCGATCCCACAGACGCTTCCTTCTTTGCGGAGAATGGCGCAGCCGACTTTGTGATAGCGATCGGTGCTGGTGGGGGCGGTGGCCTCGGCGAGGCGGAGGGCGAGCTGGATCCATTTATCTTTCATGAGAGGAATTTATTTTTCCGATACGTGCAAGCGGTGGAGAATGCGGTGAAAGATGGGTGCCAGAATGATGCCGAAGAGGGCGATGAGGACGATTCCAGAGAAGAGGGCGTATGCGGAGGAAAAAAGTTTGGCAGGGACAGTGGTTAGGCTCTGGCCGTAGACGGGACCCTGTCCGCCCATGAGCATGGAGGCTTCGACGAGGGCATCCTCCCAAGCCAATCCGCCGAGTTGATGATATCCGAGGATCCCGATTCCGAGGGAGACGCTGATCAAGCCGATGGCCATGGCCAAGTGGAGCAGGATGCGGCGGAGGAAGACGTGGTGCGGGGCCAGCGGTTCGCGGTGGTGCTCGTAGGGCAGAAGAGAAATGGCCATGAAAGATTAGTAGCGGATATGGGAGAGGACGGAAAGAGATGGGAGGGGGCGATGGGGAAAAGAGGGGAAGAAGTTGGGCGGAGCTGGATTCGAACCAGCGAAGGCGTGAGCCAGCAGATTTACAGTCTGCCCCGTTTGGCCACTTCGGTATCCGCCCGTGAACTGGAAAGACTCGCAAAAAAGAGGGGTGCGGTCAAAAACGATCCCAAGAAAAAACATGGTCTCTGCGGGGCTTTGCTCCATTTTGAGATGGTATGAGATTCATCTTGGGCACACTGGTTGTGGGGTTGGCGCTTCTGGGGGGGCGGGTTTCGGGGCAGGAGGCGAAGTTGGATCGGGCCAAGGCGTTGGCGGAGTTAAAAGAGATTGAGGCGAAGAACGAGAAATTGACTCAAGACCTTTTGGCTAAGGCAGCGAAAGAGCTTTCAGAGGCGGGGGGAGATAAGTTTAAGGCGGTTCAGCTTTATTTGGATAGCTATCGCAATGTGGAATTTGGCCATGCGCAGGATGGGGAAGGACGCTATCAGCAGTGGAGGATCGAGAATAAGGAGAAGATCGCCTCTCTTGAGTTTGGTGAGGCGGTACAACTGCACGTGCAGTATGTGGGTTTAGTTTGTCGGCAAGCTTTGGGGGAGAAGGAGGCACCGAGGGCGGAGGAGTGGGGGATGTACTGGGAGCGTCTCATGGATACGAAGGACAAGGTGGAGAGTGTGGTCGATGTGGCAAAAACTCCGGCAAAGGTGGAGAAAAAAGCTGGGGGTGGAAAGAGGCAGGCGAAGCCGAGTGGGGATGATTTTGCGTATCCTGCCTTGGAGAGTCCTTTGGTGAGGGATCGGCAAATCCAGGGTTTTTTGGGGGAGGTGAAGGAGGCGACGGTGTCTTCTTCATCGGTGGGGGCTATTTTCAATCTGGTGGTGAGACCGCGCTTGCGAAAAGCAAAGAGCCAGGAGCTGATCCGGCTTTGGGATCTGCGAATTGCGGCGATGGATGAGGGGATGGGGAAAGAGGTCAAAACGTTGGGGTTAGATGATTATAAGGTTTTGAAGCGTCCTGAACTGATGTGGGAGCGGGCGGATGATTTAGAAAAGATGGGGGATCAAGAGGCGGCGTGGGCCAAGAAGATGGAGATACTGAAGTCCTGTCCCTACCATCCAAAGATTGCGGAGTGGATCGGGGAGATGAAGCAGGCGTTGGGTGAGGGTTCACCGGCATTGCCCGAAAAGGCGCCTTGAGGTAGGATTTCTGATTACGCGCTGTTAGCTCAACTGGATAGAGCACCTGACTACGGATCAGGAGGTTAGAAGTTCAAATCTTCTACGGCGCAGATGGTTTGCGGCTGTAGTTCAATGGCAGAACGCTAGCCTTCCAAGCTAGACACGAGGGTTCGATTCCCTCCAGCCGCACCACTTTGTTGATCAATAGCGAATAGCTTATTATTGAAAATACTTAGACAGATGTTGGGATTTGTCATTGGTGTAATCTATGGCTCTCCCCCCGCTTGCTATCAGGTGGGAGAGGGGAGCAGAATGAATGGATGAAACTAATCTCTGCTTTATTAATGGGGGGAATGTTGGCGGTCAGTGGATGCTCGAAGGAGGATCAGATGTGGGCAACCGGCGAAGTCATTACGAGCGCGTTTCGATACGCCTGCCGATACTCCCCCGAATTAGTTAAAA
>CAMBGW010000033.1 GCA_945866245.1 Verrucomicrobia subdivision 6 bacterium | reverse complement strand
GAGGATCAGGCGCGATATTTTGGGCCCTTTGCCCATTCGGGAGCGCTCCGGCAGACGTTATCGCTGATGCGAACCAAATTTGGTTTACGATCCTGCCGGCCAGAGATGCCGGGGGAGAAGGAGTATCGGCACTGTTTAGATCATGTGATCAAAAATTGCAGTGCGCCGTGTGTAGGGAAAATCACGAGAGAGGAGTATCGGGAGAGGGTTTCACAGGCCTGCGCCTTTCTGGAGGGAAAGACGGCGGAGATGCGGGATGACTTAAAGGTAGCGATGAAGAAAGCGGCGGAGCGGCAGGATTTTGAAAAAGCGGCATCGTTGCGGAATCTGGTGGAGGATTTAAAAAAGACAACCAAGCCGGCTCGGCGATTTTTCCGAGATTTACCCAGCACGGTTGTGCCGGAGAAGGATTTAGAGTTACTAAGGGACGCCTTGGGTTTGGCGACGGTACCGGAGAGAATTGAGTGTTTTGATATTTCGAATATTTCCGATACGCACAGTGTGGCCTCGATGGTGGTGTTCCGGGATGGAAGACCTTCGAAGCCCGCGTATCGCCGGTATCGAATTCAAGGAGTGGCGGGGCAGGACGATGTGGGGTGTATGGCGGAGGTGATTCGGAGAAGGTGCGCGCGTTGGCGGGAGGAGGGAAGTGAACCGCCCGATTTGATTGTGGTGGACGGGGGCAAGGGGCAGTTGGGTGCGGCGACGAGAGAGCTTCGGCAGGCTGGGTGGACGGAGGTGCCTGCGATTGGATTAGCCAAGCAGAATGAAGAGATTTTTCGACCGGGGAAACCTGATCCGCTGGTATTGCCCAAGGAGAGTGGGGCGATTCGTCTTTTGCAAAGGGTGCGGGATGAGGCGCACCGGGTGGCGAACGGGTATCACCAACTTTTAATGAAGAAGCGAATGGAGATGAGTGAATTAGATTCGATTCCTGGGGTGAGTGGGGTGCGGAAGCGGGCTCTCTTGAAAAAGTTTGGAACGGTGGGGCGGGTAGCCAAGGCGAGTGTGGAGGAGCTGGCGGAGGTGGAGGGTGTGGGGGAAAAAGTGGCGGCGACGATTGCGGCTTACTTTGTGAAAGCGTGATTGAGAAATGAGAAAAAAGCCGGCGGAGGGGAGCGGGTGGTTGGTGGAGAGTCGGGAAGGGGGAATTTATCTGCCGCAGGTGAATCTTTGGATGGATCCAAAAAGGCCACAGAAGCGGGCGGTAGTCACGCATGCGCACTACGATCATTTAGCGGGGCATGAGGAGATTTTGGCGAGTCCTGGGACGGCGAGACTGTTGCGGCTGAGGGTTCCCAAGAGGACCAAGATTCGGGCGATTCCGTTTGGGCGGTCATTTCCTTTGGGAGGGGGCGCAAGTTTCACTTTGCTGCCTGCGGGTCATATTTTGGGGTCGGCGATGGTCTGGGTGAAGCGAAGGGCGGGAAAGAGGGAAAGCCGGTTGCTTTACACAGGAGATTTTAAATTACGTGGGGGTGAGACTTCGGAAAGATGTGAGCCCAAGCAAGCGGATGTGTTGGTCATGGAGACAACGTTTGGACGGCCCGAGTATCGATTCCCGCCGGCCGAAAAAGTAGTGAGGGAGATGATTGCTTTTTGCCGTGGGGCGGTGAAGGAGGGGAAGGTGCCGATTCTTTTGGGTTACGCGCTAGGAAAGAGCCAAGAAATTTTGCGGCGGGTGGGCGCGGCTGGGCTACCGATTTTGATGGATGCGGCGGGGCACCGAATCTGCGAGGTCTATCGGGAGCTAGGGCAAAATTTACCAGCAGCGAAAAGGCTGGGAAAGATCACGCAGGAGAAGGTACAGGGGCATCTGTTAATTGTGCCGCCGTCGATGGCCCGAGGAAAGGGGCTGAAGGTTTTAGAAAAGCGGCGGGTGGCGGTGGTGAGTGGGTGGGCTTTGGATCGGGGGGCTATTTACCGATATGGCTGTGATGAGGCGTTTGCTTTATCGGATCATGCAGATTACGGGGAGTTGATTGAGATGGTGGAGAGGGTGCAACCCAAAGAGGTGAGAACGGTTCACGGCTTTGCGCAAGAGTTTGCCATGGATCTGCAAGAGCGGGGGTGGAGTGCGTTGGCCTTAGCGGGAGAGACCCAGCTGATGCTGGCTCTGGGTGTGGGAAGCGGAAAGAGAAAGGGGAGCTGAGGGAGAGGTTTAGCTGTTGCCGCTGTAGGTGGAGCCGTCGGAAGATTTGCTGGAGTCTGGGGTGGAGCTGTCTGCAGGTTTGACGTCCATATCGATTGTACCTTTGACGCTTGCTCCGTCATTGACGATGAGGCGAGGGGTACGAATATCGCCCAAGACATAGCCGCCGCTGACAATTTCGATCTTATCTTTTACAACGATATTTCCAACAACACCGCCAGCGATATTAATGTTGTTTGCATCGACATCAGCCTTGACCAACCCGCCCTCCCGAATCAGCACTGTGGTTTCAATGGTAATGCGGCCTTCTACAGTGCCCTCAACCACTAATTGTTCACTACCAAGGATTTCCCCCTTAACGGTGACTGTTTTCCCAATGATGGTTTGGTTACCATCTTTATCTTGTCCTATTCTCATTTAGCTCAGCAATTGCTGAATGTATTGGATAGCGGTCTTCGGAAAACGCGTCAAGAAAGGCTTCCCGCGGTGGCGGATAAAGAGGGAATAAAATTGCGGAGAGAATTTACACTCAAATAAGTAAATAAAGGCGTTGGCTTTTTGTGAGGCTGTTACTTGGATGCGGTTTGCCAGACACCGTTCCAGTCTTTGGGCGGGGGGGTTCGGGCAAAGGTAGCGATACGGGTCAGGAACTCGATGGAGGGGCCATCATTTTTGCTAATTTTGAGGCAATTTTGAAAGGCTTTTTCGGCCTCGTTCCACTTTTGTTCGCGGTAAAGTTGAAGGGCGATGGCAAAAGCGTCCCGTAGTTCGGCGGTTTTGGGGTCGAGTTGACCCATTTTACTGAGGAGTTCATAGATGCGAACCGGCTCCGTTTTCCCGTACACGGTGACAAAGTCGATTTCCCTCGCTTCGATTTCGAGTTCGGCCAAGCGGTAGCAGTCTTCGTTGATGATGAGATCGGTGCCGTAGACTTTGTTTACGCCCTCCAAGCGAGACGCAATATTCACGGTGTCTCCGATGACGGTGAAGGATTTTGTGGTGGCGGAGCCGATGGTGCCAATCAGCGTATCGCCTGTGGCCAGGGCCATTCGGACATGAAACTTAGGAATGTTTCTGCGGAGTCCAGTGATTTGGGATATTTCCTGCTCAATTTTTGCAAAGGCAGGGCGCATTTCTAGGCAGGCGAAGCAGGCGTCGCGCGCGTGATCCTCCCCTTCGGAAAAAGGAGTGGTCCAAAAGGCCATGACGGCATCCCCGATGAACTTATCCACGATTCCGTGATGTTGACGGATGCAGGTGGTGGCGGCGGTAAAGTAGTGATTGAGGAGTCCGACAATATTGTCAGCGGTGAGCTGCTCTCCGATACCGCTAAAGCCGGCGATATCGGAAAAGAAGATGGTAACTTTTCGGCGGTCGGCTGAATGACGGAGTTCACCCGTGGCAGGGTTGACCACATTGGCTACGATTCTGGGATCCAGGAATTGGCCGAAGGCTTCACGAAGTTTTTCCTTCGACTTGAGTTGATCCACCATGGTGTTGAAAGAGGTAGTAAGCTCGCCGATTTCATCTGTGGAGGTTACGGGCAGGGGATCCGAGTACTTTCCATCGGCGGTTTCATGAAAGGCGGAGTTAAGGCGATGGAATGCTTTTTGGAGTCGACCTGTGATAAGAAGGAAAACAAAAAAGCCTAGGATGGAGGCCACGAGAAAGATAAAAGCGTTCGTCCAGATGATGCTTGAAATATTGGCTCGGGTTTCGGCGAGGGAGTTGAGAGCTAAGCGGTTGGCTTTTTGGCGAAGCTTCGAGATGATGGGGTCGAGGTACTCAAAGTCGCGAAGCTTGAGGACTGCGGTTTGGGCCTCTTGCATCTTGGACTGTGCGGTTAACTCGATTGGCAGGGTTGATGCCAAGCAGAACCGATGAATTTCCGTCTCAAGAGATTGGACCTCGCCCACAAGGCGTGCCATTTCCAATCTATCGGCCAGGTCGTTCTTTGCATCCTGACTTCCTTTTTCGCAGAGAAGAATCGTCTCTGAAAAAATCGCATCGATTTCCTCATGGCATTCTTTCGACCGATTGGAAACTTCTTGGATCCGTTGTGCGGAGGGGGCTCCTTGGCCGGTTATACGGTGAGCGAGGAGTTCGATTTCGTATGTGATGACATCGAGGGAGTTGAGGCGGGAGAGGATGGGAAGGTGGTACTCATTGATGCCTGCAACTTCATTATCGGAGTCGTAAACCATGTGTAGGGTGACGGCCAAGGCAACTGTAAATAGGACGAGAAGGGCGATTACGCCCGACATGATCTTGGTGCGAAGAGTTCGTCCCATAAAAAATTCTACCTTTTTTTGCGTTTGGGGTCACGAGGGAAGGAGCAGGGGGGGATAGTGGATTGAACTAGCCAGACTCCTTCTTCCCCGCGGGGGTCAATCCATCGTTTCAGTCGCCTGAGTCCAGAGACCTGAATCCAGCTTTCAACTTGCGGGGCGGTGGGGCGACGAGAAGAGAAGATGATTTTCGTGCTCCGACTTGAGATCCAGCGTGCTTCGATTCGGGCGAGAGATGGTTGGCGGGGATCTGAGTTGATTTGAAATACGAGCTGGCCTTGTGGAAGGCGAGGTCGGTATCGACGGGTGGCTGCTTGAAGCCAGCGGCGTGTGGGGGGATTCTCGTACTGGGGAAGAATTCGGAGGGCGCCGGCACGCGGATTTTTTCCAGGGGCTAGATTGGTGCTGAAAAGGAGGAGATCGCAGGGGCGGAGTGTTTTGGCGAGGCGGTGGAGGAGGGGTGGAGGATCAAGGTTTGGGAGGACGCCGAAGAGGGTGAGCAGGCGGGTGGGAGGTGGGGGGTGGGAATGGGATTGAAGAACGCGGGAGAGGGAGGAGGGGGAGGTGAGGTCGAGTTTTTTGGAACTTTTCTTTTTTGCGGGGAGTTTTCGAGCGGCGATTCTGGCCATGGCGAGGGAGGTGTCGGCGGTAGTGAGGTGGGAGGGTTGGGGGAGTTTTCGAAGAAGAAGAGCTTCCTTGAAGCCTTCGGCACAACCCAGCGCAACCACGTGGTAAGGTTGGGTTTTAAGATGGGATCGAAGAAGGGGAGCAGGTTGAGAGTAGAGTTGACGAACGGTGGGGCGAAGAATGAAGGGGGAGCAGGCGAGGTGAACCTTTTTCCACAGTCGGGCAAGGGAGGGGTGGGAGTAGAGCGCGGAGGCGGGCAGTTCGGGAGACATGCGGTGAGTGTATCAGAATCGATTCCCGGCAGACGAGGTTGAGCGGGGAGAAAACAGCATCGCCCGACGTTCCTGATGGGGAAGGTCGGGCGATGCTATATCCGGAGTTCGGCGCGTTAGGCCAAGCGGACAAGGCCGGCGTGGCCAACGAGTTTACGGAAGTATTCCGGAAAGTTTTCCTCTTTGAGCATTCGGCGGCGGAGTTTCGCCAAAGCGGAGTTTTGAATCTGGCGTATCCGTTCGCGGGTAACGTTGAGGGTATCTCCCACTTCTTCCAGAGTTTTCTCTTTGGCATCGTTATCGAGGCCGAAGCGAAGGCGGAGGATCTGGAGTTCGCGTTCTGAGAGAACTTGGAGGCAACGGGTAACGGCATCGCGAAAGTCGCCTTGGGAGTGCTCCTCGGTGGGATCGACTGCACTGGGATCGGCGAGGAGATCGACGAGGCTTCCTTCGTCTCCCTCTGAGCCAAGGGCTACATCGAGGGAGATGGTTCCAGCGGAGACCTCGCGGAGTTTGGTGACTCGGCTGGTTTCGACCTGCAGTTCATCGGCAAGCTCTGTATCGGTGGGTTCACGACCAAGTTCCGCTCCGAGTGCAGCGCTTACGCGGCGAAGGCGCTGGATTTTGTCTACGAGATGGACCGGGAGACGAACCGTTTTTCCTTGGTTGGCGAGGGCGCGTCGGATGGCTTGTTTGATCCACCAGCATGCATAAGTGCTAAATTTAACGCCGCGACTGGGTTTGAAGCGGTCGACTGCTTTCATCAGGCCGAGATTTCCCTCAGAGATGAGGTCGAGGATGGGTAGGCCACAGTGGTTATAGGCGCTGGCAATTTTGACGACGAGGCGGAGGTTGGATTTGATCATGAGCTCGCGGGCTTGGGCTTCACCCCGACGAACTCTACGGGTGACTTTTTTCTCGTCGGCTTGGTTAAGGAGGGGAGTTTCGCCGATTCCCTTGAGGTAGGCTTGGAGGGTAGCGGGAAGTTCGCTGGAGCGGGGAAGGGCCTCGGCTCCGGTGCTTTCTTGGTCGATGTTTTTCATACTAGCTTTGACCGGTGAGAAAAAAGAACGTTCGGACTTTTTTTTGGGTGGGCAAGAAAGAGTGAAGCTTCTGGGGTGGAAAAAGGGGGTCCTGTGGGAGGGGCAGGAGGGGGGACACAGGACGATTCTGCTCGCTAGGGGGTAGGGGATGGAAAGTGACAATATGATGGCAGTTTCACAACACGGGCAGGTAAGGGTGACAAAAAAATGGGGGTGGAGATTGCTCTCCACCCCCACTCTTAAAACCGTAGGTCAGGTTTTAGCGATAGCCGCCGCTGTCGCGACGAGGACCACGAGGGCCGCCACGGCCTCCGCCTCCACCGCCGTAACCGCCACTACCACCACCACCGCCGTATCCACCACCACCTCCGCCACCACCGTATCCGCCGCCACCACCACCGCCGCCGTAACCGCCACCGCCGCCACGGGCGGGACGTTCTTCACGCGGGCGCGCGATGTTGACGGTCAAGCTACGACCGGCGTGATCTTTGCCGTGCATGCCGGCGACCGCGGCGTTCGCCTCTTCAGGCGTCGACATGGTCACGAACGCGAAGCCGCGAGAGCGACCTGTAACGCGATCGGAGATCAGGGCAACGTCCGTGACGGTGCCGTGGGCCGAAAAGGCCTGTTTGAGTTCATCATCAGTGGCGGAGAACGGAAGGTTCCCCACATAGAGTCTGGTTTCCATTGTATTTATGTTTCCTTGCTGGCTACTGGCTGACGGCGTTGCTCGGCGTGAGCCCGAACAACGGGCCACAAGGTGGGTTGGAACCTACCGGACTGTATCTGTTTCCTCGCTCGAACTCGTATCATCGAACCTTGACCAAGTGGCAAGGTTGGCATCCTTACTGGGGGATAGCAAGGAGTGGATTTGGGGGGGGTGGAGGGGGGGAGGGTCGAGGCGTGGACGATTGGGAAAAAGAGGGATAGGGTCGGCAGATGAACGAGTGGATTGTGACCATTTTGCTGGGGATTTTGGAAGGAGTGACCGAGTTTCTGCCGGTTTCCTCTACGGGACACCTTCTTTTGGCGGAGCACTTATTTGGGGTGAAGCGGACGGAGCTTTTTATTGTGGGGATACAGTCGGGGGCGTTGCTGGCAGTTCTTTTGATCTATGCGCCGAGGTTGAGGGGGATGCTGGTGGGGGAGATGGGAGGGGCGGGGAAAAGTTATCTAATGAAATTGGGGGCGGCCTTTGTTCTGACGGGGCTGTTGGGACTGGTTGCAATAAAGATGGGGCTGAAACTTCCGGAGGATCCGAGAGTGATTGCTTGGACTCTGATGGTGGGGGGCGTTTTGATTTTGGTGGCAGAGGCTTGGCTGAAGAGGCACGCGGGACATGAAAATCCTGGGTGGGGAGCGGCCTTGGTGATTGGGGCTTCGCAGATGCTGGCGGCGGTCTTTCCGGGAACTTCCCGCTCTGGGGCATCGATTTTGGCGGGGATGTTTGCGGGATTATCGAGGTCGGCGGCAACCGACTTTTCCTTTTTGCTGGGGATTCCGACCCTTTTTGCGGCTTGTGGGTTAAGTTTTTATCGGCAGTTGAAGTCGGCGGGGGTGCCGGGGCAGGAGGAGTGGCTACATTTGGGGCTGGGTTTTGCGGTTTCGGGGGTGACGGCGTATTTCGTGGTGCGATGGTTGCTGGGCTATGTGCGGAGCAGGACGTTCAGCCCCTTTGGATGGTATCGGATTGGTCTGGGGCTGGTTTGGTTGGTGCTGGCGTAGAAGCCAGCTAGCTGGCGCATTTTGCGCAGAGTCCGGTCAGTTGGAGGGAGTGGTGAATGTCCTGAAAGCCGAGCTGTTGGGCTTTTTTTTCTAAAGGGGAGATGAGGCACTCGTCGAGGCAAACGGTAGAGCGACACTTGCGGCAAATGATGTGGTGATGATGGTGACTGGACTCCTCGGGCAGGTAGAGGGTTTTGCCTTCGAGGGTGAGTCTTTGTGCGAGGCCGGCCTGGCTGAGGGAGTCGAGGATTCGATAGACGGTGGCGCGGTCGCACACCTCTGACCCCACTTTGGCGTGGATCTGTTCTGGGGAGAGCGGGGAGGAGGCTTTTTCGAGGACTTGAAGGACCGCCCTACGCCCTGGAGTGGACTTGAGACCCGACTCTTTGAGGGGATTAGCTACCTTGGCGTGGGAGTGGCGCATAACGGATGTAAAGTGGAGCGAAGCCGAGCGTGATTCGAGGAAAATTAAATCAAGAAGGTCTAAATAAATGCGAAAATTCGCATTGACAAAGATTCTTGAATGCGTATATTCGCATCATGGAAAGTATTCAGATACGGGGAAGTTCGGGCGGCTTCTCCCTAGTTGAGTTACTGGTTGGGGTGGTGATTGGCGGCTTGCTGGTTGGGTTGGCTGTACCTGCAGTGCAGGGGGCGTTGGAAAAAGGAAAGCAGTCCAAGGATCTATCGAATTTATGTCAAATTGGGCAGGGGGTTCTTCTTTTTACGGGAGACAACAATGGATGTCTTCCCCCGTCGAGCTGCAAGGCAGAGACTCAAGAGGATCTTGAAGTAACTTGGATTTACTCGCTCCGCACCTACCTAGGTCAAAATTATGACGACCTACGCCTCTCTCCGTCCGATCCGTTCCGTGAGACCCGACGGAAGTTTAAAAACACCAGTTACCTTATCAATGACGAAGTAGATGAGGGAGGATCCCTTTGTCGCTCCCAACGAATTGAAAACTCTTCGCGACGAGTTCTCCTATTTCTGGCTTCAGATTCGAAGAATCCGCGCGGTCAAGAGGATCATATTCATGGGGCTTATTTACGCAGTTGGTCGCGTTTGTTGGGTGAAATTAAGCCCGATGCGTATCGCGGAAAGAGATCGGACCGTACTTTGGGATCCTCGCCCTATTTATTTACGGATGGTCATGTGGAAATGGTATCTGCAAATCGCATCAAGCAGTTAGCGGATGCCGGAACGAACATTGCCAAGCAAGCCTTCTAAACACCAAC
>CAMBGW010000032.1 GCA_945866245.1 Verrucomicrobia subdivision 6 bacterium | reverse complement strand
CCATCCCTCATCAGGGTCTCCCCGACTAAAAGGCAATGAATCCCCTGATCGACAACACGTTTCACATCCTCCTGGGTCCGGATCCCGCTCTCGCTGATTCCAAGGCAGTCGGAGGGGATCTCAGTCGCCAACTCCTCTGTCGTGCTTAGATCCACCTCAAAAGTGTGCAGATTTCGGTTGTTGATCCCGATGATGTCCGCATCGATCTCTAAGGCGCGATCCATCTCCGCCAAATCGTGAACCTCCACAAGCACATCCGACTGCAAGGTTCGCCCCAAATCATGCAGCCTCTTAAACTCATCATCCGTTAAAGCGGCCACGATAAGTAAAAAAGCGTCCGCACCCGATGCCACACTTTCGTACACTTGAGCCTCCGTAAGGATAAAATCTTTTCGTAGAACCGGAACCCGCACCGCCTCCCGCACGGCTTGCATATCAGCAAGGCACCCCTGAAAATATTCCCGATCCGTTAATACCGAAATCGCCCCCGCACCTCCCGCCTCATACAGCTTGGCCTGCGCCACTGGGTCATACTTGGCAACGATCGATCCCGCCGTAGGTGAGGCCGCCTTGCACTCCGCAATCACGGTGACAACACCCGGCTGAAACAGGCCGTTTCGAAACCCACGAAAATCATTTCGGAGCAACGCCTGTCGGCGCAGTTCCGACTTCATGCCCTCGATTGCCTCAGCCTCCTTGCGCTTGGTCGCAAGGATAGCCGCTAACTTATCATGCACTTGGCTCATTCCTCCTCCTCTTCCTCAATCGGACCCGATCTCTTCTTTCCCTTCAAGAAAGCATTTAAGAAAGGGTCGATCTCTCCATCCAACACCGCCTGCACATCACTTGTCTGCTCCCCCGTCCGCAAATCCTTTACCATCTGATAAGGTTGAAGAACATAGGAGCGAATCTGGTGCCCCCAACCAATCTGCCCCTTCGCCGCATAGTTTTGCTCCTGCTCAGCCATCTTCTTATCGAGTTCCGACTGCTTGATTCGAGCAGCCAAAACCTTCATCGCTGTCGCACGGTTTTTAATCTGGGATCTCTCATTTTGGCATGTCACCACCAAGCCGGTGGGAAAGTGGGTGATTCGCACTGCCGAATCGGTCGTGTTCACCCCCTGCCCCCCGTGACCCCCCGCCCGAAACACGTCCACACGAAGATCCTTATCAGGAATCTCCAATTCAACTTCCTCATCCGGCTCTGGAACAATTTCGGCCGAGGCAAAAGAGGTCTGCCTCTTTCCCTGCGAATTGAATGGAGAGATCCTCACCAAACGGTGTACCCCACGGTCTGCCTTCAGATACCCATAGGCATTCTCTCCCGAAATCCGGAGCATGGCATTTTTGATTCCCGCCTCCTCCCCCGATAAAATATCGAGCACCTCAACCTTGAATCCACGGCGCTCTGCCCACCTCTGATACATCCGCATCAAAATATTTGCCCAATCACACGCCTCCGTCCCACCCGCCCCCGCATTCAGACTCAAAATCGCATTTCTCCGATCGTCCGGCTGGGAGAGAATAAATTGCACCTCGGTCTGCTCCAACATGGCCAAACCCGCACGGAGCTCCCTCATAAAGTCAGCTTGAGCCGCAGGCCCCCCATCTTCCTCTGCCAACTCTTGATGCACCGGCAAATCAGCAATCTTACGCTCTAACTCCTTCATCAAATCCAACTTCTTCCGCAAACCATTGGCTTCCGCTGCGATCTTCTGGGCTTTTGTCGAATCGTTCCAAAAATCTGGGGCCGACATCCTGCCCTCCAACTCCTTCAGCTGGGTTTCTAGTTTGGCTGGGTCAAAGAAACCTCCGCAACTCCCGCAAGCGGGAGTTCACGGAGGCAAGGTCGACGGTCTCGGTGGGTAAAGGCATCGGTCTTTAAAGTGCCTCAAAAGCACCCCTCGCTCAAGTGACTTCCCGAATCCCAAAAAAACCGAACGCCACCAGTCCGCCAGATAACATGACGGCCCAATCACCCCAACGAGTGTAAAAAGTGGCCCGAGGCTCGCGCAGCTCCAGCTCTCCAGAAATAAATCCCGGTTCGCGATACGATAGCAAATCCGCATCCCACACTTGCTCAAGAATTACTCCCCGTGGGCTAATCAACGCGGTCACTCCGTCATTTGTAGCCCGTAAAAGAGGGAGTCGGGTTTCAATGGCCCGAAATCGCGCATTCTGCAAATGCTGAACCGCTCCTGCCGACCTTCCAAACCAAGCATCATTCGTCAAATTCACTAAAAGATGAGGTAGTTTTTGCGCTGCCCTTCGCACCACCCGCGCTACCGAATCCTCAAAACAGATCAAGGGGGCAATTTTCACCCCCGAACCCGCAAGTTCGACTATCCCTACCCGCGCTCCTTCGGTGAGATCTCCACCCGGAGGGACTAATTTTCTCAGCCACGGAAAAATATCCGCCAGCGGAACGTATTCACCCATAATAACGAGATGGGTTTTATCATAGACCTGAGGTGCTTGACCCTCCGGACCGGTAAAAAGAACTGCGCTGTTAAATGTTTTATTTCCCCGAATATCTAGAGAACCAGTCAGCAAGCTCCGTGCCCCAAACTCACGTGCCTTTTCCACCGCTCGGCTCAATGCGGGCTCCTCTTGCCAACCCGTGCCTGCCAAGCTCTCGGGCCAAATCAGCAGGTCAATCGGACCACTTTGCGTAAGCGCAACCTCCGACCATCGGCTTAACTCTTCCGCCACTCGGCTCATCTTGGCTGACTTCCACGGATCTTGGGGAACTGCAGGTTGGATCGCCGCGTAACTTAAATTCAACCAAGGTCTCTCCTGTGATGAAAAAATCGTTTTTGATCCATACACCATCGTCACTCCCAGAACGAAAACTCCCGCGGTGAAATCCCACCTGGGTTTCCACTTTTGCGCTCCTCGAATCTCCAACTCGAAACGGCGAGCCGTCAGGGTCAAGGTCAGTCCCCCATAAGCCACCACCCAAGAGATCAGAGGGACACCACCAAGATCGGCAATCTGCGACAAAAGGAGAAGTTGCCCTTGAGAAACTCCCAACCCATTCCATCCAAACCCACTGAATACCGTTTCCCGAAGCCATTCAGTCACCACCCATGCCGAAGCTCCCAAAACAACATGCCGAATATTCCCCCAACTCGTCATCGGCGTAGAATCCGACCCCGCAAAACGTACCCATAGGACAAACCAGATCGCAGGATAGATCGCCATGTAGAGAGAGAGCATGATCCATCCCGCAACGGTCACCGTGGTCAGCCAGCTAAAGGTAGTCAGGAAGTGAGTCGCCCCAGCAAATGCACCCAGCCAAAAGCTGTGGGGAAGGCTTGGCCTTTCCCGAACCCCATAGTAAGCCAACGGAATCAACGACAGCCACCCTGCCAAAGGCTGCTGAAAAGGGGCGAACCCCATCGTCAGCCCAAGACCAGTCACTCCAGCACAAATCCAACCCACAATAGGAATCCCAAACATATTCTTTTTTCGTCCCCTCTCGCCTCCGAGTCAACGTCGGCGGAAGCTTGTCGCGGAAGCTTTCCTGCCCTTACCTCAAGAAGTGATCCCCGCTCGTCTTCGAGAACTCCTCTGGAAGTTTTTTCTGATCTGGGCAGGGATCGGCCTTCTCGCCGTAACCTTCCGCCTCACTCCAACGTGGGCCTCAACCCTTCCCCTGCCCTCTTGGTTGGTCGGCTTTATCACCCTCTGTCTGCGAAACGGAGACTTTATTTCTATGCTCCTAGCTGCGAGCCATATTTACTTCTCCGCAGTTGATCGCCTCGGACTCCGCCGCGCAAGAATCACTGCCGCGGCGATTCTTCTCTCCTCCGCGCTCCTGGAAACCGTCGGAACCCTCAGCGGAATACCCTTTGGGTCCTACCAGTATACCGATGCTTTTGGGCCCCGAATGGGCGGGGTTCTCCCCCTGGCCATTCCTCTTGCGTGGTTTGCTGTTGTCGCCGGCGCCAACCTTACCCTCAGTCAATACTGGCGGGAGGGATCCCGCGCACCCATTGCGATCGCCACGGGTGCCTTCGCCATGACCTTCGATTTTTTAATGGAGCCCTTTGCCTACGCCATTCGCGGATACTGGCACTGGGCGGGTAATATAGTTCCCCCGCAAAATTTCTTTGCTTGGTTCATCTTTAGCTCACTGATGGCTTGGGTCACCCCAATCTACGCCGAACCCGCTCGCAGGCCTGACCCTCGTCCCGCGATAACCCTAGGACTGATGAGCGGCCTCTTTATTGCCGCGCGAATCGCTCACGGTGTTTAACTGCCGGAAACTTTGTCTGTCCGGTGCTTCCACCAAATTCCAATCCCTCGAGCAACTTTCTGCCCCAAAGATAGACTGTGTCGCCGGGTGAACACATCGTAGCCCGACTGCTCGATCGGATCCAAAATACCCGCGTACAACTCCCTCATTAACCAAACTGAGGTCCGCGCTCCCCTCGTAGGAAGAAAGGCAATGCCTGGCTCTGCCATTCGATACTGCTCGCGTGCCCGGGAAACTTGGCTCTGCATAAACTCCGCCCAATGCCCAGAACGGCGCCCGACGAATAAATCTTCCGCCCTCACCCCATATTGATCTCGCTCTCGTGCTGGTAGATAAATTCTTCGCACCCTCGCATCCTCGGCCACGTCACGCAAAATATTCGTCAGCTGCATTCCTCTGCCCAAATCAAGGGCCCGAGGCTCCGCCAAAGGGTCTTCCGAACCAAAAACCCTCATCATCATCAGCCCCACCGTTCCCGCCACCCGGTAGCAGTACAAATCCAGTTCCTCCCATGTTTGCACGTTCACTAGTCCCGCGTCCCCCGCCACCCCAATGGCTAAATCCTCAAACCAAAGCCTGCGTATTTTTTTTCGAGCCACGGTATCGCGGAATGCAGGCATCCACTCCTCCCCAGCCCCATCGCCCCCTGACTCAAACGCGCGCAATAACATCTCTCCCGCAACTTCAGGACGAACCGACTCTCCCCGACTTGCCACCTGGTCCACCGCATCATCGATCGATCGGCAGCAGGCATAGATTGCATAAGCATCCCTACGAACCGATGCAGGCAAGACGTGGGACGCAAAATAAAAGGTCCGAGCATGCTCTTGGGTGATCACCTGCGCTGCGCGAAAGGAATCCTCCAAACTGGGCGACAAAATAGCGCCCAACCGACTAACTCCCCAAACGAACCGTCTGACGCACCCAAGCGATCGCCTCGGTGATCGAAGCTTTCTCATCATGGGTCAGGTGAGAAGCTGCCAAAATCTCGCTCGATTGTTCGAAGAGACTTCGACACCTCTCCTGCATCGCTTGAATCGCCCCCGATTTGCGCAGCAAATCCTGAACTTTGGAGATGGAGGCCTCACTCCGTGCGGTGGAGTGAAAACACATTTGCAAAAATGATCGATCCACTTCCCCTAATCGTTGATAGGCATCATGAATTAAAAGGGTCTTTTTCCCCTCCAGGAGATCGGTCGGCAGAAGCTGGTCTTTGCCATCGAGATGAGAGATTTCTTGCAGATCATTTTGGATTTGAAACGCCAGACCTAATGGCTCGGTCACCTTAGCCAGATCCTCCGCTTTTTCCGCGGAAGCTCCTGCCAACAGTGCGCCAATGACACACGGAGCCTCGAAGGTGTAACGCGTGGTTTTGAGTAAGTAGGTCAACTCAATCTCCTCACGGGTCACCCGACCGATGTCTCGGGCACCCAAAAGAATGTCAAATATTTCTCCCACACCAGTATCGGTCACGTAGGAGAGGAGTCGCCCCAAAGCCTGCTGCCTAGGCCCTGGATCGAAAGAGCTTTGCTGAAGCGTTTCCACCGCCAGGGCAAAAAGAAGATCTCCTACAACTAAGGCTACGCCCTGACCCGTTCTCTCCGCATGACTCATTCTACCTTGCCGCTGTTCCACTAACTTGTGGAAGGTGGGAAGGCCACGCCGCTTTTCAGATCGATCGATCAGATCATCGTGCACCAAGACAAAGGCGTGCAGTAGCTCAAGGGATAGAGCTGCTTGAATGAGGGACTTATCTCCCCAACTTTTATTTCCGCCCAAAGCTCGATAAGTCAAAAGAAAGAGCAGAGGCCGTATTCGCTTGCCCTTACGGCCGACAAACTCACACATATCGAAAAAAATCGGCTCAAAAAGGTCGCCATACTCGTAACGCTCTTTTTGACGGTGAAAAAAGCCCTGCATTTCCTGCTCTAAAAGGCTTGGAAGGCGCTCCCTCTCGACCAGCTGGGGTGTTGTGTTCACAGAATAGAATACGGACAAAGTGGGGTGGCAGGCCAATCGGAAAAGTTCGAGTTATTCATATCGTGTACTCACTGCCTTGAGGCCGCTCCGCTTTCGGAATGATCTTCAACGCCGCGTGTTCAGCGAAGACCAGATGATGAGGCGGGATGCTTTTTGCCAAAAATACACCTCCCCCAATCGTGCTCCCCTCGCCGACCACCGTCTCTCCACCTAAAATAGTGGCTCCAGGATAAATCGTAACCCGATCCTCAATCGTGGGATGCCTCTTTCGCCCCCTCAATGTCTGTGCGCCCGCGACCGAACGCGCGCCAAGCGTGACCCCGTGATAAATCCTTACCTCCCGGCCAATCTCAGTCGTCTCCCCGATCACGACTCCCGTGCCGTGATCGATAAAGAAAGAGGGCCCAATGACCGCTCCCGGATGAATGTCGATTCCAGTCCGGCTGTGAGCCCACTCCGTCATCATTCGAGGAAAAAGTGGTACCCCGAGAAGATGCAACTCATGCGCCATTCGCTGGACCGCGATTGCCTCCACCCCTGGGTAAGCCAAAAGAATCTCTTCTACGTTACGCGCCGCAGGGTCACCCGCCATCACTGCTTCCACGTCCGTTTTCAGGACCTTTCTCACCGCAGGCAAGCGGGCAAGAAAAGCCTGCACTTTCGAGTTTGCCGTTTCACCCGCTACAACTTTGGCAGGCAGACTTTTGCCGATTTCCCGCGTCAGGGACTTCTCGACCGACCGAAGAAGAGCCGTGATGGCAGGTCCGAGCTCTTTTCCCTCTAAGTCGTCCCCCTCGTAAAATCCGGGAAAAAGAAGGTGAAGAAGCTCCTGCGTAATCGCCGCTACCGCCCCTTTGGAGGGGAGTTGGGTGCCACCCAAATGGTTGATCGCCGCTAACTCAGCGTACGAACGCACCATCTCATCGGTGAGAGCATGATGTGTGTTCAAGGGGAAATCGTAGGGGAAATCGACCCAAGGGGCAACTTGGGCGGTGTGCGTTTTTGTTGGGCGAAAAAGCCTTCCGATGGCTCAATGGAAGGGTGTCAGACCAAGTTTATACCCCTTCCACTCTCCCTCCGCACCAAACGGGGGTTCTTCGGTATGGAGTGATCGGTTCTCCCATCTCCCACTCCCTTTCCCCATACATGCATGAGGCAGCTTGGGCCAAATTAGACACCCCTGCTGAATACTTTCGAATCGAAATTCCCCTGGGCCAGCTTGAAAAGGCGGTTCCCTTACTTGTCCAAGCAGGACTCAACGGTTGGAACTGCACTCTGCCTCACAAAATAGAGATGTTTCGACTGACGCAAGTTCACGACCCAACCGCCCTTCAGGCTGAATCGGTCAATACGGTTCAAATTGTGGATGGAAAGATTCACGGATGGAGTACCGACGCCGGCGGCTGGTCTCGCGCCATGAGCGAAGCGTGGCCCCACTCCGTTCCACTCGGAAGGACTCTGATCCTCGGCTGCGGCGGAGTAGGGCAATCCATCGCCCGACACCTTGCTCATATCGGATGCCAATCCTTGACCCTGGTCAACCGAGATCCCAAGAGAGCACAAATCCTTCTCGATCAGCTTACTCCTTTGGTCGCGAGTCGATTCCCTCTTCAACAGGTTAATTGGAACCCATCTTCCATTCAAAAGGCCCTTTCGGAAACCGATCTCCTTGTCCACGGGACAACCCTCGGCATGAAAAGCGATGATCCTCTGCCAATTTCAAAAGAGTGGATGAACCCCCCACTTCGTGTTTATGACACTCTCTACAGCAAAGACTTTACCCCACTTGTCCAAGCCGCCCGCGAACGTGGTTGCCTGGCAGAAGACGGGTTGGCGATGCTTTTACATCAAGGCGCCCTCTCGTTTGCAATTTGGGCAAAAAAACCGGCTCCGCTTGATTCTATGCGTACCGCTCTCAACCTCGTCACCGGCCGAAATCTATGATTCACCCTTTGCTACTCGCATCTGCTGTATTTATTTTCGGAGCCATTCTCGGATCGTTTCTCAATGTTTGCATTTTGAGGATTCCTTTAGGCCAGTCGATCGTAAATCCGCCCTCTCGTTGTGCTGCCTGCGGACGGCGACTTCCCCTTGGAGTCAATCTACCTATTCTTGGATATTTTATTCTACGGGGGCGTGCTCACTGTTGCGGCGCTCATCTCGATTCCCGTTACCCCTTGGTTGAGGCAGGAACAGCTACTGCCCTCACCGCACTATGGTTACTTTATCCTCACCACCTCTTCGCCATCTACGCCCTCTTAGTTGCTGGTCTGATCGTCGCATCAGGAATCGATCTGGATTATCTTGTCATCCCAGACGCACTCACGATCGGTGGAGTGGTGGTCGGAATCTCTTTGAGTTACCTAGTCCCCTCTCTTCAGGGTAAGGAAGATCCTGTGGACGCAATGATTCGCTCCTCATTATCCGCGGCCGTGGCAGGCGGTTCTCTATGGTTGATAGCTCGAACCGCCTCTTGGTTTTTACAAAAAGAGGCGATGGGTATTGGTGATGCAAAACTTTTGGCCGCCCTGGCCGCTTTCTTAGGGTGGCAATCTCTTCCTTTTATTTTAGCCGTCTCATCCCTAATCGGCACTATCGTCGGAATTGGTATTTTAAAGCAGCGAAAACAAAAACTTGGCGTCAAAGTCCCCTTCGGACCCTACCTCGCCTTAGCCGCTTACTTGTGGTTGGTCGGCGGGGCCACTTTGGCCTCTAAATATCTTCCCAATAACTTTCAATAAATCCATCTTAACACATCATGATTAAGTACCTACGGAGGTTATTGTTTTAGCAATTTTACCCCCAAGCCTCACCTACTTGGGTAGACTTTACGTCATCGTTGCCCCTTTATATAGGGATGCCAAAGAGCTGCCTCACAACATGTAGTATAGTTGCCATAGCTCTTGCCCTTCCCTGTATTACTCTTTGCCGCGCATCTCCTCAAACGACTTTATCACTTCAAGCCGATGGCTCCTTGGTTGTTTTCGACGCAAAAGGCGGGGTTGCGGAATTTGTAAAACAGGGAACCCCACGCCAGTCGATTCAAATCGACGGCCAAGCCTGCAATGTGAGCTTCGGTTTTAACTCATCTGGAAAACAGACAATCCTAGTCAGCCTTCCCCCAGCGGCTTCCGCTCCTGTTCGCTTCATACTGAATGAATCCCAAATCAC
>CAMBGW010000031.1 GCA_945866245.1 Verrucomicrobia subdivision 6 bacterium | reverse complement strand
TCACGAATGGCTTCGTTGGCAAGGGCATCAAGCTGGCCTAAAGAGTTGATCATCTTGCCTAAGGCTTTGAGACCGCTGGCTCCTGCGCTGATCAAGCTCTCCACTCCTAGATTCTCCACACCAAACTGCATCCCTTCCGCACTAAAGGCCCCACCCGATGCGGATGTATCGGCACCTGCACCCGAAGTTCGTCTATTAGTAGAGTCTGTTCCTGCTCCCGCTCCAACGTAGGCACCCGAGCCGCCTTTTCCCGACACCTTGGGGTCCAGCTTGGCCTTTACCTTAACCTGACCTGCATCTTTATCTACTGGAAGGGATGAGGCGATCTGGTCCATCGCGCTAATTCGATTATCCCCATCTCCAAAAAGTGCCCGATAAAAGCGTGTTCCAATCAGAACATGGCGAAAACGACGTTGAGCAAAGTATTGAATGATCATGGTTTGAAAATCGATCTTTGCCTGAACAATCGAGGCCTCTTTTTTGAGCTTATTATTTACCATGGTCGCTCGGACATCTGAGAGGGCTTCTTTAATCGGCTCAACCCGAGCCTCATCTTCGGGAGAAAGGATAGAGCTACTTGTGGTTGGGTTCGTCCCAATTTGCGTCATTGATTTTGAGCTCGGACCAATATTCATCCGGTAGTTCCATTCTAAGGCGGACTTTTCTCTTTGGAGTGTTCGGTTCGCCATATCGAGGCGTGCCACCTCATTCTTGGCCAGCCAAACACTGTAGACGACATCCGCCATGGAGTTGCAAAGATTGGCGTCACTTCTGTACTCCGAGGCTTTCGGTAAAAGCTTCCAAGCTGCATCGATGTTTGCACTGGTTACTTTTCCGGGACTGAGCAGGGTGAGAATTTCGTTGATCGTCTTCTCGTACTCTTGATCGGAGGCCGACGTTTCCTCTGGGGCGTTCAAGTACTTCTCAAAGCGGGAGCGGAAAAGCCGATTGTTATTCATGTTCCAAAGCTTTCCATCAAAAGTGGAAGTGTCGGATCCTGGGTCCATTACGGGAACATCTCGCCCAAGGAATCCCTGATTCATTTGGGGCGGGCGGGCGCCACCTGTAGCCGCTTTCGAGTCTCCCTCCTGACCCAGCAGGGCAGGGGAGGTAGAAAAAAAGAGGGCCAGAATCAGCGTGATACTTCTCAGGATCATGACTTCTGAATTTCCTCAGCAACTAAGATCCCGGCGTCATCCACTCGGACTTTGGCGCGGTAGGTTTGATTCTTTTGCAGATTGATTTGCCTTAGCTTCGCTGGAATGAAGATGGGCATGGGCCACTTTTTCGATTCTGAGGTTACCCCAATACTAAACAGCCGCCCTTTTTCAGGGTTTTGCGCAAGGGCATTGAGAATCACCCCTTCGACTTGATAGACATTCCCGCGGAGACTATTCGCGTTTTCAAAGTAGTCGGCAGGTTTCAGTGGCTCAACCGTGCGATATGGATTTGAGCCCTTCTGAAGAAAATAGGCTCCAGCGGCAGCAAATCCGACAAATAGCAGCACCGACCCAAAAAGAAGGAAAGGGGGTGTTTTTTGGTGGGCCCGACGAGACATGACTTATCTTATAATGAAACAGGGTACAGGAGCAATCTATCGCCACTGACTTCGGCGCATCCCGAAATAGGCTAAAACCAGCCCCAGCAATAGATGAATGAGTAGGATCCATAATGAAACACCAAAGCTGGCTAGTGGTGTTTCCGTAATCGATTTCACAAGGTCATAAAAGCGGGTGTCTTTGAGTGTCTGTAGGTATCCCGACCATGCCCAGTACGCGCTTATCCAAGGCCGTGTGATTACCCCTAAAAAGTCTGGCAGTGCTAATATTGCACCCGACAGCGGAAGCTGAAATCCGACAAGGTAAAGACTTCCCAGAGAGGCTTGCTCCGATGACGAGGTCCAACTGGAAATCGCTAAGCACAGTGCGGTAATGGAACCAGTGACCAGAAGGAAAGGCATGAACTGTGCCTCAAGGCCCCCAGGAAATTGGCAGACCGCACGAACAAAGAGGGTCATCCATCCGGCTTGTGCTAAAACAAGAAAGGATAAAAAGATCCCCATTCCTAAAAGCGCGGCACCAGGACGAAGGCCCGCTAGCTTCTCCTTTTCAAGAATGGCACGGTCACCGACTACCTCACGGGCAGAGTTATTGGATCCCATCAAGGCGAGAAGGATCACTTGGAACATGGCTAGCCCACTGACCAAAGTTCCGACTCGGCTTGATTGGATGGTAAAGGAAAGGGAGTCTCGCAACTGCTCCACGACCCCCGTATCGGAGGACATAGCCATGTTCCGCACTTCGGGTAATCCTCGGTAAGCGAAAAGAGTTACAACTGCGGGAAAAACCAGCAAAAGGGAGAGTTGCAGGAAGACCTGAGCGGGATCGCGCAGGAAAATCTTTATGCGGCGGCTGAGCCATGTGGTGGCTTGTGAAAGAAGGGAGGGAAGTTGCAAGGAGTTCTCTTTCTCCTCCGCGATCGAAATTGATTCTAGTTCGCCGAGAATATTTTCTGAGGTAAGTCCTTCCGGCTTGGGAAGAGCGTTCCACCGATTCGCCCACTCTTGACCGCTTTGAGTCGCTAGGGTTGGAAAGACCAACTCCGGGCTCTTGACGCGAAAATAGTCGGTCAAATCTCGGGGGTCGGCAGAGAAAGCCAAGTGACCGTCGGTCAGAACCGTGATCGAGTCATAAATCTCCATGTGTCTGAGGCTATGGGTGACCAAAAGCACGAGGCGCCCTTGCTCTCGTGCGAGGGATGAAAGAAGTTCGGTGATTTCCTCTTCCGATTTTGGATCGAGTCCACTGGTGACCTCATCGGCGAGCAAAAGGCTAGGCCTCGTGGTGAGCTCCATCGCCAAAGAAAGGCGTCTGAGTTGCCCCCCTGAGAGGACTCCGGCTCTACGGTCTTGGAGATCTTGTAAGCCGGTTTCCTCCATCACTTGCTCCACCCGTGCTTCGATCTCTTGTCTTGTGCCTTTTTGGCGAAGGCGCGCTCCGTAGAATAAATTTTCCTGCACCGAAAGTCGTGGCTGAGTGCAGCTGAATTGTGGAACATATCCAAGTTGATGAGCGGGCAAGTCCTCGTTCTCTAAATCTTTCCCCTGCCAAAAGATTGAGCCAGAAGTATGGGGGAGAATTCCGGCAATGACTTTGAGTAAAGTACTTTTACCGCATCCCGAAGGTCCCAGAATCGCCCCAAAGTGACTTGCAGGATACCAAGCGGATAGGCTCGAAAGAAGGGGGGTTTCAGCTTCTCCTAATTGCAGGGCGATCGATTGGAGAACAAGCACCTCACTAGAGAAAGCCCTCAGGGCAGTAAAGGCAACGTGGAAAATTGCTCCCGCCCAAAGGGCTTTCTGCTAATAAGGGATATGGGCCAAGGCCAAAAGTCGGGTGCGCTGAGTAAAAGTAAATGGATTGTGGCAGGTCTGCTAGCCATCGGGCTGATTGTTGTCGTCTCACTTGCTGCGCTTCTTCCAGTGTGGATCGTACGCTGGCTCGGGGGCAAAGATTTTCAAAGGCTCGCCTCACAACAAGTTTCCGAACTTCTTCAAACGGAAGGAGAATTCCAGCCCTTCGAGTGGTCCTCTTTCTCAGTCTACACACAAGGCTTCCAAAGCCGCGCGGGGGCTCTTGGCCTATGGAAGTGGGACATTCAAGACGTACGGACTGAGATCTCCCCTAGGCTTCTTTTGGATCGAGTTTTACGTTTTCCTGAAATTTCGGTGGGGCGTCTCTTGATCCAGGCTGGATCGAAGGGCTCCTTTCCTAAGGAGGCCAAAGAAGCGGCAGGAGCCCCCAGCAAATCAAGCGGAGAGCTTTTTCAAGATGTTCAGGTTGGCAAATTGGAAATTCGTGATTTTCAACTTACTCCGTCGCCAGGCACAAGCGGGTGGGGGGCGCAAGGTGTCAGCGCTCATATTCAGCCCTCAAAACAAAAGGTTGAGTTTCTGCTTCAGCAGGGAGTGATTTTATCCCCCCTAGCTTGGTTGGGCGAAGTGAATCTGGTTGAGGCGAAGGGTCGTTATGCCGATCCCACCCTTTTTCTCACCGAGGCGAAACTCAAAGGCAAGAAAGGGGGAGCACTTGAAATTTCAGGGGAGGTGGTTCCAACTTCATCTCTCCAGGCAAAAGGTCGTGCTAGTTGGGAAAGATGGCCAATACCTGGAGGGAAGATTGGAGTGGGCTTGTTTGAAATTCCTGCATCGATGTCGGGCGAATTTGTCCTACAAGAGATACGTAATGGGCAACCCGTGGGAAAGGGGCAGGTTCAACTTGTGGATGCTCGGCTCGAGCCGGGACGCGGTTCGGAGACCGTCTTAGGGGTCCTAGGTCTGCTCACTGGGGAGCCCCGGCTTCGGGGCTGCCCTCTGACAACAGCACGTGCCACTTGGTTTCTTCAGCCAGGTGCTTACGACGTGACAGAAATTCTCGCAGAAGCCCCGGGCTTATTGCGGGCCGTGGGCCAAATTCAGATTCGGGGAGAACAGTTAAGCGGCAGGATCGAATTAGGCCTTGAGGGGGATTTGGGGCGGAAAGTAAATGGGTTAACTGGAGGAGAGTGCTTTGCCCGCTTGGAGAACGGTTATTCGGTCCAGTCGATTCAGCTCTCGGGAACTATTTCCGCCCCCCAAAATGATCTTCAGCCCAAACTAACTGGGGCACTTACCCGAACCGCAATCCGGACGGGCGCCCAGATCTTAGAGAAAGCTACAGGGGGGCAAGGAGCAGGTGGGGCGGCAGGGGCTGCGGTGAATGTTCTTCAAGGGCTTTTCGGCCCAGCTCCAAAATAAAAGCAAGAGTCTCTATCCGTAGCTCTTAAAGTACTTCTTTTTCTCGTCTGCCTCTGCCGTAACAGTCTGGGCAGGGGAGGGAGTTGCCTTTGGCGCTGCAGGGCTTGGAGTCTCTTCAGAAATTATTTCCTCTTCCTCAAGTGCAGACATGTCAACTTGAGGCCCACGATCTGGCATCATACCAACCGGAGTTCCCCCACTCGCCTCAACAAAAGCGAGTTGTACTTGCTGCAGGGCCTCCGAAATGATTTTTGTTTCTTGTGCGGTGAGATTTCCCTCCGTCTTAACGCGAATCAGCTCAAGATGATCGATCATCATTTTTGCGGCTTGGAGGTTGGGCGGGATCCTTTCACCTTCTGGCGTGGGAATTCGCCCCAAGACATAAAGAATGTTTTGCGCCTGAACCATGACAAACTGCACGAACCGCTTCGTCATTTCTGAGCTAAGAGCCGGATTATTCTTTTGAAGTTCAGCCATACTACGATTTTTTAGTCGAACTGGATGAGCCTGATTTTCTTTTCCTGCGATTCGGTGAAACGGGTGCGATTTTACGAAAAGCGGTTCTTTTCGTAAAAGAGTTTTTGGATGGCTGGAATGGAAGGACAAAGGCCTCTGTGAAAGTCCAAATCTCCTGAAAATCTTCCGGTCGGTCCGTTTCGCTTTTTCCTAGCACCCCGTATTGAACCAGCTGGAAAACAATATCCCCCACTTGGGCGCAGTTTTCGATGCCCCACTCATTGAGAACGGTTTTTGCCAGAGGACCAAACTCTTGCAAAGCCAGAGCCCTGAAACCCTCGAGAAGTTGATGTCCACGGACGTGAGATGGTTTGGGGTCCTCATTTTTTCCAAACTTGCGCAAGGATTGATCCAGGGACCGGCGAATAAAATCATACGCTGCAGGCGAAAATCGCTTGTCGGTCAGCATGATCTTCTTAACAGCATCAGGGAAGGGGAGATGGCTCACAGGAAAATTATGATCGAAGCTCCTCGTTTTGTCTACGGCTTAGGCAAAAGCGCGCCAAGCGGAGATGAGAAGGAGCACTCCCCCGATGATCAGAGTGAGAATTCTCTCCCGCCTTCGCAGCGACCACGGCCTCATGGGCAGATACAATTTACAATTCGTCCCGGAACAATAATGATCTTTTCAATTTTCTTTCCCGAAGTCCAACTACTCAAATTGGGATGGGCTTGAACCGCTGCCTCAATCTGATCCTTCGTGGCTTGGGGCGAGATATTTATCTTACCTTTCACCTTACTATTGACCTGGATGGGCAGCTCAACGGTCTCCTCGATCAGGTCCTCGGGGCGAAATGTGGGCCACAAGGCGAGACTGGCCAAACCAGTGCCGCCGAGTCGCGCGTAAATCTCCTCCGCCAAGTGCGGCGCAAAAGGAGCGAGAAGTCGAGCGAGCTGAAGTATTGAGGCTTTCGGTCGACGGGGTAGGGAAGTTAGATGATTCACCAGAATCATTAAGGCGGATATCGCGGTATTCATTTGGAGACTCTCGATATCGGAGGTGACTTTGGCGGTGGTTTTTGCCAAAGCCCGAACCGTGTCGGAATCAGGTGCATCGTCCGTCAGGGTAGGGGAGGGAATCCATTCTCCCGATTCTGTCTCCTCGCAAATCAGGCGCCAAATTCTCGCTAAGAACCGAACGGATCCTTCCATTCCTTTGGAACTCCAAGGCTTCATCTGTTCAAGGGGTCCCATGAACATTTCAAAGACACGGAGCGAATCGGCTCCATGTTCAGTAATCACATCGTCAGGGTTAACGACATTTCCGACCGACTTCGACATCTTACGATTATCTTCGCCTAGAATGATTCCTTGATTGACCAAGCAACGAAAAGGTTCGGGATGAGAAACGTAGTTCAGATCAAAAAGGACCTTATGCCAGAATCGTGCATAGAGAAGGTGGAGAACCGCATGCTCGGCTCCGCCCACATAAAGGTCTACGCCGCCATTTGCCATCCAGTACTTCTCGGCCTCTGCACCCCAAGGAGCTTGGGAGTTCCGCGGGTCGCAAAAACGGAGGTAGTACCAGCAGGAGCCCGCCCACTGTGGCATCGTATTTAATTCTCGCGTGAAACCATTCGGAAGATTTTTCCACGTGTCGGCTTTTCCTAAGGGAGGCTCCCCAGTCGGCGAGGGTTGGTAATCGGTTAACTCGGGAAGAGTCAGGGGCAGGTCTTGGTTGGTGAGGGGTTGATGTTTGCCGTTGCTCCATAGGATAGGAAAAGGTTCACCCCAGTAGCGTTGCCGAGAGAAAAGCCAGTCGCGCAGCTTGTAGCGAATTTGAGGGCGCCCATGCCCATTCTTTTTCAACCAATCCACCATGGCAATTTGAGCGGCGGGTGTTGCTAAGCCGTCGAGGAAACCTGAATCAAAATTGACTCCCTCTTCCGTAAAGCAACCAGCTTCCAGCTTTCCATTTACTGGCCGTATGACGGGCCGGATCGGCAGATGGAATGTCTGCGCAAACTCAAAGTCCCGCTTGTCGTGAGCGGGAACGGCCATGACTGCGCCGGTGCCATAGGTGGCGAGCACATAGTCAGCCACCCAAAGAGGGATCTTCTCTCCATTGACTGGGTTGGTGACAAAAGTGCCTAGGGGTGCGCCTGTTTTTGTTTTTGCTAGCTCAGTCCGTTCCAAATCTGATTTCGAGGAGCTTTCTTTCCGATATCTCTCAACGGCGTCCCGTTGGGCCGGAGTGGTAAGCGCTGGAACGGATGGATGTTCTGGGGCAAGAACAACATAGGTTGCACCGAAAAGTGTGTCGGGGCGGGTGGTGTAGACGGTGATTTTATCTTTTGATCCGACTACCGAAAAAACGACCTCGGCACCGGTGCTTTTCCCAATCCAGTTGCGCTGCATCTCCTTCAGCGACTCAGGCCAATCGAGCAGCTCTAAATCTTGAAGAAGCCGTTCAGCATAAGCAGTAATTTTCAGCATCCACTGGCGCATTGGGCGCCGCTCGACTGGATGGTTCCCACGTTCGGATCGAGGTCCCTCGGGTGTATTGATGATTTCTTCATTCGCCAGAACAGTGCCCAAGGCAGGGCAGTACCAAACGGGGGCTTCGGCAACATAGGCGAGGCCTTTTTCATAAAGCCTTAAAAAGATCCACTGTGTCCATCGGAAGTAGTCCGGGTGGGTAGTATCAATCTCCCGGGACCAATCGTAGCTAAATCCCATAGCCTGAATCTGCCGCCGGAAGTTCTGAATGTTCTTGGCGGTAGTAACTCGCGGGTGAGTGCCAGTTTGGACAGCGTGCTGTTCTGCGGGTAAGCCAAAGGCATCCCATCCCATCGGGTGCAAAACATTGTAGCCGCGCATACGCCAGTAGCGTGCCACGATATCAGTAGCGGTGTAGCCCTCGAGATGGCCGACATGAAGGCCTGCTCCTGAAGGGTAGGGGAACATATCTAAAATATATTTCTTGGGCTTTTCTGAGCCTGCTTGACCGGGTTGCGCCGCACGAAAACAGTTCGCTTTAGCCCACGCTTGTTGCCAGCGAGGCTCAATTTCTGCAAAGGGATAGGGCGCGCGGATTGGCATAAGAACGATCAGGGGTTATTAAACGCAAAGCGCTATGCCAAGTCCAACTCCCGCTACTCGACCTGTTCTCTGGATTGCCACAACCAATCGGGGTAAGACACGAGAATTTAAGCTTCTTTTAGGGGCCCGATGGAGAGTGAAAGATTTACACTCGTTCCCGCAACTTCCCGAGATCCGAGAGACCGGGAAAACGTTTCGTGACAATGCTTCTTTAAAAGCTTTGGCACTGAGCCGAGCGCTCCCTGGGAGGTTGATCCTAGCGGACGATAGTGGTTTGGTTGTCCCGGCATTAGGCGGGCGTCCAGGAGTCCGATCGGCCCGCTTTTCAGGCCCTCAAGCTACCCCTGAAAAAAATCGTGCAAAACTTTTACGTCTGATGCGGCGTGTTACTGGGCTAGGTAGAAAAGCTTTTTTTCAAGCAGCCTTAGTCTTGGCCCTGAATGGGCGCGTCTTAGCGATCCAATATGGACGTGTTTGGGGTCAGATCACCACAGAGGAAAGAGGGGTGGGGGGCTTTGGTTATGACTCGATTTTTCAACCTCGCGGCTTAAAGCAAACATTCGGAGAGCTTTCTGCAGCAACAAAGAAAAGAATCAGTCATCGAGCAGCCGCTCTTTGCGCTATGAAGACCTCATTAAGCAGGAACAAACTCATTTCACCCGCGAAAAAGCATATTTGATACAATATTTATTGTGCGACATTTGCTCATCACCTTGATCAAGGGTTCGCTCAAAGTTGAGCTACCGAATCATGCCCCAGCGCTTCGTAAAAGGCCAATAAACGACTGCCCCTAGGCCTACCAGATTGGCTTCAGGAACAGCCCCCCAACCCCGAGAATCATAGCTATTTGGACTGTTGTCTCCCATGGCCCAATAGTCATTCCCAGGCACCCTATACGTATCATTCGGGCTATTGAGATACGTTTGCCCAAAGGTGTAACCAGGATACCCATCCATTTTACTAGCAACTTTCTGACAAGCAGGCTCCTTGGATGGAGCCCCATCGATCCATAATTCAGGCGCTTTTACCTGCACGGTATCCCCACCAAGAGCGACACATCTCTTAATATAATATTGTGAGCCCTCAATTCCGCGAAGCCGTAGTCCTGATTCGATCCCATCAATCTTTTCAGTCGTAAAAACGAAGGTCTCGGCGCGTTTCGGCTTACGGAAGTGATAGATAAACTTATTTACAAAAAGGTGATCTCCCGTGGCTGAGCTAAAGTTGACCAAGACTTCCCCAGCTTTCACCTGATCTCCGTTACGAACTCTCAACCCCCCTTCTCGCGCCTCTTGCAGGTT
>CAMBGW010000030.1 GCA_945866245.1 Verrucomicrobia subdivision 6 bacterium | reverse complement strand
TCTTGCGGTTCCACGAGGTCCCATCCTAAACCACGAAGTTGCTGCGCGGGTCGTTGGCCATCGACTCCCATACCCATGGCGAGGCGGAGGGGAACCCGAGTTTTTTCTGGAAGCTTTTGAAACTTGGCAAACTCCAGATTCTTTTGTCCGTAGTTTTTACCTTCCCAGATCTTGGGTTGGTAGCTGGCCCAGTTCATCACCGTTGTCCATGGAGATTGCGCAGGGGAAGCGGTTACCGGCCACTGATCCAGGGCGATGGGTTGAACAGTCGGACGCCAGGTGATTCCATCCGTAGGTACTAGGCACCCTTTCTGACCAACGGAGAGGCCAAAAGTGAAGTGGCTATCGTGGTTTCGGAGGCGGCCTGCGTACTGAGGGTTAGAACCGTCGAGCAAACCAACCTGACAAAACATAGGGTCCCCATCGATAAACATCTTATGTCCGACGCGAAGGTCATAATCCCGCAACCATCCAGCACTGGAGACATTGACCAGAAGATCTCCATCTTTGAGCCACTCCCGGGCTTTCCTTTCTCCGGCTCCATGGAACGAGCCATCGGCTCCATTGCGGTAGACCCAAGAGTCAGCTAGGTCGAAGTCGGTAAAGATCTTTTTGAGAGAGCGAAGGGCGAAGGAGCAGTCATCGGTGATCGTGCCGGCAACGGGGTCGTAGGGCCAAGCGCCGGAGTCCTCGAGATAAAGAACCTCATGCCCCAAGGCGCGAAAGCCAAGGAGGTAGTGTAGGTAGTCCCAAATGACACCTCCAAAAGGGTACTGCCCAACGAGGCCCGTGATAATGATGCGCACATTGGAAGTTTAGAAGGTTTCGAGGCTATGCACAGCCTGCATCCCTTGTGGATTGAGCTGGGGGGTAGAGTAGGGGAAAAAGGGAGGATGGCAGAAGGCTCAACACCTATGATGAGGCAGTACCAAGGGCTGCGGGCTCAGGTTCCCAAGGATGCTTTTCTTTTCTTTCGGCTGGGCGATTTCTACGAACTTTTCTTCGAAGATGCTATGGAAGGGGCGAAGCTCCTCAATTTAACCCTGACCAAGCGTAATAGCATTCCCATGTGTGGATTGCCGTACCATGCGGCGGAGGGCTATATCGCCAAGATTTTAGCGGCCGGGCGGCGAGTTGCACTTTGTGACCAGGTGGGGGAGGTGAGAACAGGGCTGATGGTGGAGAGAGCAATCACTCGGATTCTCAGCCCGGGATGCGCCACCGGGATGGAGCTGACGGAGCCAAAACTTCCCCGTTGGCTGGCGGCGGTGCGAAGGGGGGAGGGGAAAAGTGGAAAGTGGGGATTCGCTCTGCTGGATGTCAGTAGTGGAGATTTCAGGATTACCGATCTGGCTGATGAGATTTCTTGCCGAGAGGAAGTGCGAAGATCAAACCCTGCCGAACTTTTACTTTCTGAAGAGGAGAGCGAAATAGCTCCGTGGGTAGATTCAAGGGTGCGCGTCACAAAGATTCCTGAGTGGACGTTGGAAGTGGATGCAGGGAGATCGATGCTTTGCGAGCATTACCAAGTACAGAGCTTGGATGGGTTTGGTTGTCAGGGTTTGGGGCCCGCAGTCGGTGCCGCGGGCGCGCTAGTGCGGTATGTACAAGAGACCTTAAAGAGTGGGATGCGACATTGGCAGGCTCCCAAGCCCTTTCGCTCTGAAGAAAGTTTGCAGTTGGACTTTGCCACACAACGAAATTTGGAACTGATCGAGTCAGCCTCCCGCGGGACAGATACCAGCCTGCTATGTGCCATCGACCAGACACACACTCCGATGGGAGGAAGGGAGTTGCGCAGTTGGCTGCTCCGACCCTTGCGGCAGAAAAAAGAGGTGGAGGAACGACATAGTGCGGTGGCCGGCTTTTTAGAGGATGTCGGGGCGATGGATGAATTCCGCGAGACTTTGCAAAAAGTGCGCGATATCGCGAGATTGGTAGGGCGCTTATCAGGCGGGTCGGGCACAGCCCGAGATTTGCTGGCCTTGCGAGGCACACTGGAGGTTCTTCCTGAACTACAAACACAGGCTGGAAAGATTTCGGGAAGCTATAATCGGAAGTTGAGCCAAGAGGTTCATTTGGAGCAAGAGTTGGTGGCAGAACTAGTGCGCGGAGTGGCTGAGGATCCTCCTGCCACAGTTCGAGAGGGCGGAATGATTCGAGATGGGTTTGATGAGGCTCTGGATGGCTATCGTGCGGCTATGCGCGAAGGCCGATCGTGGATTGCTGACTTACAGGCGCGGGAGGTTGAAAGGACAGGGATCAAAAGCCTCAAGATTCGGTTCCAGCAGGTGTCTGGATATGGAATTGAAGTTACCAAAGCCAATTTAGACCAGGTCCCTCAAGAGTATGAAAGGAAGCAAACCTTGGCTCAGGTCGAGCGGTATGTAACTCCTGAGCTAAAAGAGGTGGAGGCAAAGATTCTGGGTGCAGAGGAAAAGTCTATCGCCAGAGAGATTTACTTATTTTCGCAGCTGCGGGATCGAGTTCTAGCGAGCAGTAGTTCGCTACAAAAAACAGCCATGGCCATTGGGTCGCTGGATGTTTTAGCCGGGTTTGCCACGGTGGCGCGCCGATGGGGTTATGTGCGTCCTGTGATGAGGGAAGATGGGGTCGTTCGAATCCGGGCGGGGCGTCATCCTGTGGTAGAGCAGATTTTGGCGGGAGGTGCAGAACCCTTCGTACCCAATGACCTCGAGATTGGTGGGGGGGAGGGGAGTTTTATGGTACTGACTGGACCAAACATGGCGGGAAAGAGTACCTACTTAAGGCAGGCTGCCCTTCTTTGTTTACTCGCTCAGGTGGGTAGTTTCGTGCCGGCACAAGCGGCTGAGTTGCCTCTATTGGACCGAATCTTTACGCGAATCGGCGCTGGGGATGACTTAGCCCGCGGGCAAAGTACTTTTCTCGTGGAGATGAATGAAACGGCGCTTATTTTGAACCACGCCACAAAGGATAGCTTAGTGATCTTGGATGAGATCGGTCGTGGAACGAGCACCTTGGATGGTTTGAGTATCGCTTGGGCTGTCGGGGAGTATTTACATGACGAGGTAAAGGCGAAGACTCTTTTCGCGACCCACTATCATGAGCTGGCAGAACTAGCCTTAACCCGGCGCGGGGTGATGAACTTTCGGGTGGATGTGCGAGAGGAAAAAGACCGAGTGGTGTTCTTGCATAGGATTGTCAAAGGTGAGGCAAGCCGCAGTTATGGAATTCAAGTAGCCAGGCTGGCTGGTTTACCCACAGCGGTTTTGCGAAGAGCGGGTGAAATACTTCGGGGTTTGGAGGAGAAGGAAACGGATGCCTCGGGCAAGCCAGCGCGGATTCATCCCAAAGGGGCTGTGCCATCATCCCAAAATGCAAAGGATCAGCTGGACTTGTTTTCTGAGAAAAAGACGGTGTTTTAGAGGTTTCGCGGGGCCGGCAAAAAGCTACAATTCAGACAAGTGAAACAGGCGAAAAAGGTTCTGATTCTTTCTGCCAGTGCGGGAACGGGGCACGTGCGAGCGGCGGCGGCGATTGAGACGGTCTGCAGAAATACCCCAGGGGTCGGCGAGGTGGTAAATGTCGATGCGCTCTCTTTCACCAATAAACTATTTCGAGACTTCTACTCAAAGCTTTACCTCACGTTAGTGCAGGACGCACCGACTCTCTTGGGCTGGTGGTATGACAAAAGCGATGAGCCGTGGAAAACCGACAAGATGCGCTTACTTTTGGATCGGCTAAATACGCGTCCACTCGTGCGCTTAATCTCGAAGCTCCAACCCGATATCACTGTCTGCACTCACTTTATGCCCGCGGAGATTATTTCGCATTTGATCACCCAGAAAGTGATTCAAGCGAAGCTGTCGATCGTGGTGACCGACTACGACTTTCACGCGATGTGGCTTTCTCGTGCTTTTCACAGATATTTTGTCGCGCTCGATGAAACGAAAGCCTATTTAACGCAGCTCGGGCTTCCTGCTGAGCGGGTCACAGTAAGCGGTATTCCAGTGGATCCCAAGTTCGGGCGTATGGCAGACCGCCCGAGTTTACGAAAGAAGTTGGGATTACATCCTGAGCGACTGGTCATTTTAGTAACAGCGGGTGCTTTGGGAGTCAATCCTGCTGAGCAGGTGGTAAAATCGCTCCGGCAATTGAATCAAAAAGTTCAAGTGGTAGTGATTTGTGGAAAGAATCCAGAGGCGAAAGCGAGAGTTGAGCAGGAGGTGAATCGAGCTTCCACGGGAGGGGTTGAGTTTTTAGTACACGGTTATGTAGAAGATATGCCGGAATGGATGGCGGCGGCAGATTTATTGATCAGCAAGCCGGGGGGGATGACCTCTGCTGAGGCGATGGCCTCTCACCTTCCGATGGCGATTTATGATCCAATTCCAGGACAAGAAGAGCGAAACAGTGATCAGCTTTTAGAAAAGGGAGTGGCGATTAAGTGTAATGAGATTACGACCTTGGGGTACAAGGTGGGACGGCTTTTAGGCGATCCGGACCGCCTTCATCGGATGAAGGTGGCGGCGCGGGAGATGGGTCGACCGAAGGCTGCGGAAACGGTGGTGAAAACGTTGCTAGGAGAGTCCGATAACACCGCGGTGGAAGTGAATAGCGATCAGCAGGAGGAGATGGCCGAGCAGGTACGCAAGCGATGAGGGCGGGCCGTTTTGGTGAGAAGTTTTTGTGGGGAGTATCCTCCTGCCCTTACCAGCATGAGGGGGGATACAATGGGGAGGGAGAGCCGCAAAATAATTGGGCTGCTTGGGAGAGGTCGGGAAAGGTGGCCCGTTCAGGGCGATCGGTCGATTTCTGGAATCGATATGAGGAGGATTTTGACCGCGCCGAGATGATGGGGCTGACGGGATATCGCTTAGGGGTGGACTGGACGAGAATTCAACCGGAAGCTCCGCCCGCTGAGTTTCAGGAGGCGGCAATTGAAAGATATGTCGAGATGATTTGTGCTCTGCGTGCTCGTAAACTCGAGCCGCTCATTACCCTTTGTCATTTTACGACCCCGCAGTGGTTGGGAGCCGATCCATGGTTAGAGGAAAGCACGCCCCATATCTTTAGTGCCTTTGAGAGAAAACTTTGGGAGGTGATGAATCGAAAGCTAAGCGCACGAGGTGTTGCTCCACCCACATGGTTTATTACGATCAATGAGCCCAATATGTTGGCGGCGTGCACTTATAATGTGGGCGCTTTTCCAGCAGGCCGTCGTGCATGGTGGGCTGCAGCTCTTTGTGCCATCCAGACGATGTTAGAAGCCCACGTTCGCGTCCGTCGCGAAATGCACGCGTTGTATGCGGAGCATCCCGAATGGGGAAAGCCGAAGCTTACTTTTAATAACTTTGCCAGTGATTTGTATTGGATGGATAAGATGTTGTTGGATGTCTTGGAGGGGGCGAGGGTCACGGAGGGAAACGAGCCTATCTTGGCTTTTTTGACCGACCGCTATCGTGAATTTACTCGTGCCTACCGGGCGATGGATTTCCCGCATCACGGGCTTTTTTCAGAAGCGGTCGGCGAATTGATTAAGCAGATTCAGCATGGGCTGAGCCGGAAATTCCTCAACGAAAGCACTTTTTCGCGACTGGTAGCGCTGGTCAGGGAAAGAAGAGATGAACCGGTGGTCGATTATATCTCATTCGATTACTATGACCCCTTTGTCGGAAATGCGGTCCGCCTGCCTAGTTTTTCCGATTTGCGTTTAGGTCGGGTAGGACTTCGGGAATGGCTGACACAAAGTCTGACGACAAAGTGGTGGGACTGGAAAGCGTTGCCGCGAGGATTGCGTTTCTTTGTCGAGCGTTATGCCACTGAGTATCCGAACTTACCTATTTTAATCGCAGAAAATGGGATGGCGGAGCGAAGATGCCACCCGGGGGAGTTGTGCACGCTGAGGACTGACCAGCAGAGCCGAAGTTATTTTATCCGGCAGCACGTCGGGGAAGTGCAAAAGCTAGCCGCAGAGGGGCTACCCTTGATTGGATACTTTCACTGGTCGCTTACCGACAATTACGAATGGGGAACTTACGACCCTAGGTTTGGGCTCTTTGGGATTGAATTTGGCTCGAAAGATTTAGCCCGAATTGCTCGGGATGAGGGCGGGGATGTGCCTTGGGAAGCGTATGCGGAGATGATTGCGAAAGGGAATGTTGTTTAGAGAGGAACAGGAACGACAGGCTGGCCATCTGCGGACGGTGGAGGAATGCGGTAGGTGATTCTGCCTTTACTTAGGTCGTAAGGAGACATTTCCATCTTCACCTTGTTGCCGATATTCAGGCGAATGTAGTTCTTGCGCATTTTGCCTGAGATGTGCGCTAGGACGGTGTGACCATTGACAAGTTCGACACGAAAGAGAGTGCCCTTCAGCACCGACTTTACGACTCCCTCTACCTCAACAACTTCGCCTGCCATAACCTAAAACCCTAGGTGAGTATGGCAGGGATTGAAATCTTTTTCCGTTTCTTAGACCTTCTCGTGAATTCCGCACTCCCGCTTGCCGCCAAAATGTCTCAACTCTGCAGGATCTGTGACTTCGTCCAAACGCTTCGTTGTCACTCGGTCGCCGATGGAGACATAGCCTTTGGCCCAGAGAGGATGATAGGGGAGTGAGTGCTGTTGCAGGTATTCACCGACCTGTCGATCGGTCCAATCGAGGATGGGCAGCATTTTGATACGAGAATTGACATGGGAGAGAATGGATAACTCTTTTCGAGAGGCTGTTGTGGTGCGACGTAGACCTGCAATCCAAAGGAGCGGGTTTAGCTCTTTCATGGCCCGTCGAAGGGGCTCAACCCGTATGATTTCATGAAACTTTTCCATTCCGTCTGCGCCCATTTCCCAGAGGCGCCCGTGCTTTTTCTCGATGTCCGCAGGAGTTTGCAGGGGTCGATAGGTTTGAACCTTTAGGCCAAGTTTTTTGGTCAACTGTTGGGCAAATTCTAATGTTTCCGGGAAGTGGTATCCGGTATCGATGAAAATGATGGGTAAATCGGGCTCTACTTGCGTCGCCATATGCAAGAAGGCGGCGGACTGAGCCCCAAAGGAGGTGGTTAGCACCAGTTTTTCTGGATAAGTGCGAACCGCCCAGGCGAATCGCTCTTGGGGAGATTCCTTTTCTAGGTCTGCAAGCCGGGCTTTGCTTAAATTGACCCCGCTTGTTTTTTCAAGAATCATGCTTGCAATATACGCGCAAACCATACAAAGTCTATCTTTTATGTCATATTTGCAACACCTTGAAGATCAGAGCATTTATATACTTCGCGAGGCATTCGCGAATTTTAAGAATATGGCTATGCCTTGGTCTATGGGCAAGGATTCAAACACACTTATCTGGTTGGCCAAAAAAGCCTTTGCGGGAAAGATCCCATTTCCGCTTCTCCACATCGACACTACGTATGAATTTCCTGAAATGCTGGCCTTTCGTGAGTGGGCACGAAAGCATTATGAGATCGACCTGATTGTCATGGTGAATGAGGAGGCAAGAAAAAGAGGTGTGGGGTATGAAACGCATGATCCAGTCACCGTCACGCACGAATTGAAGTCAGCTGCCCTGCAGCAAGCCTTAGCCAAGTATCGCTGGGATGCTTTGGTTACTGGAATTCGTAGGGATGAGGATTCCACACGGGCTAAAGAGAGATACTTTTCCCCCCGAACGGTCGAGAATGAGTGGGAGTATCGAGATCAACCGCCCGAGTTCTGGGGGCAGTTCACCACCGCGGTAAAGCCGGGTGAGCATGTGCGTGTCCAGCCGCTCCTCGATTGGACCGAATTAGATATTTGGGAGTATGTCAGACGAGAGGGCATTCCCATTCCAAAAATGTATTTTGCCCAGGGGGGGAGGCGATATCGGTCGCTGGGATGCTGGCCTATTACCAAATCGATCGAAAGTTCGGTCGACACCTTGGAGGGCATTGTGGAGGAGTTAAAGGTCACCAAGACCTCGGAAAGGGCTGGTCGGGCACAGGATCATCATGAACGCAATGCCATGCAAAAATTGCGGGCGAAAGGATTCATGTGAGCCAAGGTGTCGTCATGCCTCCGGCTCCTAAGCCGGTACCTGCGGATTATGTCGCAGCCTTTTTTCCAAAGAGGCAAGGGGGAGCTCGAGCCGCAGGCGGTCCAGAAGAACCCCGCACAAGTATTGTGGTTGTGGGACATGTGGATCACGGGAAGTCGACTCTGATTGGTCGGCTTTTGGCGGACACGGGATCACTGCCTGAGGGGAAGCTAGAAGCAGCGGAAAAAGCCTCACGGGAGGAGGGAATGCCGCTGGAGTATGCCTTCCTGCTGGACGCATTTCTGGAGGAGCAGGCACAAAATATTACAATCGATACAACGCGGATCGGTTTTCGTTACCAAGGTCAGTCCTTTGAAATTATCGATGCCCCAGGTCATCGCGAATTTATTAAAAACATGGTGACGGGCGCGGCCGCGGCAGAAGAGGCCATTTTACTGATCGATGCGCAAGAGGGTTTAAAGGAGCAGACCCGAAGACATGGTCTTCTCTTGTCTCTTTTGGGGGTCTCCCGTGTCATCGTTGCCGTAAACAAAATGGATTTAGTGGGGTGGAAAGAGGATCGTTTTCGCACGCTGGAAAAAGAGATTCGCGACTATTTAGGAGGGCTGAAGATTACCCCCCGCGAGGTTATCCCGATCTCAGCTCGTGAAGGAGCGACGGTGATGCGACGGGATGAAAAAAACTTGTCCTGGTGGAAAGGGCCGACACTCCTGGAAGCCCTTTTAGCGGGTGCGGGTAAAGTGCAGGCCAAGAGTGAGGGCCCCCTACGCTTCAGCATTCAGGATGTATATCGGTTTGATTCACGCAGGGTGATTGCCGGTAAGCTAGAAAGCGGAAGAATTCGTGTGGGAGACCCTGTTGTTTTCTTTCCTGATCGAAAAACGAGCAAAATTAAATCAATCGAGTCGTGGGGTGAGGAGACACCCCTGCGGGATGTCGGGCCTGGTCATAGTGTCGCCGTAACATTGGAGGAGCAGATTTTTGTCGAAAGGGGTCATGTGGGCGCTTTACAGGACAATCCCCCTGTCGAGTCCAGAGAGGTACGTGCGAGGATCTTTTGGCTGGATATCGAGCCTCTGCGTTTGCAAGCCCCGGTCACGCTTCGATTAGGAACGCAAACGGTTGAGGCAAGGATTGTATCGATCGACCGTGTGGTGGATGCGGAAAAATTAGAGGCGGTCAATGATGCTCGCGAGGAGGTGGGGCGCTTTGAGGTGGCGGAAGTGAGGATCCGGTGCCGCCGACCCTTGGTTTATGATGCCCATGAGAAAGTTTCCGCGACTGGCAGGTTTGCTTTACAGAGGGGGCCCAGAATTGGAGGGGGCGGCATTATTACCTTCGCCGAGTATCCATCCACTTTAGCCAAGGCGGTTACAGGAGAACATTTGACTTGGACAGAGGGGAGAGTTTCCCAAGAGGCGCGCGCAGGTCACTTTGGCCATGAGGGGGCGGTCATCTGGCTGACTGGATTATCTGGATCGGGCAAGTCAACTCTCGCTGTGGCTCTTGAGAGTCTGCTCTTTCGACGGGGAATCGGAACCATGATACTGGACGGGGATAATTTGAGGCACGGCTTGTGTGCGGACTTGGGCTTTAGCATGACAGATCGTGCCGAAAATATCCGGCGAGCAGGGGAGGTGGCAAAACTGATGGCAGAGTCGGGATTGGTGGTCATTGGCTCTCTAATTTCTCCCTTAAGAAAAGAGCGCGAATCGGTTCGCGC
>CAMBGW010000029.1 GCA_945866245.1 Verrucomicrobia subdivision 6 bacterium | reverse complement strand
GTCTTTACGGTAGCTTCGGGTGTCTTTGCTGTTCCGATTTCGACTTTAGTTGCAGCTTCAATTTTAGGCAGGGCCGGACGGTTCTTTATGGTGGCGGCGGTGATTCGCCTAGGGGGGGCCAAGCTGAAGCCTCATATTGAAAAGTATTTAGAGGTGGCGGTTACCCTTTTATTCCTTCTGGGAGTAGGGGGGTTCATGGCAATTAAGTGGCTGAAATAGCCGAAAAAAGTTTGAACGTTTTGGCTCTTCCCCTGTCTATTACTACAGATCGTTTACATCTCCTAGTGTTTGGCAAGAAGCGTGGGTTTGATCACCCACGCTTCTTGTTTTTATACATGACTCACAGGCAACGACTTAAATTATTAGAATACTTAATACCTATAGAAACTTAATTATTGTAATTATAAGATAAATCGATCATTGTCTCGTCTCTTCAGATGATTTCTAAAATTCAACACTATCAAGTGGGGATGCATGCGACTCGGCTTTCGGAAGATTTACAGAGGGAGATTTGGGGTTTTGCCCAAGCGGTGATTGATGAACTGGATCATGGGTGTGCTGATAATCGGATGAAGTATTGGAAAAGTCGCCTGACCCTTTCGGTGGAGCATGCCAAGGCTCGTGGAATGGATGCGGAGGAAATCGCGCATCAGTGTGAATTAACCTTATGCACGAGGCGGGGAACAAAACCGATGCCGGTAGATTCCCTCAGCCGAATCGAGTCCTATCTCCAGACGCAAGGGGTTCCAGCAAAGTTACTTTCGGACAGCCCGGCTGGGGCAGTGGCGCCGCTTCACTCCCGCTAACTTATTTCCGTTTCCTCTTTGGGCGATCTGCCCTTCGCTTGACCGTAGGAATCTTTTCCTTCACCTTGGTGTCTATGGATCACAGCGTCTATGCAGTTGAAGCTCAAGGGGTGGGTTACTCATATGGCCGAAAACGTGTTCTCGATAACATTGATTTGAAATTGGAAGAGGGGGGGATGTTCTGTGTCCTCGGCCCGAACGGAAGCGGAAAAACAACGCTTTTTAAAATTATTTCGACCATTTTCGCGCTGCAAGATGGGGAAATTTCGGTAGGGGGTCGGAGCTTACGGCAGTTTCCCACCCCGGTAAGAAAAAAAATTGGAGTTCTATTTCAAAATCCGGCAGTAGATATGAAATTAACGGTCCGAGAGAACCTTCGGCATCACGGCAATCTTTACGGACTGGACCCTCATGATTTGGAGACACGGATTAACAAAAATCTTGAGGCTCTAGGGGTCGAAAATCGGGGAGGGGAGATGGTGGAAAGCCTCTCAGGCGGTCTGCGGCGAAGAGTGGAAATCGCCAAGGTGCTCCTTACCCGTCCGAGTATCCTTTTGATGGATGAACCCACAACCGGCTTGGATCCCGCGATCCGCTCGGAGCTTTGGAGCATTATTTCGGGAATTCGCAACACGCGAAAGCTGAGCGTTCTTTTTACGACCCATCTTTTGGAGGAGGCTGAGCCTGCGGATGAGATTCTCCTATTAGATCAGGGCCACTCGGTTGCTTCGGGCAAGGTCTCCGAGCTTCGGAGTTCCCTAGGCAAAGAATATGTTCGTTTGGGAAGCTACAGCCCGAAAAAATTAGCTGCACGGATCCGTAAAGAGGGTGAGATCGAAGTCACAGTTGAACCTGCATCGGTCAAGGTGGTACCGACTCGTGGGCAGGCCGCTCCGCTGGCCATTCGGTTGTGGCGTGAATACAGCCATGAGGTGACCTCGGTGACCCTTTGCCGTCCTACTTTAGAGGATCTTTTCCTGCAAAAAACAGGCCGACTCTGGTCGTCCACCCCTGGGGAGATTTAATTTTATGTTCATGCAAGCTTCCTACAGTTTAGCTCTCCGCGAGGTAACCCGTTTTCTTCGGCAAAAGAATCGCGTAATTGGGGCGATGGCCACACCAGTTTTATTTTGGTTTTTGCTTGGCTCTGGAGTGGGACGATCCTTGGTGGCACCTGGGTTTCGGGAACGAACCGATTACTTAACCTACTTTTTCCCAGGGATCGTTTTGCTGATTATCCTCTTTACGGCAATTTTTTCGACCGTGTCGATCATTGAGGATCGGCGGGAGGGATTTCTGCAGGGAGTTCTTGTCGCTCCGGACGGGCGATCGGCCATTCTCTTTGGAAAACTGATCGGGGGAACCCTCTTGGCTGTATTTCAAGCCATTGTCGTCGTTCTCTTGGCTCCGTACTCCGATTATCATCCTGACGCGCGTGTCCTTTTTTACCTTCTGGCCATCATTGCTGTCCTGGCGGTTGGGTTGACCGCTTTGGGATTCCTCATTGCTTGGCCGATGGATTCGACTCAAGGCTTTCACGCCCTGATTAATCTCTTTTTTGTTCCCCTCTGGTTTTTGAGCGGGGCACTTTTCCCCCCAGCTGGGGCGGCCGAGTGGATTCGTGTGCTCATGCGATTCAATCCTCTCAGCTATGGGCACGATGCGTTGGCTGGGCTACTGGCGACACGTCCAGGAATGCCTTTGCCGGTAGATCTTTCGCACGATTTTTCGATTGTTTGCGCCTCGACACTTTTGCTCGTGATGGCCTGTGCTTTTCAGGTCAGCCGGCGTTCGTGACCCCTGAAGTACCGGTTCGACCGGGTCCGCGTCCCGCCAACCGAAACCTAACCGCCGCAATTTGGGCTCTGCTGGTTGCTGGACTGATTGCAGTCATTGCCGCTGGCGTTCGTGAAATCTGGATTTCAGCAGAGAGACAGGATTTTCAAGTATTGCCCGTTCTCGGCCAAATTTCCGATTTTCAACTTACGGAGAGAGACGGTCAGACCAAGACCTTAGCCGATTTGCGGGGAGAAATTTGGGTGGCCGATTTTTTCTTTAGTACCTGTCCCGGCCCTTGTCCGATTTTGACGAGTCGGATGGCTGAGGTAGCGCAAGCGGTACGTAGAACGAAAGGAAAAGTGCGAATTGTCTCCATTACGGTAGATCCGCAGACCGATACTCCCGAGCGGCTCCGTCAATATGCGGAGCAGTATAGTGCGGGAAAAAATTGGTGGTTTCTCACGGGATCGATGAAGGAGATCTATCGCTTGGCTCGAGAGGGAATGAAGCTGGCGGTGGAAGAAAACCCTCCCGAATCGATTGCCCAGGCTGGGAAAATGCTCCACAGCACGAAGGTGGCACTGGTGGATGGTCGGGGTCAGGTGCGGGCTTACTACAACGGAACCGATGCGGATCTTTTGGCCCGTGTTTTGCCAGATATCGGATCTCTTTTGCGGGAAGAGGAGAAGAAAAAATGACTTTTCAGGATTTACCGCTGCTGAACGCCTGTCTGAATGGGACAACCGCGCTACTGCTTTTGGCGGGATGGATTCAGATTAAGCGGGGAAATAAAGAGGCTCATCGAAAGATTATGACGACGGCATTTTGCGTCTCGACCGTTTTTCTCGCCTCCTATCTTCTGCATAAGTTTACCGTGGGGCCCAAGCTGTTTCCCATGCAGGGTTGGGTGCGTTCTCTCTATTTCTTTATTTTGATACCTCACACCATTCTGGCTGTGGTGAACTTGCCCTTTATTTTGGCGGTGGTCTGGTTTGCCGCGACGGGGCAATTTGAAAAACATAAGAGGCTGACGCCTTGGGTATGGCCCGTCTGGATGTACGTTTCGGTTACTGGGGTCCTGGTTTATCTGATGTTATATCGCTGGTACGCTTGAGTCTCTTTTTCATCCCTGCCTGAAAACTAGATTAGGGTATGACCCCTAGGTTGAGGGAGCGGATTACTTGCAACTCAGTCTCAAAAGGGGCAGATTTACCCAGTGGAGACCCAAGATGTAGCGGGAGAAGGGTACAGCTTAGACCTGACACAGGTAGGGGCGGGGACAGAGGTTCGGGTGAGCCGTTTAGAGTGCCCTCCGCAAACGTGCCAAAGGTTGCGGGAGATGGGGTTTTGTGAGAATGCTCTCGTCACAAAAATTCGTGGTGGTGCGGATCTTGTTTGTTGGGTGTGCGGAACTCGGGTGGCCCTGAGCGCTCGCTTAGCCAAGCAGATTTTAGTCGAGCATGTGGACGGCAGGTCCTAGGGATTTTCAATACGGGGGGTTGGCCCCGTCTTACCGATGAAGCAGGATGGGGTGAAACGCTGGGTGGCGGTGATCGGCAATCCGAACGCTGGTAAGAGCACTCTTTTTAACGCACTCACCGGTCTTAGGCAGCGGGTCGGAAATTACCCAGGAGTGACGGTCGAGAAAAGAACAGGAACGGCATTTACTTTGCACGGGGAAGCAATCGAGCTGATCGACCTACCTGGTATGTATAGCCTTTTGCCCCAGTCGCCGGATGAGAAAATTGCCCTGCAAGTTTTGCGAGGGGAATCGCCCGGGGTGCCTCGCCCCGATGGGATCCTTTGTGTGGTGGACGCGAGCAATTTAGAGCGAAATCTTTTCCTTGTGACCCAGGTGATGGAGCTAGGCGTGCCTGTCTTAGTAGCCCTGAATATGGTCGATATGGCAGAGAGTAGGGGGGTACGACTCCGACCCCAGGAGCTGAGCGAAAAGCTCGGCATTCCCTTCATCCCCACGCAAGCCCACCGAGGTAAAGGATTAGTGGAATTACGAGCCGCTTTGGGGCAAACGCTTCTTCATCCCGGTCCGCGACAGTGGACCATGCCGCCTCCCCTGGCGGTGGCCGTGGGGCAGATTGCGGCAGCGTGGCGTGATTCCCTGCCGGCAGAGGGGCGGGCTGAGGGAAAAGCGCTCGAGCTTCTTGCTGGATCTGATGTTGGTCCAGAGGGGGCACGAAAACTCGCACAAGCGTGGCGAGAAAGATTTCGAAAAGAGGCCTATGACTGGTCAGCAGCCGTGGTGCATGCGCGGTATGAATATGTGCGAAATGTTTTAGGGGAGGCTGGCATGATTGGCGGAACACGAGTGGCCAGTTGGACCGATTGGATCGATGCGATTGTTCTGCATCCTGTGGCTGGCTGGGGTGTTCTCGCCGCCATGATGGTTTCCCTTTTTGTCTCCATATTTTCGATTGCCTCCTACCCCATGGAGTGGATCGATAGCGGTTTTACTTGGGCTGGGCAACTGCTGGAAAGTCAGATGCCTGCGGGAATACTTCGGGAGCTTTTCGTTAATGGGATTTTGGCTGGGGTTGGGGGTGTGGTTATCTTTTTACCGCAAATTCTAATTCTCTTTTTCTTTTTAGGGTTGCTGGAGGATTCAGGCTATTTAGCGAGGGCCGCTTTTCTTTTAGATCGGGTGATGCACCGGGTGGGGTTGAGCGGGAAATCGTTCATCCCCCTGCTTAGCTCCTACGCCTGTGCCATTCCCGGAATCATGGCAACTCGGACGGTTGAAGATCCGAAAGACAGATTAACGACGATTCTCATCGCGCCGTTAATGAGCTGCTCGGCCCGTATTCCTGTCTACACCACGCTGATTGCAGCGGCTGTGCCCGTGGCTCTTGTTCCTGTTTGGGGAAAGGCAGTCGCCCTGCTGGGTTTGTATGCGTTGGGGACGGGCACCGCTTTCTTTCTGGCCTGGATCTTTCGCAAGAAAATGTTGGGGGGAGGTTCTCCTCCCTTAATCCTTGAGCTTCCGCCTTATCGTTGTCCCGCATTTCAAACGGTGGCACTACGGATGTGGGAGCGGGCCCTGATATTCCTCCGAAGGGCAGGGACGGTCATTTTGGCTCTTTCTATACTTCTTTGGTTTGTTTCGAGTTTTCCGAAGAGTTCGGAGGATGAATCGATTAATTTGGCGGGAAGCTATGCCGGGCAATTGGGGCATTGGATGGAGCCGGTGATTCGGCCACTGGGTTTTGACTGGAGGATAGGCATTGGTTTGGTGGCCTCCCTTGCGGCGAGAGAGGTTTTTGTTAGCACGATGTCGATTGTCTATCATGTGGGTGGTGAGGAGGGCGGACTGGTCGCAGCGATGCGCGGGGCAGCTTGGCCGGATGGAATAATCATTTATAGTCCTTTGACCTGTCTCTCGCTTTTGGTGTTTTATGTTTATGCGTTGCAGTGCCTCAGCACCGTCGCGGTGGCCAAGAGGGAAACGGGCGGATGGGGATGGCCGGCATTTATGATGCTCTACATGACTGGGCTGGCCTACTTTGCCGCATGGATGGTGCAAATCGTCGGGCATGCCTTAGGCTTTTAAGATGACAGCAAACTGGCAGAGCCTCCTTGTGGGCGGATTCGTTTTTGCGGCATTGATTTATCTCCTCATCAAGTTTTTCGGGAAGGGTGGAGGCAAGGGAACAGGTTGTGGAAAATGTTCCTCCTCATCCTAAGCTCGCGAATATTCTAATTCTATGAATCCCCTTCAGGCCATTTCTAGCCAAGGCAAGTTGGGGAAACTTCAGCCCAACAATCCATTCGTTCTGGATTGGATCCAAAAGACAGCAGACCTTGTCCAGCCAGAGAATATATTTTGGTGCGACGGGTCGGAAGAGGAAAAGGCCTATTTGATGGAGCAAGCGGTGAAGCAGGGGGTGCTGATTCCCTTGGATCAAAAGAAATGGCCGGGGTGTCACTATCATCACTCCAACCCGAACGACGTGGCTCGGGTAGAGCAGTGCACCTACATCTGTACTCGGCGACAGAAGGAGGCGGGTCCGACGAACAACTGGATGGAGCCGAAAGCCATGCGCCAGAAACTCCAAGCTCTCCTCCAGGGTTCGATGAAGGGACGGACTCTGTTTGTCATTCCCTATTTGATGGGGCCGTCAGGTTCTCGGCTTTCTAAGGTTGGAGTGGAGCTGACTGATTCGATTTACGTGGTGCTGAACATGCGGATTATGGCGCGAATGGGGAAGGTGGCTTGGGATCATCTGGGCAATTCCGAGGATTTCAACCGTGGGACCCATACTGTTCTCGATTGTAATCCGGAGCGTCGTTTCATCTCTCATTTCCCGGAGGAGAATGAAATTATCTCTGTGGGCTCAGGATATGGTGGAAATGCTCTTTTGGGGAAAAAGTGCTTGGCACTCAGGATCGCCTCTTATTTGGGGCGCGATGAAGGCTGGTTGGCTGAACACATGCTGGTCTTGTGTGTGCAAGACCCGGAAGGCCGGAAAACGTATGTGGCTGCCGCTTTTCCTTCGGCTTGCGGAAAGACTAACTTTGCCATGATGATTCCTCCCCATTCCTACAAGGGGTGGAAGATTACGACCATCGGGGATGATATCGCATGGATGAAGCCTGCACCGGATGGACGACTGCATGCGATTAATCCTGAAAACGGATATTTCGGAGTCGCTCCAGGGACGAATCTAAAATCAAACCCGAACGCCATGAAGACGATCGCCCGGGATACGATTTTCACCAATGTGGCCCGTACTCCGGATGGAGATGTCTGGTGGGAGGGAAAAGATAATCCGCCGCCCGCCGACCTGATTGATTGGAAAGGAAAGCCATGGGATCCGAGGAGCGGGGAAAAAGCAGCTCACCCGAACAGCCGTTTTACTTCTCCGATGAAGAATAATCCGGCACTTGCGGTGGAGGCGGATGATCCTCAGGGTGTGCCGATCAGTGCGATTATCTTCGGAGGACGAAGGGCGACCACCATGCCTTTGGTTTTTCAGGCCTTTAGCTGGTTCCATGGAGTGTTTGTTGGGGCGTCGATGGGGTCGGAGACAACGGCGGCCGCAGTGGGATCGGTCGGACAAGTTCGGCGGGACCCAATGGCGATGCTTCCCTTTTGCGGGTACAACATGGGGCAATATTTCGATCACTGGATGGAGATGAGGCGACATATCGAGATTCTTCCCCGGATCTTTCATGTGAACTGGTTTCGAAAAGATGGGGCAGGGAGGTTCTGCTGGCCTGGTTTTGGGGAGAACATGAGGGTTTTGGAGTGGATTATTGGGCGATGTCACGGACAGAAGGATGCCCGGGAGAAGTCGATTGGTTGGGTGCCCCGATTTGACGACATGAATTTAAAGGGAATGGAGGAAATGACCCGAGAGCGTTTCGATGAAATGATGAAGATCGATCCGGAGGAGTGGCGGAATGAACTCGTATTGCAGAACGAGCTTTTCTTGAAGCTGTATCATGAGCTGCCCAAAGAGATGATTTATCAAAGAGAGCTACTGGTGGCTCGATTATAAAAGTGCTTTGGACGCTACTGGGATTGAACCAGTGACCTCCTGCGTGTGAAGCAGGCGCTCTACCACTAAGCTAAGCGTCCGATAGAGATAAAATAGTAGTCCAGAATGAACAAAATGGCGAGTCTATGAATTGTCTTCTGGAGCTTGCCTCTGTTTGAGGGAAGGATGGAGGGGTGAAATGTTGGTCCATCATCGTTTTCGTAGGATTCTTGATTTTCGGTGGCGGTTGCCAGCGAGGGTTGCGAGTTGAAGAGCCCGCTGGGCAGAAGCCAGAGGGGATGGTCTGGATTCCTGGGGGGAGGTTTCTCATGGGAGGGCCGGGAGAGTCGGCCTGTCGGCAAGCTTTGGCGGCTACCGATCCCAAGAAACCGACCTGTAGTTTATTGTGGGGCGGGTTTACCGACTCTCAGCCATCGCACGAGGTGGAGGTGAATGGGTTTTGGATGGATGAGACTGAGGTAACTAATGATCAGTTTCAAAAATTTATTCAGGCGACCGGTTATGTAACCGTGGCGGAGCGGAAACCTAAGGCGGAGGATTTTCCAGGGGCGCCTGAAGAGATGTTGGTGCCTGGCTCGGTCTGTTTTAGGAGTCCAAAGAACTCCGTTTCTTTGGATGATTTCGCAGCTTGGTGGAGTTATCTGCCCGGGGCTTGTTGGAATCATCCGCTGGGCAAGGGAACTGATCTGGTGGGAAAAGGAGCTTTCCCGGTGGTCCATGTGGCTTATGAGGACGCGGAGGTGTATGCCAAGTGGGCGGGGAAAAGATTACCGACTGAGGCGGAGTGGGAGCGGGCGTCGAGGGGAGGGAAGGAGGGAGAAACATATCCATGGGGAAATGAATTTCGCCCCAGCGGGAAATGGATGGCGAACACTTGGCAGGGAAAGTTTCCCAATACGGACAGCGGCGAAGACGGTTGGAAGGGAGTTGCCCCCGTGCGAAAGTATCCAGCCAACCCCTACGGTTTATATGATTTATCTGGAAATGTGTGGGAGTGGTGCTCCGACTGGTATCGACCAGACAGCTATGAGACGGATTCAAAAAGTGGGGTAGTTCGTGATCCAAAGGGTCCTAGCAGTGGATTTGACCCAGAGGAACCGAGTGCAAAAAAGAGGGTGCACCGAGGTGGTTCATTTCTCTGTTCCGACCAGTTTTGTGCCCGATATATTTTAGGCACGCGAAGTAAGGGGGAGATCAGCACGGGAACCTCCCATCTTGGCTTTCGCTGCGTGAAAGACCGCTAACATTCACCAGCACCTCTGACCCCACAATTAAAAAACCACCTTGCAAAATATTGATCTACAACGACTTGCAGGGCCTCTGACCCCACAGAAGTGATTGGTGGTTAATGATTTGCAGTAGTGATTTCGGAGACTTTCTCGATTTTGTTACCGGGACCAAGAAGAACTGCTTTGGCGCGGTGAGTTTTGATTTCATCGGGCGTGAGTTGGGCGAAGGCCATGATGGTGAGTAGATCCCCTTTTTTGCCGAGATGAGCTGTGGCTCCATTCAGAACAATCGCGCCTTTGCCCGCAGGAGCGGGAATTAGGTAGGTCTCGAACCGTGCCCCAGTGTTGATTACCCCGACCAGGATTTTTTCACCTACTCGCAGGCCTGCGGCCTCAATCAAGTCGACAGAGACCCCTAAGCTACCCTCGTAATCAGGAGATCCATCGGTCACCGTGGCTCGGTGAATTTTACCGCAAAGAAATGTTCGAAGCATGACCTACCTTAGCAAAA
>CAMBGW010000028.1 GCA_945866245.1 Verrucomicrobia subdivision 6 bacterium | reverse complement strand
CCCTCCCCGGAGTTCGATTTTCCGCCGATCCGGTTCATGGCGATGGCAAGAGCCTCAGGGGCTTCGGGGGATAAAGAACCAAGGGACATTCCCGCGGTGGTAAAGCGACGGCGGATCTCGTCTACCGGCTCAACTTCATCAAGAGGAAGTGGGGTACGCCCTTGCTTGAGGCGGAGTAGGTGGCGAATGGTGATTGGGGTGCTTTTATTAAGAGCGTCTAGGTAAGATTGAAACTGGGCGGGGGAGTTGCGCTGATCGGCACCTTTTAGGCCAACCAATGCCTGAAGAGATTGAATCGCGGGGGGAGTAATCGCGTGAACCTCACCATCCCGACGCCAGCGGTAGACCCCAGCGTCGGGTAGTCGCTCGTTCGAAGCTGCTGCAGCCGCATATCCTTCGTTATGGCGACGAATGGTCTCGTCGGCCAGTTCTGGAATTTCTATTCCAGCGACTTGCGAGGGGGTATCGGTAAAGTGGTTTCGGATGAGGGAGGGTCCAATCCCGACCGCCTCGAAAAGTTGGCTGCCGTGATAGCTTGTCAGCATGCAGATTCCCATTTTGGACATAATCTTGAGCAGTCCTTTGTCGATCGCTTGTCGGTAGGCAGAGATGATCTTGCTGGCGTCGAGATCGGGAAGGGCCCCTTCCGCCTGCCAGCGTGCCGCCAGTTCCCAGACTAAGTAGGGGGAGACAGCAGATGCACCAAAGCTGAGAAGGCAGGCGAAGTGATGCACGTCACGACAATCAGCGGTGTCGGCGAGGAGGGAGGTCCTCATCCGGAGGCCTGCACGGATCAAGCTGTGATGGACTGAGGAGATCGCGAGGAGCATCGGAAGGGCGGATTGCTCGGCTTGGGTCCCGCGGTCGGAGAGGCAGAGGATGGAGCATCCCTCGCGGACGGCGGCCGCAGCCTCGTCACTAATTTCTCGGAGGCGCTTTTGGAATGCTTCAACACCACCTGAAACAGGGAAAAGGACGGAGATGGTTTTTGAGCGAAGAGCAGGCTCTTTGCGAGAAAGAATAGCGGTTAGTTCGTTGGGGGAGATGACGGGAGAGTCGAGTCGCAAAAGGCGAACGTGGTCGGGACCGTCGGTTAACCAGTTTGGGCGGACACCTAGGTAGACGGTTGTGGACATCACGAGCTTTTCCCGGATCGGATCGATCGGTGGGTTGGTGACTTGGGCAAAAAGTTGGCGGAAGTATTGGTAGAAGAGGCGAGCCCGGCGGGAAAAGACGGCGAGAGCAGCATCATCCCCCATCGAACCGGTGGCTTCCTCGCTTTTTTGGATCATGGGGAGAAGGATAACTTTGAGCTCCTCGTCGCTGTATCCGAAGGAGAGCAGAGTTGAAGTTAGGTCGGCTGGGACAGTGGGGAGTTGAGCGGGGATTGGGGGCAAAGTTTGCAACCCTTCTTTGACCCACTGGGCGTACGGTTTTTCAGATGCGGCAAAATTTTTGATATCCGAATTACGTAGAAGCTTTTTATTGATGGTATCAACGGCAATCATCTCCCCAGGGGCGAGCCGGCCTTTTTCGATGACCGACTTTTCGGGAATGTCGCCGATGCCGACTTCGGAGCCCATGAGGAAAAGGCCATCTTTGGTGATTTTATAGCGGGCGGGTCGGAGGCCGTTTCGATCGAGGCAGGCGGCAACGATTCGGCCGTCGCTGAACGCGAGAGCGGCCGGTCCGTCCCAAGGCTCATTCATGCACTCGTGGTATTCGTAAAAAGCCCGAACTTCGGGGGAAAGGGATTCCTCGGAGCGGTAGGCGGAAGGAACAAGCATAAGCATTGCATGGAGGGGGCCGCGGCCTGAAATGGAGAGAAGTTCGAAGGCGTTATCCAAGCTGGAGGAGTCGCTTCCGCCGGGTTGGATGATGGGGTGCAGAAGAGGGAGATCGGCAGGGTCGAGGCCGGGATGGGAGAGATCGGCTTCGCGGGCGTGAACCCAGTGACGATTTCCCCGAAGCGTATTAATTTCTCCGTTGTGAGCGACCATGCGGAAAGGGTGGGCGAGTGGCCAAGTGGGGAAAGTATTGGTGCTATATCTTTGGTGGAAGACGGCCAGGGCGGTCTCGTAAGCGGGATCTTGAAGATCGAGGTAGAAGCTTTTGAGCTGCGTGCCAGTGAGCATGCCTTTGTAAACGATGACTCGGGCGCTAAAGGAGGGGATATAAAATGGGGGGGTGCGGTCTGCGGCACAGCGGTGTTCGATTTCATTCCGAGCCAAAAAGAGAACCATTTCAAAAGCATCATCCGAGAGTTTTTTGGAGTCGGGTCGAGCGACAAGGAGCTGTTCGATTCGGGGGGCGGAGAGGGAGGCCTTTTCCCCTAAGATGCGTGGATTGACTGGGACAACTCGCCACCCAAGAGAAACGAGGCCACGGCGAACGACAACTTCCTCTGCGATTCGGCGAATATGGGCTTGGGCATATTTATCTTGGGCGGGGAGAAAGAAGAATCCGATCCCAAGGTCTCCTTCCCCGTAAAGCTGGTGTCCTAGCTTTTCGACTTCCCGCCGGAACAGTTTTGTGGGGATTTGGGTGAGGACACCTGCGCCGTCTCCTGATTTTGCATCCGCATCGAGGGCGCCACGGTGGGCGAGCTGGCAGACGCAGCTGAGGGCACGCTCGAGGATCGAGCGGGTACGCCTCCCTTGGATATCGGCAACAACGCCCACGCCACAAGCGTCGTGCTCATGGGAAGGGTTGTAGAGGCCCTGAGCTTGGGGCATTGCGTGGTTAAGGGGGAACCGCGACATAGGATGGTTAGAATACTTCACGAAGGGCTTGGCGCAAGAGTGGGAATCCTCTTGAGGGGCAGGGGTTTTCGGTGAATTGTGGAGTATGGCTCGTGTCCTATCTGCAAACAATCGCAGGATCCGTCAGGTGCTCGTTTGTCTACGTCGTGGGAAGCCTGGCGCGATGGGTGTGGCGATGGTTTTGAAATCGATATTTCAACAAGCTGGGGTCAAGGCGAGGTGGGTTTCGGAAAGTGGGTTAGCACGGGCGAAGCGGGGCCGGATCGATGCGGTGGTGGTTGGAGGTGGGGATGGCACGATGTTGCATGCAGCGCAGGCCACGATGGGATGGGGAATTCCCCTTTTGGGAATCAATTTGGGATCATTGGGTTTTCTGACATCGGTAAAAGCGGGTGAGGTGGGAACAGTGCTGCCTGAAATTCTACGGGGTCGATTCGGGGTAAGCAGCAGGACGGTCCTCTCGGTGAAGCTTTCGGGTGGACGGCAGGAGTGGAGTGCACTGAATGAGGTCTCGGTGGGGCCGCAAGCGGGGCAGCTGATGGTGAGGGTCCGAGTCAAGGTGGGAGGAGAAATGTTGTCGGATTATCATGCGGATGGGTTGCTGGTAGCGAGCCCGACGGGTTCGACGGCGTATTCCTTGTCGGCAGGTGGACCGCTGGTAAGCCCGAGAGCGAGGGCGATGGTTTTAACTCCAGTATGTGCCCATGCGATGGCGCAGCGTCCTGTGGTGGTGGGGGAGCAAGAAGGGGTGGAATTGTGGTTAAGCCAAGGGGAACCAAGCGCGGTGGTAAGATTGGATGGAAAGAAAATTGGGAAGCTAAGTCGAGGCAGCTGCTTGCGGGTGGAAGTGGGGCGACCCGTGGTGAAGTTGATGCATCCGGTGGGTTTTGGCTTTTACGGTTTGACGAGGCAGAAGTTGGGTTGGAGCGGTGCGGCGGGAGTCGCGTGATGAAGTTAGCCGAGCTTTTACAACCAGCGCACATCCTGCTGGATTTAAATGAAACGAAGCGGACGGTAGCGATTCACCGGGTGGCCGCTTTATTAGAAAAGGATGAAGGAGTGATCCACTTTCAGGGTTTTTACGATGAGCTTTTGGCGCGGGAACGGGTGGAGGCGACGAGCTTGGGAAACGGGGTGGCATTTCCCCATGCCAGAACAGATCACGTGAAGAGGCTGGTATTGGCGGTGGGGAGAAGTAAAGAAGGGGTGAGTTTTGATCAGGCGGGGGAAAAAATTCATTTTATTTTTGTGATTGGCACACCACGAAGAATGGTGACGGAGTATCTGGCCTTGGTGGGGGCGATGGCCCGATTGTTGAGGCAGGACGAAGTACGGGAGAAACTCATGGCGGCGAAGAGCCCGGAGGAGTTCTTAGCAGGTTTGGCAGAGGATCCTGAGGCGGTGTGAAGGTACGATTACGTGATTTAGCGGAGGGGTTAGGGCTTTCGGTCATGGCGGTATCGAAAGCGTTGCGGGATGCGCCGGATATTGGGGTGGCCACCAAAGCACGGGTGCAGGCAGAGGCGAACCGGTTGGGGTATTGGCCCAACGAAGCGGCTCGGAGTTTAAGAGTGAAGCAGAGCGGGTGGGTGGGATTGATTTTACCTGACCTGACTTCGGAGGAGGGCTCTTTCGTTTCGGGAGGCTTGGCCGAGGCGGCGCAGGAGTCGGGTATTGCGGTCCTGGTGGGGTTAGCACGTACGGGTAAGGAGGAGATGGAGCAGGTGCGGGCAATGATGGGAAGAGGAGCGGAGGCGATTTTTCTCCTGCCACGAATCAGTACGGAGCATCGCTCGGCCTCCTTGGAGGTGGCGAATCGTGGAAGCTGTCCGATTATTTTCCTGAAGAGATATCCTGCGGGGGTGGGTTTAGGGAGCGGCAAAGTGAGTTGGGTGGTCCGGGATATGAGGGGAGCGGCGGATTTGGCATTGGATCATCTTTATGACTTGGGACATCGCCGAGTGGCGTATTTTGGGGGTCATTCGGCGGCTCGAAGTCATGCGCTCCATTTGCAGAGTGTGCAGGAGGGTGTTGAAACGAGGGGGATGGTCCTAGTGGGTGGGGCGAATATGGTGGGGTTAGATTCTGAGGATGCGGCCAAGGAGATGAAAAAGATCTTGGGAAAAAAAGAGGGACCGACGGCGATTCTGTGTGCAACGGATATTTTGGCGGGGGGTGTGATCCGGGCGTGTTATGGAGCGGGGATGATGGTTCCCGGTGGGATGAGTGTGGTGGGGGTGGGGGATGGAGATTTTGCACGACATGGGGTGGTCTCGTTGACAACAGTTCGCTTCCCTAGTTTGGGAAGGTTGGGTTTTGAGCTTTGGAAAAAGGGCCGAGATGATCTTGGGGAGATGAAGCCGATTCTTGCGAAGGGAGAGCTAGTGGTGAGAGGGTCCACTGCTAAACCTAACCAATGAAAAACTCGGATTTCGATGAGCAGTTTATGAAGGAGGCGGAGGCGGAGGCGCGAAAAGGGCTGGCGGAGGGTGGAATACCGATTGGATCAATCTTAGTTCGGGGGGAGAAAATTATCGGGCGGGGGCACAATCAGCGGGTGCAAAAAGGGAGCGCGATTTTGCACGGGGAGATGGACTGTTTGATGAATGCAGGGAGGCAAAAGAGTTACTTGGACACGGTTATTTATTCGACCTTATGCCCCTGCTACATGTGCTCTGGGACGATTGTGCAGTTTAAGATTCCGAGAGTGGTGGTGGGTGAGGCGGTCAATTTTCCTGGGGCGCCTGAATTTTTGCGATCCCATGGAGTGGAGGTGGTAATTCTGAATCAAGCTGCGTTAGTGAAGATGATGGGAGATTTTATCCAAGCCAAACCGGAGTTATGGAATGAGGATATTGCGGAATAGTTGATTTCGGATCGTCTCGTTAGCTCCGTCGAGCCAACTCCTTCAGGTGGAGGATGGGCTTGAGGGTAGGGTGCGGATGGAGGGGAGAGCGCGATAGCGTTGATCAAGGTCGAGGCCGTAGCCGACAACAAATTCGTCCTTAATTTTGAAACCGATCCAGCGGGCTCGGACGTTCCGGGCGCGCTTTCTTTGTTTACTGAGCAAGACGCAGATTTGCACTGTGCGAGCCCCAAGTTTTTTGGCGTGTGAACGGGTTCGGTCTAGGGTCAGGCCGGAGTCGAGAATATCATCGATGAGAAGAACATCTCTGCCGTGGAGGTTTCCTCGACAGTGCTCAAGGCCGCGGATTTTTCCTGTTGAACGGGTGCCTTCATAACTGGAGACATTCCAGAATTCTACCTCGGTATCAGAGTCGAGATGGCGCAGGAGATCGACAACAAAAAAGACGCTCCCTTTGAGCAGAGCCACGATAGTGAGAGGACGATTGCGATAAGTGCGGCAAATGGAGGCAGCGAGTGTGCGGACGCGAAGGCGGATTTGCGAGGCAGAGAGGTAAGATTTCCCAGGAGGGCGACTCACTGACCAGCAGCGGTGGGAGTCAACTCCGCCAGCTCTTGAGTGATTTTGGCGGTGAGGGGGCCTGTAATTTTTAGATCGAGGCCTTTTTGGAACGAGTCCCTCGCATTCTTTTCTTCCTCAAGTTGGGCGAAGCAGAGACCGGCATAGTAGTAAACGGCTTGGGAAGTGAGGGTATCCAGACAGGTGGGGCTTTTGGCGAGTTGATCGACAAGTCTTCGGAAGTCGTCCCGTGCGATGCTGCGCCGATTAAACATTGTAGGGAGGTGATAGTTATTGATGGCACGGATGAAGCGGACGTTGGGGTCGTCGGGGCGGATGGTAACGGCGCGGTCCATGCAGTCGCGACCTGCCATGAGGTAGCGAAGTTTACCAGGGCCAATGAAGGCATCTCGACTTGCGAGGGTGTAGGAGCTTCCGAGATAGACGAGAAGGATTCCGTTGTCTGGCTGTTCGGCGGTGAGTTCCTCGAGCCAAGCCACGAGCCGGCGAGTTGCATCTTTGTTGCCTGATTCAGCCAAAGAGTGCATCTCATAAATCTGATTCAGAAGGGGGTGAGAGTAGGTTTCGGAAACTGGGGCGGAGGCGAGGGCAGACTGTATAACAACGAATGCAAAAAGTGGGGTCAGAAATGATAAAAATAGCTTCATATCTAGCAGTGGGGTCTTGTCTTACAGATAAGAAGCTATTCCCAAATAAGCAAGGGGAAATCTGCAGAACCTACAACCGGTTGTGTTGCAGGTTGTTGGCGTGGGGCAATGGAGTGGGGCTTAGTCGCTTCTTCGGCCAGCGAGGAGAGGAAGCAGATGCCAGAGAAGATAGAGAAGTGAGGTGATGAAGGCGGCAACATAGGTCCAAGCGGCAGCGCGCAGCACATTTTCGACGGCTTTGGATTCGGGCCCTGGGGAGATAAACTTCATTTTCGGGAGGATTTGAAGGGCGCGTCGGGAGGCATCAAACTCAACTGGAAGAGTAACGAGATTGAAGAGCATGATTGTGCCCCATCCGACAACCATAATGGTGAGGTAGGTTTGGGATTGGAAGCCCCCGAAGCCTGAGAAGAGACCGAATAGAGGGAGCCAAGTAACGATCTGGCTGGCAAAGGTGGTGGCACCTACCGAGGCCATGCGCCACTGCAAGGGGGCGTAGGCGATTTTATGTTGAATGGCGTGCCCGCACTCATGGGCTGCGACGCCGAGGGCGGCAGCGGAGTGGCCGTGAAAGTTTTGCGTCGAGAGAACGAGCCGGCGATGCATGGGGTCGTAGTGATCCCCGAGAAGACCATCCTGCTCAACGATCTGAACATTTCGAATTCCAGCGGCATCGAGGATGCGGGAGGCCGCCTCCGCGCCGGTGAAGCCTGAGGAGGCGGGGACTTGGCTACCCTTGGCGTAGGCAATTTTGACTTTTGCGGCGGCCCAAAGGGAGAGGGCCATGGTCCCAAGAAAGGTAAGAAGGAAGAGTCCGTTCATGAGGTACTACCTTAAATCGGCAAAACCCGAAGCGCAAGTGGGAGAGGCTGCTTTTTTAGTAACCGCGTACCACTGAGGGAATTATTTGCAGAACTTAGCGATTCTGCGGACACCCTCTTCGATCTGATCGATGGAGGTGGCGTAGGAGACGCGGACAGTGGAGTCCAGTCCGAAGGCCTTGCCTGGGACCACAGCGACGCGCTCTTTTTCCAGTAGTTTTTCGGAGAACTCGGTCGAGTTCATTCCTGTGCGAGAGATATCGACGAGAATATAGAAAGCACCTTGAGGTTTCACGAAGGAGAGTTTCGGAATTAGGGTGAGGAGATCGCAGAAGCGACGACGACGTTTGTCGTACTCCTTCACCATTTCCTGAACACACTCTTGAGGTCCACGGTAGGCAGCGAGGGCACCTTTTTGCGCGAAGGAGGTGGGGTGAGAGGTGGAGTGGCTTTGGATCGAATCGATTACCTTGGCCAAACCGGTGGGGGCGGCCACGTACCCAAGGCGCCAACCAGTCATGGCGTAGGGTTTGCTGAATCCGTTGACGGTGAGAGTGAGGTTATAGAGATCCTTGCTGAAAGATCCGATGGAGGAGTGTTTTACATCATCATAAACGAGTTTTTCGTAAATTTCGTCGGAGAGGATGTAGATCTCTTCGTCCAAGGCAACCTCGGCGAGTGCGGCGAGCTCATTTTCCGAATAGACGGAGCCTGTGGGGTTTCCGGGGGAGTTGAGAATGACCAGCTTGGTCATCGGGCTCATGTACTCGCGGAAAAGTTCGGGAGTCAGCTTGTAGCTATTTTCGGCTTTTGTCGGAACGAGGATCGGTTCCCCGCCTGCGATGCGAACCATTTCCGGATAGCTCAGCCAATAGGGAGCGGGAATGAGAACTTCATCTCCGGGATTCACCGTGGCAAGGATGGCGTTGAAGCAGGCGTGTTTGGCTCCGCAGGTCACGATGATCTGGGAGGGTTCGTAGGAGAGATTGTTATCGGCTTTTAGCTTTTCTGAAATCGCAGCGCGAAGTTCGGGAATGCCGGAGGAGGGAGTGTATTTGGTGAAACCAGCGTCGAGAGAGCCCATGGCGGCGGCTTTGATGTGTTCGGGAGTATCGAAGTCCGGTTCTCCAGCTCCGAAGCCTACGACATCGAGGCCTTCGGCTTTCATGCTCTTTGCGCGAGCATCAATGGCGAGAGTGGCGGAAGGGGTGAGGAGTTGGGTGCGTTCGGCGGTATCGAGGGGCATGGGTTGGATTCCTTTTCTATGGGTTGTCGTTGGTTTGGAACGAAAACCATAACGAAGTGGGGAATGAAGTCGAACCTTTTGTCAAAAAGGTGCGCGGGAGGCGTGAGTGGCGGAGGATTAGCCGAGGCGGCGAAGGGCTTCGCGGACTAGTTGGGCTGAGGGGAGAGAGGAGTCGAGGCCTTGGAGGGCTTTTTGGGCTTCGGCCGATTTGTATCCGAGGGCGAGGAGAGCGAGCAGGGCGTCTTGGGAGTGACCTGTCATCGTAGGGGTGGATTGAGGGTGGGTGGAGGAGCCTCCGGCAAGGGAGTCGAGGGCGGGGAGTTTGTCACGGAGTTCGAGAACGATTCGTTCGGCGGTCTTTTTGCCCAGGCCCTTGAGTTTCGCGAGAGAGGAGGTGTCGCCTGAGGCAACGGCGTCTCGGACAGCTTGAGGAGTGGTGCCAGCAAGGATGGAGAGGGCGGTTTTAGGGCCAACACCGGAGACGTGGTGAAGAAGAAGTCGAAAAAGGTCGCGTTCCCCCGAAGAGAAAAATCCGTAAAGAGTGTGGGCGTCCTCTCGAACCACGAGGTGAGTGAGGAGTCGGACTTTCTCCCCGGGTTGCGGGAGATGGTCGAATGTGGTTACAGGGATCAGGAGGTCGTATCCGATGCCTTGGCAGTTGATGACCGCGCGGGTGGGCCAAGATTCGGTGAGAGTGCCCTCAAGAAAAGCGATCATGTCAGGAGATTGCCGGAATCATGCGCGAGGAAAAGGCTGCACGACGTAGGTGGGTGAGGCCGACGGCGAGGGCATCGGCTTCATCGGGGGCGGGGTTGTGGCGAAGACCGAACAGGGCACGCGTCATGAAGGCGACCTGCTCTTTTTTTGCAGCGCCTTTTCCGGTGGCGGATTTCTTGACGAGTTTCGGGGGATATTCGTGGATGGTGAGGCCGCCTCGGGCGGCGGCGAGGAGGGCGACACCTCTAGCGGCGCCGAGGATGACGGCGGTGCGGGTGTTTTGAACATAGATGATGAGTTCAATGGCGAGAGCCGTTGGAGAGTGCTGTGAGATAAGCTCGGATAGACGGTCGTGAATTTCGATCAGGCAATCTTGGGAGGTTCGGGAGGCGGGATTTTTAATGGTGCCGGAGGCGAGGACAGCAGGTTTTTCGGCGGTGCCTTCAAGAATGGCGTAACCGGTGGAGCGGAGGGAGGGGTCGAGAGCCAAAATACGCACTGGAAAAGCGTGCCCCATGGGGTCCGATTGTCGAGGGAAGCCGATGGGCTGGTTTGACCCGCAAAAAAGGGGGGTTTATAGTCG
>CAMBGW010000027.1 GCA_945866245.1 Verrucomicrobia subdivision 6 bacterium | reverse complement strand
TTTGTGACGGAAGATGGATCTCTGGGTCATCTTTTGCATGGAATGGGGCGAGAGTTTGGGTCGACCACGGGTCGGGCGCGGCGATGTGGATGGTTTGATGCAGTGCTTGTTCGTCGCGCCGTGCAATTGAACGGTGTTACGGAGATGGCGATTACCAATTTGGATGGGTTGGACGGGTTAGAAAAAATACCTGTATGCGTTGGGTATCGCTTGAAAGGGAAAATTCTCCTTGAGCCTCCGGTAGAGGCTTCGGACTGGGCACGGTGCCGTCCGGTTTACCGGGTTTTTGAGGGGTGGTGTGAGCCGACAACGGAGGCGAGGCATTGGAAAGATTTACCGAGGAAGGCGCGGATTTATCTCTCGGCCATATCAGAACTGGTCGGGGCTCCCCTCGGAATTATTTCTGTGGGTGCGGGACGTGAGCAAACTTTTCGGCATGGCTAAAGAAAAGCCAGCCTCGGCGATTCCCCAGCACGTAGCTATCATCATGGATGGCAACGGGCGTTGGGCGCAAAAGCATCATTTGCCACGACTCAGTGGGCATGAGGCGGGTCGGAAATCGGTAAAGCAGGTGGTTCAGGCGGCGATGGATCATGGGGTTCGTTACTTAACTCTTTATGCTTTTTCGGTTGAAAATTGGCAAAGGCCCCGTGAAGAGGTTCAAGGTTTGATGGGATTGCTACGTGGGGTGATTCGGGAGGAGCTGAGAGAGATGGGAAAAGAGGGGATTCGATTACGAACCATCGGGCGTCAGCAAGATTTGCCTGAAGCGGTTCGGGAAGAGTTGGAGCGAGCAATTGAGGAGACAAAGGCAAATACTCGACTCGATCTGATCCTTGCCTTGAGTTATGGCTCGCGCGTCGAGATCACCGAAGCGATGCAAGCCTTAGGCCGCGAGGTGAAGGCAGGAAAGTTGGATCCAGAAAAGATTCGCGAAGAAACGATCGCATCCTATCTCTATACCCATGGGATGCCGGATCCTGATTTCTTAATTCGAACAAGCGGGGAGATGCGAGTGAGCAATTTTATGCTGTGGCAGATTTCCTATGCGGAGATTTACGTGACTCCTGTTCTTTGGCCTGATTTCGGAAAAAAGGACTTTTCCGACGCGTTAGCGGATTATGCGGGGCGAGACCGTCGATTTGGAGGGGTCTAACCATGTTGGGATGGCGCCTTTTTTCCTCCCTTTTGCTTTGGGGAATTATTTTAACCCTGGTGACCTTACGATACACCCACGGAGTTTTTCTTTTGATTGCAATCGTCGGAGTTGCGGCCCAGCGGGAATTTTATCTTTCGCAAAGGAGTGCAGGGCGAACCGTTTTTTTAAAAACGGGTCTTTTGGCGGGTGGCTTGCTTTATGCAGCGACATTCTTCTCCGTCGTTTCTCCCACGGGCGGATTTCCTTCTGCCTTTTCGGGAGAAGCGGTTCTTGTTCTCTTGGTGATTTTGGGTGCTTTGACTAGGCGGGTGTTTCATCCCAAGGTGGAGGGAGCGACGGAGGCGATGGCCCTGACGTTATTTGGATTCTTTTATGTTCCCTATCTTTTGAATTATGCCACCAAGATTCTTTTTACAGGCAGTGCGGGTCAAGGAATTGCTTTATTAACTTATGCGGTTGCCGTAACGAAGTTTACCGATGTAGGGGCTTACATTGCAGGGAAATTATTTGGGCGGCATAAAATGAGCCCAGTGATTAGTCCGAAAAAAACGTGGGAGGGTTTGGCGGGCGGGGTTCTGCTGGCGTTGGTGACGAGCTTATCCTTGATTCATTACTTTCCCGATGTTTTGGGTGGGTTAAGCGGTATCCATGGTTGGGTTTTGGGTTTAGGTTTGGCGGGTGCGAGTGTCATTGGCGATTTAGGGGAGTCGGTCGTGAAGCGGGATGCAAAAGTAAAAGATTCGGGACACTTCTTGCCCGGAATTGGAGGGGCGCTCGATCTGGTCGATAGTCTGCTTTTCAGTCTGCCGGTTTTTTACGGGTATATCATCTTAACGGGGAGAGTATGAAGCGCGTTATTCTCTTAGGATCAAGTGGATCGATTGGGGAAAGCACTTGTAAAGTGGCTCGGGTCCTGCCGGACAAAATGAAAATTGTTGGTTTGGGGGTAGCGAAAAGTACGGAAAGGCTTTTGGAGCAGGCAAAGGAGTTTGGGGTAAAGGCACTGGCGGTATCAGATCCCCAGGCAGCGGAGAAGGTAAAGTCGAAGCTTCCTGCGGGGGCGAAGTTTTTTCCAGGAGCCGAGGGGTTGGCGCGAATGGTTGAGGAAACGGATGCGGACATGGTGCTGGTGGCGATTGTTGGCACGGCAGGATTAGCACCTGCCTTGGCGGCCTTGCGAAGTGGAAAAGATTTGGCGGTTGCCAGTAAAGAAATTTTGGTTTTGGCGGGTTCGGCAGTGATGGCGGAGGCAAAAAAAAGGAAAAGGCAGGTTCTGCCGGTGGATAGTGAGCACAATGCGATTTTTCAGTGCCTTCAGGGCGCGAACGAGAAGGAGGTTCGTAAGGTGATTTTAACCGCCTCGGGAGGCCCATTTCGACAAAGCCGTGCGGCAGAGTTAGAGAAGGTTACGGTAGCTCAAGCGTTAAAGCATCCCACCTGGTCGATGGGAAAAAAAATCACGATCGATTCAGCGACCATGTTTAATAAAGGGTTGGAGATGATTGAGGCTCACTGGTTATTTGGTCTGCCGATGAAGCAGGTGGAGGTGGTGGTGCATCCGCAAAGCATTGTCCACTCCATGGTGGAGTTTATTGATGGGTCGGTCTTGGCCCAACTGAGTGTGACCGATATGTGTTTTCCGATTCAGTATGCGGTGACTTTTCCGGAAAGAATGCCCAGTGGGCTGCCTCCTTTGGATTTGGCCAAGTTAGGAAGTCTGGCTTTTGAGGCGCCAGACGAGAAACGATTTCCCGCTCTACGTTTAGCGAGAGAGGCAGGAGAGGCGGGTGGGACGCTACCTGGGGTTTTCAATGCGGCAAACGAAGTGGCGGTAGAGGCTTTTCTAGCTGAACAGATTCCCTTTCCTCGAATTTGGGGCATGGTGGAAGAGGTCATGCAGAAACACACAACTCTATCTTCGCCTGATTTGGATGCGATTATCGAGGCGGACCGTTGGGCAAGAAGCGAAGCCAAGGTAAGACTGGAAAAACGGAAATGAGTTTTCTGGGAGGCCTTCCTTGGGAGGAGATCGTTACCGTGGCAGGCACGATTGTCTTGGCCCTGTTTCTCTTTGGGTTGACGGTTGCGGCGCACGAGTTCGGCCATTTTTGGGCGGCACGGAAGGCAGGTCTGGTGGTGGAGCGCTTTGCCATCGGATTTGGGCCAAAGATTTATGGGAAAGTGGTCGATGGGGTCGAATGGCAGGTGAATCTACTTCCCCTTGGTGGGTTTGTGCAGTTACCGCAGATGAGCCCGGCAGAGGAGTTAGAGGGTAAATCTTCTGGGGATTTTCGTGAGCTACCTCCAGCTTCGCCTGGTGCCAAAATCTTCACAGCGTTGGCCGGGCCGGTGGCCAGTCTTGGATTGGGGGTTGTCTGTGCGGTAGCCGTATGGATTTTCGGAGTCCCGACGAACATGACCTATCGAACGACCACCATTGGCTGGGTGGAGCCGGGAACCCCTGCAGCCGAGGCAGGAATTCTTCCTGGGGATGTGATTTTAGCGATCGACCAGAATCGGCCAGAGCGTTGGGCGGGAAGACCGGGAGCGGTGGTGGAGAGTATTCTTCTGGGAACGGATCGGGAAATACTTCTCGAGCTCGACCGAGATGGAAAAGAGATCGTCACCGCGCGAGTCTTGCCGGAAAGGGATGCGGAAATGGAGGGTTTGAGAAGGTTGGGGTTTGAAATGTACCCAGCGCAGGTGGCGTGGGTGGATCAGGTGATTCCTGGGGGTCCGGCAGAGCGCGGGGGAATCCGCAAAGGGGACGCTATGATCACTCTGGATGGGAAAAAGATTTGGAATCCAGCCGCGGTGAAGGCGGCGGTAGAGGCAGGTCAGGACACTTTAGTATTGGGAATCCGCCGTCCGTCTGGCGAGGAGGTTGAATTGAAAATTCGGCCTGAAAAAGCAACCAATCGGAAGGACAAGATGATTGGGGTGATTTGGAAGATGGCCGAGGTGCAAATTACGCATCCTACGCCGCAAGAGCAGGTGGGATCAGCGGCGGGTCTAGTTTGGAGAACACTCCGTGCTTTGGTGACTCCTGCCTCGAGTGTGGGTTTACAGCATTTGAGTGGGCCGCTGGGAATCTTTGAAAGGTTGGTTTCGCTCTTGAGGACTGATCCGCGTCTGGTGCTGTATTTTAGTGTTATCCTGAATGTGAACCTAGCCGTGCTCAATTTACTACCGATTCCTGTTTTAGATGGGGGGCACATTGTCTTTTCTCTGGTCGAGGCGATTCGTCGTCGCCAAATGGAGGCCAAGACGATTGTGCGCATTCAAACCTGTTTTGTGGTTTTGCTCGCTGGATTCTTCCTACTGGTGACCTATCACGATTCGATGCGGCTAAAAAAACGTATGGAGAAACCAGCGGAAAGTGCTGAAATGCCAGTCTTCCAAGGAAAAGCGAAATGAAAACTTACTGCGCCAGTCCCTACAGATACCGACGCCGTGCGACCCGCGAGGCGACGGTTGGAAAAGTAGGAATTGGGGGAAAAAACCCCATTCGACTACAAAGCATGATCACGTGTGACACGATGGATACAGCAGCATCGGTCAAGCAGACGCTGGATTTGGTCAAGGTGGGATGTGAAATTGTAAGAATCACCGCGCCTACGGTGAAAGACGCAGCCAATTTAGAAAAGATTAAGAAAGAGCTGAAAGCGGCTGGATGTGATGTGCCGATTGTGGCGGATATCCACTTCAAGCCGGATGCGGCGATGGAGGCTGCGCAGTGGGTCGAAAAGGTGCGGATCAATCCGGGAAACTTTGCCGATAAAAAGAAGTTTGCCGTCCGTGAATATACGGATGAGCAGTATTTGGAGGAGTTAGCACGAATTGAGGAGACCTTTGTGCCGCTGGTGAAATTATGTACGCAGAGGCAGATTGCCATTCGCATTGGGACGAATCACGGGTCCCTTTCGGATCGGATTATGAATCGGTATGGGGATACACCGCACGGAATGGTGGAGAGTGCTCTGGAGTTTGCTCGAATTGCGCGGAAGCAGAATTTTCATAATTTTCTTTTTTCGATGAAGTCCTCGAATCCCAAGGTGATGATTGAGGCGTACCGGTTGCTGACGGTGGCCCTAGAGAAGGAAGGAGCGGATTGGAACTATCCACTTCATTTGGGGGTGACGGAGGCAGGGGATGGGGAAGATGGTAGGATCAAGAGTGCGATTGGGATTGGTTCCCTCTTGTTGGATGGCTTAGGGGATACAATTCGGGTGAGTCTGACGGAGGATAGCGTGCATGAGATTCCGGTGGGACGCGCTCTCGTCAAATATTTGGAGGAAAGGGCGAGTGGCAGTTTTGATTCTGAAAGTGGGCTCTCGTATGACCCCTTTAGCTTTAATAAGAGAGTGACCACACGGGTCGTGTTAGGGGGGGTAAAAATAGGGGCGGACGAGCCACCTCGGGTGATGGTTTCGGCCAAGGTCGAGGAGGCTTTGCGGCCGAGGCTGGCTCAATTAGGGGATTTAGCGCCCGAGTTGATCCATGAAAAAAGTGATGTGGTTGAGGTGGATCCCAGAAACGATGGTGAGGTGAAGGCTTTAACTGAGAGGAAAGATGCGGTCTTGGTAACTGTAAAGGACGGGTTGGATCTGAATCTTGTCTCGGCCACGCGCTTGTTGGCGGCACGGATTCCGGCACGGCATCCTATTTTGCTGAAAGATACGTTGCATCCTGACCGCTCGGACGGTGGGCTGAGTGGGTTGATCCGAGCCTCGGTGCACTTAGGGGCACTCCTCTGCGATGGGATTGGAGATGCGATTTTGGTGCGTGGGGAGCCTGCTCCTGGGGCCTGTCTGCGACTGGGATTTAATATTTTGCAAGCGGCGGGGAGTCGGATCTTTAAAACCGATTATGTGGCCTGTCCTTCGTGCGGTCGGACACTATTCGATCTACAAAGCACGACTGCGAAGATCAAGGCGGCGACCCTGCATTTGAAGGGAGTCAAAATTGCGGTGATGGGGTGCATTGTCAATGGTCCCGGCGAGATGGCGGATGCGGACTTTGGATATGTGGGTGGGGCACCTGGGAAAATTAACCTCTATGTGGGCAAAACTCCTGTGAAGTTTAATATTCCTGAGGCGGAAGCGGTGGACCGTTTAAAGGATCTGATTCGAGAGCACGGAAAGTGGGTGGATGCCCCTGCGGGTGGAGTGCCACTTCCTGTTTAATCGGTGAGTTGCCGCATGAGGGCGGCATGGGATTTCGGGCGGCGGTGGGAGAGGTCATCCAAGAGAGAGCGAGCGGTTCGGCGTGAATCATCCACTCCCAAAGTTTTTAGAACAGCGCGTTCAAATCGCTCCACGAGACGAAGGTGTGGCTCTTTTTTCCCTAGCCATTGCAGTGCGGATTGTAAGAGGTTATGGAGCGAGCCGAGGTCGGCGTCCGGTTCCGCGACATTTTCGATGATTTGGGAAAAGTAGGTGGCGGCTAAGAGGCGTGGGTAGGATTGACGAAGGCCGGAGTGATTCTCGCGAAGGCGAGCCTCCTTGAGGTGGTGCAGAGAGGTGCGGCGGGACAGGTCCCAAGTGATTTCGCACTCATGAAAAAGGTCTAAATGTCCCCGTAAAGGGTTTCCTGGTTTTGCGGCCCCGCGGGCGAGGGTGCGAAGAACACCGTGGTGACGGGTTAACCAGACGGCGAGGAGGCTGGTTTCTCCTTGGCGGCGCAAATGGAAGAGAATGCCTTCATCTTGAAGTGTTTGGCTCAAGGGGAGGAGGCTACCAGAGGGGGGTGGGGGGAGCGAAAGTAAGGAAGAAGGAGGGGGTGACTCAGGGGTCAAAAATGTGTAGAAAGTCGAGATGGGCACGGCAAAAGAGACGACAGTACTCAAGGAAGCGAGTATGACGGGAATTTCCCTGCATAGCGGCGCCAAGGTGCGATTAACCGTGAAGCCGGCGGTGGCGGGCTCGGGGTACCAGTTTCGTCGGATGGATTTGGCGGATCAGCCAACAATTCCTGCATTTTTAGAGAAGGTGAAGCAGGTGGAGCGTGCAACCACTTTGGCGGAGGGAAGTGTTAAAGTAAGTACGGTGGAGCATCTGCTTTCGGCTTTGCGCGGTTTGGAGATCGATAATGCCTTGATCGAGTTGGATGCGAATGAGCCACCCATCGGGGACGGAAGTGCGGCCCCTTTTCTTGAAATGCTGGCGCAGGCTGGACGAAAGGAGCTTGAAGCTCCGCGGGCGGTGTTTGAAATTCGGGAACCGGTCTATGTCACGACTCCAGACGGGGGCTATATGGCGGCGTTACCACATGATGGCTTTAAAGTTTCCTGTACGAATGCAAACCACACTCATCACCACACGCAGTTTTTAAGTTTAGAGATTGGCGCGAATAATTACGCAAAAGAGATTGGGCGGGCGCGGACATTTGTATTTTATGAGGAGGTGGAGCCTTTGTTGGCCAAGGGGCTGATCAAGGGGGGGAGCTTGGAAAACGCTATTGTCATTCGTGGGGAATCGGTCATGAGCAAGGAACCGCTGCGTTACCCGGAGGAGTTTGTTCGGCATAAGATTTTGGATATTATTGGCGATCTGGCCCTTTTTCCGATTCCGATTCGGGCCCATATTCTTGCGGCCAAGACGAGTCACGGGCTGAATCTTCTCTTTGCCAAGGCCCTCTATAAAGCCTATCGCGCCTATCAGTCTTCTTTAATGCCGGTCGAGAATATTCCAGTAGGTGAGCGGGCGATGGATACGAACGATGTGATGAAGATTTTGCCTCATCGGTATCCCTTTTTGATGGTCGACCGAATTTTGCGTTTTGAGGGCGATAGCAAGGCGGTCGGGATGAAGTTGGTCACTATCAACGAACCTTATTTTCAGGGCCATTTCCCAGGGCATCCGATCATGCCTGGGGTCATGCAGATTGAGGCGATGGCGCAGGTGGCGAGCATTCTTCTGCTGCGCAATACGGAGAATGCGGGGAAGTTGGGGTATTTTATGAGTGTAGATAAGGCTAAGTTTCGCAAGCCGGTCATGCCCGGGGACATGTTGACGATGCAAGTTGAGTTAACGAAATCCCGAGGAAAGATTGGCAAAGCGGAGGGGCAATGTTTGGTCAACGGAGAGGTTGTCTCCGAAGCTGAGTTAATGTTTGCGATCATTGATCGCTAGGTGGCACGGTGGCCGTTCATTCGACAGCTGTGGTGCACGCGAAGGCGAGGGTGGCATCCTCGGTGGAGATTGGGCCCTACTGTGTGGTGGGTGAGGGGGTGGAGTTAGGAGAGGGTTGTGTTCTCCGGCATCATGTAAATTTGGAGGGGCCGAGCCGTTTTGGTCAAAAGAATGTGTTTCATCCTTTCTGCTCGATCGGGGGAAGAACTCAGGATTTAAAGTATCGAGGAGAGCCAACCTTTTTGGAGGTGGGGGATGAAAACGATTTTCGGGAGTTCGTCACGGTCAATCGTGGAACAAGTCCAGAGGAGAAAACGATTCTCGGAAGCCGAAATCATTTCTTGGCTTATGCCCATATCGCCCACAACTGCGTGGTGGGAAACGACTGTATCTTTTCAAACAACGGGACTTTAGCCGGGCATGTAACCGTAGGGGACTTTGCGGTGATTGGCGGACTTTCGGCGGTACACCAATTTTGCCGAGTGGGGCGACATTCGATGATCGGGGGATGCACCAAGGTGGTACAGGATGTGCTACCCTACATGATTGCCGATGGGAATCCTGCGGTCACGCGGGCGGTGAATCTGACGGGATTGCAGAGAAAAGGATTTTCCGAGGAGGTGATCCGGGGACTGAAAGATGCACTAAAGGTTTTGTTGAATCCGAAATATAATTTATCGCAAGCCAGAGAGTATTTAATCGAAAAGGGGGCTCAGACCGATGAGGTGAAGGAGTTGATTGTCTTTCTGAAAAGTTCAGAGCGGGGCGTGGTCCTGCGTTAGACTGCCGAGCTACACCCCAAGGGTGGGGATATGGGGGATCAGGCCGGATTGGTGAGCGCGGCCGAAGAACTCTTTAAGACCTGCACGACCACGCGTTCCGAAATCGAGGGTGAGATCATTGACATACATCCCGATGAAGCGATCGGTCCGCTCCTCATCCATTCCGCGGCTTAAGGGAAGGGCATGGCGAACACCCGCTTGTCGGTGTTCAAGGGCATAGTGGACACTTTCGTGAAGAGTTTCGGTTACGGCTTGGATGACTTGGGGGCCAAGATCTCTTCGAACAACGTTTCCGCCTAAGGGTAAGGGGAGTCCACCCGTTTCCTGGGCCCACCAAACGCCTAAATCTTCGCAAAGAGTGAATCCCTCTTCCAAGTAGGTGAGTTGGCCTTCATGAATAATGATTCCCGCGTCTACCCTCCCTGAAAGAATCTCCTGTTGAATTTGATCAAAGGGAAGATTGACCGCTTGGAACGAACCGTGCGGCAGGCCGAGGTAAAGTTGCAGTGTCAGGTAGGCACTGGTGAGAAGGCCCGGAATACCGATACGCACTTTCTTCATACTTTCTCGATCGATCTTCTTTTTTGCTACGAGACAAGGGCCGTATCCGTCCCCGAAGCTGGCCCCGCAAGGGAGAAGGGCATAGGCACGATCGATGGTGGTGTAGGCATGGAATGAGACGGCGGAGATATCGAGCTCCTTCAACTGACAGCGACGGTTGAGAGTTTCGATGTCTTGGAGAATATGGGTGAACTCATGGCCACGAAGATTCACTAAGTTTTTCGCCATGGCATAAAACATGAAAGCGTCGTCGGCATCGGGGCTGTGGCCCAAAGTAAGTTTCATAAGTTCACGGAAAGGTTATGAGGGAGGGGGGGGGGCGAAGCGGCAGGCTAGTTGTAGTCGTCTTTAGTGACGGAAGCGGCTTCTCGCGAGCCGAGGATCTCCGCTTGGAGAATGACGCGGGTGACCGACTCGTCAAATCGGTAGGCGTGGCAATTTGGGCAGAGGAGCGCTTTTTTCAGGACAATACTTCCGCACCCCTCGCAGACCTTGTAGTCGGCCGGATGGGTGAGGATCTTGGCTGCGGCGGCAGCTCGCGCGGATGAGTCTCCCATGGGCGGAAGGTAATCATCCACAGGAGTTCGGCAAGTGCTTCGCGAAAAAAAAAGAGGTGCTACCATGGGTGGATGTCGGGAAAAGCAAGCCGGATTTCTTCTCTCTGGTCTGGGGTCGATCCTCGCGGGAGAGATGTGCG
>CAMBGW010000026.1 GCA_945866245.1 Verrucomicrobia subdivision 6 bacterium | reverse complement strand
GCTTTGTGGGAGATTTCGGTCAAAGCGGCTTCGGGTGCTTTGCCAGCGCCGGAGGGGTTAGGGGAGACGTTGAGTCAGGATTTGGAGGGCGCGGGGTTCCGACTTCTGCCGATTCAGCCGCGCCACGCGGAGGAGGTTTATCAGTTGCCTCGGGTACACCCGGATCCGTTTGATCGGTTGATGATTGCGCAGTGTCGGTGCGAGAAGTTAACCGCGGTGACTAGTGACCCGGCGTGGTCGGATCGCCGGTACGAGATTAGGACGTTGTGGAAGTAACGGGCCCTACTACGCTCCGAGCCCGCTTCGCGGAGGAGCTACGAAGGGTTGGTAGTTAGATGTGTTTGGAGTCGGCGTGGTCTTTGACGGCGTAGCCAGAGGCTTGGCGGGCGTGGTTGACCTCATTCTTTTTTAAGTAGCCTTGGTAGATATCTTCGGCGGACATTCCGAGGGTTTGGGCGAGGGAGACGAGGAAGTGGAAGAGGTCGACGACTTCGACGCGGGCGTTCTGCTCATCGATCTTCTGGTATTTGGCCCACCATTTCCAAGGGAAACTATCGATGAGTTCGGCCAGCTCTTGGCTCATGGCGCGGGAGTAGTTGAGGGCCCATTTTGTTTTGTCGTCTTGAGAGAGAGAGGCGAGGTCCACCCCGATCTTTTTATTGAGGAGGTCTTGCATGCGGAAGATTTCGTCGAGTTTATCGGGTGTGGGCATAGAGTATGGGTAGCGGGTGGAGCTAGAAGAAGGAGACTTTTTTACAAAAAAAGGGGAGGGGATGTGAAGAAATCGGGAAGCGAGTTGGACGGAGGGTGGAGGAGGGGGTAACAAAGAACGATGCGTGATGTGGTTATTTTAGGAAGTGGTTGTGCGGGGTGGACGGCGGCGCTTTATTTGGCGCGGGCGAACCTCAAGCCGTTGGTCTACACGGGGACGCAAACGGGGGGATTGCTGACGACGACTTCGGTTGTGGAAAATTACCCGGGGTTTCCCAAGGGGGTGGATGGAACGACCTTGATGGTGCAAATGATGGAGCAAGCACAGAAGTTTGGGGCGGAGGTGGAGTTTGGGGTGGTGGCAGACGAAGTGATTTTGGGGCGGCCCGTGCATCGGATCCGCGCGGGAAATAAGACGATTGAGGCGAAGGCGCTGATTGTATCGACGGGTGCGGGGCATCGGCATTTAGGTGTGCCGGGGGAAAAGGAGCTGGAGACGAAGGGGGTGACGTACTGTGCGACGTGTGATGGGGCGTTGCCGATGTTTCGGGATCAGCCGGTGGTGGTGGTGGGGGGAGGAGATTCCGCGTGTGAGGAGGCGACTTTTTTGACGCGGTTTGCCTCGAAGGTTTATCTGGTACATCGGCGGGGAGAGTTACGGGCGTCGAAGATCATGGCGGAGCGGGCGTTGGGAAATGCGAAGATCCAGCCGGTATGGAATGCGGTGGTAGAGAGCGTGGAGGGAACGAAGGAGGGGAAAGTGACTGGGGTGCGAGTGAAGGATATGCCCTCTGGTAAAAGTTCGGTTATCGGATGTGCGGGGGTATTTATTGCGGTGGGGCATGTGCCGAACACGCAGATTTTCCAGAAGAAGCTAACGATGGATGAGGCGGGCTACTTGCAGCTGGGGCCGGGAAGTCGGACGAATGTAGAGGGAGTTTTTGGGGCGGGAGATTGTGCGGATAAGGTCTATCGGCAAGCGATTACGGCTGCGGGCATGGGGTGTATGGCCGCGATTGATGCGGAGCGTTATTTAGCGGGGGCTTGAGAGAGGGGAGGGGGTGGAAGGCTCTCAAGGAGAGAGCGGGCTTCGGAAACAAAGGCGCTGCCGGTATTGGCGGCGATGATTTCATTGAGAGCTTGGCGGGCTGCCTCGGGTCGATTTTCCTGAATTTGAATTCGGGCGAGGCCGACGGCGGAGCCTGAGCGGAAGGGGTCGGTAGGTTGAGTGGTCATGATGCGGAGGTAAAGGGTTTGGGCGGCGGCTCGGTCGCCAGCGGCGGAGAGTTGGTTGGCTTGAGCGAAGCGTGCGGCGGAGGCTAAGGGGTGGGAGGGAAAATCGCGGGTAAACTTCTCGTAGAGGCTGGAGGCTTGCCGGAAATCTTTTTTCGAGGAGGCATCGGCGGCGGACTCGAGGATGGCGAGAGCGGTGGCGGGTTGGCCAGGGTAGTCGCGGATGAGTTGGGCCCATGTCTGGGCTCCGGGTTTTGATTCGAGAAGGAGGTCGGACTCGGCACGGGCTTTTTCCGATTTGGAGTATTGCCAAAGTAGTAGGGCGATTCCTGCAACCAGTGCGAGGGCAACTGGAACTAGAGTACGGGGGTGGAGCCAGACGGGAAGTTGGGCAGGGAGGACGCGGGGCTCTTCGGAGGGGACGGTGAGGGGGTTCGACATGAAGATGGGAGAATGGGAAAAGGGGGTGCGGAGAGCAAGTCAGGACCTTTAGGGGGAGGGTATAGGGATGTGAAATAGGCGAAATTAAGGTTTGACCTTGTGGTACAGAGTGGGTAAAAATGGGTAATTGAGGTGAAATCTGTTTATACGTGGTGAACAAATACATATGATGACAAGAGAGGCCTATACGGATCGGTTTGAGTTTTCCTTGGACGACAAGGGAAGACTCTCCGTTCCCGTGGAGTGGAGAGGGGAAGCTTTTGAAAAAAGGTTTTTGGTCATGCCTTCTTCGAACGGATGTTTACGGATTTACCCCGCAAGTTTTCTGGGCAGAGAGATGGAAAAGTTGTCGACCATGGGGGCGACCTCAGCGGATGCACGGCGGAAAAGCTTAGAGAAATTAGCCAGTGTGATTCAGGCGGCGGAGCCGGATCAGCAAGGGCGAATCATGCTTCGTGAAAAATTTCGGCAACACGCTGGCTTAGCTCGGCAGGCGGTTTTAGTGGGGCGGCTGGATCATTTTGAAGTATGGGATCCGAAGCGGTGGCAGAAGATCGCCCCGCCGGCAACGACTTTTGAAGAAGTGGCTCTGGAGGTGGGGCTGTGACGATCGATTTCATCACTATGGTTCCTTGCCATCGTTCTCACGGGGTGATGGTCCCACATACCCCGCGCCTTTTCCGAGATACCGCAACCCGCCGTCGGCAAAAAGATAGCCGATGGTTGCTTCGGTGCTGGGAACTCCTCCGAATTACCGGGGGAAGAAAAACAACCGACCCTCGCAACTGATTTCGGAGGACGGGCCCGGGAGGCGCGTTCCATCGGATCGGTTCGGGCGTCCCAGGAGGTAGAATATGGACTGGAAGCAGATGATGAGGGGAAAACTCGCCTGCGGCTTTTCCTGCCGCCGAGATGGTTCCGGAAGAGTCGAAGGCCACGGGGTGGTCAAACTTCCGAAACGCAACGCCTACGAAATCATTGGCCTCCGGCGACCCGTACGACGGGAAATCCTCCGGTTGCGCCCCACCCCTTAAGGCGTGGAGCACGTCCCAGTTCTTTTGGAGGCGATCTTGAGCATGTTGCAACCCGCTCCCGGACGCACGGTGTATGACGCGACCTTTGGTCGTGGTGGACACACCCGTGCATTTCTCGAGCGGGGGGCACGGGTTGTGGCCCTGGACGTGGATCCTGCGGCGGAAGCGGAGGCCCAGAGGTTGCAAGCGGAGGTGGGGTCGGAGCGGTTTCGATTTCACCGCGTCAACTTTAGTGATTTGGGAAAGGTGGTGAGCCAGGAGGGTCAAGCGGATGGGCTACTTTTGGATTTAGGTATCTCCTCCCCGCAGGTGGATCAAGCGGAGCGGGGATTTAGTTTTCAGCAAAGTGGACCTTTGGACATGCGAATGGATCCAACGACCGGAATGTCGGCAGCGGATTTGGTGAACAACCTATCGGAACCTGAGTTACGAAATCTTTTGCGGGATGGAGGAGAAGATCGGGATCCCGGAAAAATTGCCAGGGGAATTGTCCGTGCACGACCGCTGGGGACGACAGCGGATTTAGCCACGGCAGTGTGCCGAGCGACAAGGCCCGCACGGCCGGGGATTAAACATCCTGCGACGCGGACCTTTTTGGCACTGCGGCGTGCGGTCAATCGGGAGGGGGAGGTTTTGGATCAGGTCTTGGCCTCGGTACCGAAGGTTTTACGTGCGGGGGGAAGATTGGCCGTATTGACCTATCACTCAGCGGAGGATCGGGTGGTGAAGCATTGGATTCGGGGTCATGCCGAGGAAGAAAAAAGGGAAATGGGAATGGCCTTTGGCCTACCGAATGCGGAGCGATGGGTGAAGGCTTTAGGGGAAGAGGTTCCGAGTGAGGAGGAGATTTCAAAAAATCCCCGAGCGCGGAGTGCGCGTTTACGTGGGGCGGAGCGGTTGGGGGAGGTTTCGTCATGAGCCGAAATCAGATCCGGCGCACGAATCATGTGGGTGGGACGCAGCTGGCGCGATTCCTTGTGGCGGCGGGCTTAGCCACGACCTTGGTGGTGGCTTTTGCGTTGCTACACGTTGCCAATATTCGTGCGGCGGGGGAGTTGAAGAAGTTGGAAACAGCTCGCGCCCGGCAAGAGGATGTTTTGAAGTCAGCCCGGTTGCAGGCGGAGAAGTTGCGATCGCCGAGACACTTAACCGAGCGGGCGACCCAGATGAATTTAGGGTTAGTGAGTGTGAGTCAGCTGGAGATTTATGAGGCACCGATTCGAAAGGGTTGGCAATCGACCGATCTAGCGAAGGAGGAGAGCCGTTGAATCCGCAAAGGCGAGTGATGGGGTTGACGTTGCTTTTCGCGTTCTTCTTCACGGTTGTCTCCTGCAAGTTGATTTGGATCCAGCTGGTCAAGCAGGAGAGTTATCGGGCGGAAGCGATCCGCAGTCACACCCGAGGGGAGCCAGTGGCTGCGCAGCGAGGATCGATTTTGGATGTGAGCGGGCGGGTTTTGGCGCAGAGCATGCCATGGATTGAAGTTCGGCTTGATGGAAAGATTTTAGCGCAAGAGCCGAAGGAGTTGCCCCTACTTGCTTCGATCTTAGGGGTGTCGGCGGAGTGGTTGAAGGGGCAAGCAGACCCAGAAAACCGGTACCAGAAGATTGCCGAGGGGATCAGCGTGGAGACGGAAGCAAAACTTCGGGCGAATAAAATTCGATCGATCCGTTTCGAACGAAAGACAGTTCGCAATTATCCGAACGGGTCGGAGACCTCGCAAATTTTGGGCTATGTGAATCTGCAAGAGATCACCCCAGCGGGAATGGAGAGGCCGTTTGCTCTGGAGGTGGGCGAGGCGGGGGTAGAAAAATCGATGGATCGGTATCTGCGTGGGGTAGCGGGAGAAAGACGGATCATTCACGATGCGATCCGCAGGGAGATTCCTTATTTTCGATTGAGCGATCGGCCGGCGAGGGATGGGTACCATGTAGTTCTGACGGTGGATCAGGGCATCCAGCATGTGGTGGAGAGAGAAGCCGATTCACTGGTGGAAAAGTATCAGCCGGAAAATTTGCAGATTGTGGTGATGCGTCCCGCGACGGGAGAGATTCTTGCCATGACGAGTCGGCCGACCTTTGATCCGAACCAGAGGAAATCGTTTGAGGCTTGGGCGATCAAGGATCGGCCTTTGTCGGACACCTATGAGCCAGGTTCGACCTTTAAAATTGTCACGGTGGCGGCAGGGCTGAATGAAAAGGTGGTGGATTTAAAAAGCACATTCTTTTGTGAAAATGGGGAGATGTTTTACGGGGGTGCATCACTCAAGGATCACGAAGCATTCGGGCTTTTGACCTTGCGGGAGGTGGTGGCCAAATCGAGTAACATTGGCATGGCGAAGTTAGCCATTCAGTTGGGAGAAGAAAAAGTATACGAGTACGCCCGACTATTTGGGTTTGGGCAAAAGACCCAGCGGGGAGAGGGCATTTTGCCGGGGGAGGAAGGAGGGTTACTCCGACCGACCAAGAGGTGGAGCAAGCTCTCGATTACGCGCATTCCGATGGGATATGAGATTGCGGCAACCAACTTACAGATGGCTTTAGCTTATGCGGCAATTGCGAATGGAGGGAAAAGAATGGAGCCCAGAATTATCAAGGCGGTGGTGGATCGGGACAATCGGGTGGTCTTGCAGTTCCTTCCGAAGGTGGTGTGTCAGGCCGTTCAGCCGGAAGCGGCGGCGCAGATGGTGGAAGCGTTAAGGGGTGTGGTCTCGGATGCGGGAACAGCGGAGGGAGCCCAAGTTCCCGGATATGAGGTGGCAGGTAAAACGGGCACAGCCAGAAAAGTAGTGGGTGGAGAATACGCGGTGGGCAAGTATCGTTCCTCTGTCATTGGGTTTCTTCCTGCGGAAAAACCGGAATTCCTTGTCTCGATCCTTGTGGATGATCCCAAGGGGAAAGTTTATTACGGAGGCTTGGTGGCGGGGCCGGCGTTCAAGAACATTGCGACCCAAGTGGCGGAGCAGTTGCATTTGAATCGAGGAGCATCGGTGGTGGCTCGAAGGAGCGCGCTATGAAGTTGACCGAGGTCATGAAGGGAGTGGCGGTGAAGGAGTGGCAAGGCGGGAAAGAGGCGGAGATTTATGCCTTAGCGTACGAATCCCAAAAAGTGGGCCAGGGATCCCTTTTCTGTACTTGGAAAGGGAAAAAAAGTGATGGCCACGCATTCGTGCCAGACGCGTTGCAGCGGGGAGCGGTAGCCGTCGTGGCAGAGCAAAAAACGAAGGAGACGGAGGTTCCGAGAATTCGGGTGGAGAATGGTCGTCGGGCCTTGGGGCGAATGGCGGCGAATTTTTATGGCAATCCCTCAAAGGAGATTCGAGTGGTGGGAATTACGGGAACGAATGGAAAGACTTCCACGGCGATGTTGTTGCAGTCTTTGTTTGAGGGGTGCGGGTTGCATTGCGGTTATATGGGCACGGTAGGAAATGATGTAGGAAAAGGGCGACAGCCTGCCAAGCAGACAACACCGGAAGCGTTAGATCTGCAGTCGATGTTGGCGGAAATGCGGGAGAATGGGTGTCGGGCAGCCTCGATGGAGGTGAGCTCGCATGCCTTGGAGCAAGGTCGGACGGAAGGAGTGAATTTTGCAGGTGCGGTCTTTACGAATCTGGGGAGAGATCATTTGGATTATCACGAAACGATGAGCGCGTATGAATCGGCCAAGGGAAAGTTGTTTGAGGGTTTGGAAGAGGGCTCTTTTGCGGTAATTCATCAGGAGGATCCGGCGGGGGTGAGAATGGGGGCGCGGTGCCGACCGGGAGTTCGAGTGATGACCTATGGGGTGGATCGAGGAGACGTGCATACGAAAAATCTGAAGATGGGCATGGGGGGAAGTTCATTTGTGTTCTGTAGTCCCGAGGGAGAGGTGCCGGCCACCTTACCGTGGTTGGGGCGATTCAACGTTACGAATGCCTTAGCGGCCGCGGCGGCGGCGATGCAGGCGGGCTGGTCGGCGGAGAAAGTGGCAGCGGGATTAGGGCGAGCTCCTGTGGTCACAGGAAGAATGGAAAAAGTGCCTCACGCAGGTGAAATTTCCGTGCTGGTGGATTATGCGCACACAGCGGAGGCGATCGGAGCGGCGCTGAGCACGTTGAAGCCTTTGACTCAAGGTTCTCTCTGGGTGGTTTTGGGAGCGGGGGGTGATCGGGATAATGGAAAGCGTCCTGCGATGAGTGCGGCGGCGGCCCAGTGGGCAGATCAAGTGGTGCTGACATCGGACAATCCTAGGAGTGAGGATCCGAAAAAGATTTTGCAGGAGATGGTGGCGGGATTGCCTGCAGGGACATCGGCGCAGGTTGTGGAGAATCGGGCTGAGGCGATTCGGATTGCGGTACGTTCGGCCGCGGTGGGGGATGTGGTGCTGGTGGCAGGAAAGGGACATGAGGAGTTTCAGGAGATTCGGGGTGAGAAAATTCCATTTTCGGATCGTCGAGAGGTGGAGCGGGCTTTGGCAGAAAGGAGTCGGGGATGAAATCACTCTCCCTATCCACCATCGCGGATTTGGCTGGAGCGGAGTTGATTTGTGGAAATGGGGAGCGGGTGGCGTCTGGGGTGGGAATCGATTCGCGAACGATTCGGCCAGGGGAAATCTTTATTGCGATTCGCGGCGTAAAGCACGATGGGCATGAACATGTCCGAGAGGCGGTGGAGAAGGGTGCGATTGCGGCTTTAGTCGAAAAGCAGGAAGCAGGGAAAGTCCCCACGGGTTTTGCCTACTTGCGAGTCGCCGATACGCAGAAAGCTTTACAAAAATTAGCTCATGGATATCGGCGGTTACTTTCCGTGCGTGTTGCTTCCGTAACGGGAAGTTCTGGAAAGAGCAGCACGAAAGAGATGTTGGCGGCGGTGCTGGGGACAACGGGTCCGACTCATCGTACGCAGGGCAATCTGAATAACCATTTCGGCGTGCCGCTGACTTTGTTGGGAATCGGAGCGGAGGATCGGTGGGCGGTGGTGGAGTTGGCGATGAACTCACCTGGGGAAATTGGGGCGCTGGCTGAGTTAGCGGAACCGGAGGTGGGATTAGTGACGAATGTGGGTTGGGCGCATATCGAGGGAATGGGCTCGAAGGAAGCGACGGCCAAGGAGAAGGGAGCACTTTATCGGGCGCTTCCGGCGAACGGGTTAGCCATTAGCAACGCGGATGATCCGCTGGAGAAGATGACTTTAGAGGGATGTCGCGCGCGAGTGGTGCGGGTCGGGCGTTCGGCGGGTGCGGATTATCGTCTCGGGGAGGTGAGCCATGAAGGTGGGTCGACCTCGTTTATTTGTGAAGGACCGCGAGGACGGGTGTCGGTGCGGATTCCGCTTCCGGGTTCGCACATGGCGATGAATGCGGCGCAGGCTTGGGCGGCGGGGGTTGAGCTGGGGGTAGAGCCGAAAGTTGCGGCGACTGCTTTGGAAAAGGTTCAGCTGCCTTCGGGCCGGGTGAGGTTAGAAAAGTTGGGGGAGGGTTGGCTTTTGGATGACAGTTACAATGCGAATCCGGACAGTTTGTCTGCCGGGCTTCAGACTTTGGAGGATCTCCCTGGAAAAGGCAGAAATGTGGCTTTGTTAGGAGCGATGGCGGAGTTGGGATCCTTTGGGGAGCTGTTGCATGAAGAATCGGGTGCGGCGGTGGCACGACGAAAGATCGGATTATGTTTGGTGGTGGGAGAGGATGCCAAATTCCTAGTGGAGGGAGCCAAAAAGATTCGGCCGGGAGATTGGATCCGTTGGTTCTCGAAAAAAGAAGATTTGGCAACAGCCTATCAGGCGGCGGCGCAGGCGGGGGATCGGATTTTGGTCAAGGGAAGTCGGAAAGAGGGAATGGAGTGGGTGGCGGCTAAATTGCGAGGGGGAAAGTAAAATGTTGTATTACCTCAGCTTGCTAAGTGATTGGTTTGGGCCTTTGAACGTTTTCCAGTATGTGACGTTTCGGACGGTAGGAGCGGCACTGACTTCCTTCTGCTTTTGTTTGTGGATTGGTCCCCGAGTGATTGCGGCGCTGCGTCGGCTCAATTTAGGCCAACCCTTGCGCAGTAAGGAGGAGGTGCATCGGTTGGCCGATCTGCATGAAAGCAAGCAGGGGACGCCGACGATGGGCGGGGTCCTGATTTTATTTTCGCTCACTCTGGCGTGTTTGCTCTGGGGGCGTCCGACGAATCCTTATCTTTGGTTAGCCTTGGGAAGCACTTTGGCGCTGGGTACTTTGGGATTCTGCGACGATTACGCCAAGGTCCGGAAAAAATCCTCCGGGGGGCTGGGGGGACGACAGAAGTTGATGGTCCAGGGGTTGGTAGCGGGAGGTGTGGCGGGAGTATTGATGCTCATGCCGCAGGCGAGGGAGGCGGCGCTGAAATTACAGATTCCGTTTGTCAGGGAGGAGTTCTTCCAGCTCCAGCTACCGGTTTGGGGAGCGATCCTCTTTTTTATTTTTATCATCGTGGGGAGTTCTAATGCGGTCAATCTGACGGATGGATTGGATGGGTTAGCCTCGGGCTGTATTTTAACTGTGGCCCTGGTCTTGGGACTCTTTGCCTACCTATCGAGCCACGCAAAGTTGGCCACCTACCTGTTTCTCCCAAAGTTGCCAGGTGGGGAGGAGTTAGTGATCTTTTCTGCGGCACTCTTCGGCTCGGCATTAGGATTTCTCTGGTTTAACTGTCATCCCGCTCAGGTTTTCATGGGAGATACCGGTTCGCTCGCCTTGGGTGGGGCAGTGGGAGTGGTGGCGATTTGCATCAATCAGGAGCTGTTACTGGCGGTGATTGGGGGAGTTTTTGTGATGGAAGCGCTGTCGGTCATCCTGCAGGTCGCGTCTTTCCGGCTTACGGGGAAAAGAATTTTTGCGATGTCTCCGATTCATCACCATTTCGAGCTCCGAGGGTGGAGTGAAACGGCGGTGGTCACGCGATTCTGGATTTTAGGCGTGGTCTTCGCCTTAGCGGGACTGGCGTCCCTGAAGTTGCGGTGAAAGGAGTCATGGAAAAATGGAAAGGAGCCAAAGTCGTGGTGCTGGGAATGGGACGCAGCGGGCAAGCAGCCGCGGAGTGGCTCTTGAGTCACGGAGCGGAGGTGAC
>CAMBGW010000025.1 GCA_945866245.1 Verrucomicrobia subdivision 6 bacterium | reverse complement strand
CACGTCCATTTGGGGGATGGGGTGATTATTACGGCTAAGTCTGGTGTGACCAAAGATGTCCCAGCGGGTCAGACGTGGCGGGGGGCACCTGCACGGCCGATTAAAGAGCAGATGGCGATGGAGGCACATATTCAGCAGTTGCCTCAGTTGGCGAAACGATTGAAGGCGTTGGAGGAGAAAAAGAAGCCCAGCGGGGCTACGGCTTCAAAAGCAAAAAAGAGATAGGTCAGGCGTAGACTCGCCAGTCGAGATCCAAGAAAATCGGATTTCGCCACTCACAGTTTCCAAGGAACGGCTCGTCGACTCGATCAGCCAAAATCTGCTCATATAATTTTTGAAAGCGCAGGAGGTGATCTTTTGTGCGTTTGACAGCGTAGGGAACCATGGTTCCCGTTTTCATGATGAAGGCCCAATCGCTGGATTGGGCGAGGAGGAGTTCGCGGGCGGCTTGCCGGAGGGCACGATCTAAGAGGGAGTGGGGCTGGGTCGAGCGGAAGCGACCGGCTAACTCGATCATGCGGACGGTGGCGATGTGAAGGTGGGGATAGATCCAAGAGTTTGATCCTTCGAGCCAAACGGACCAGTGACCCTCGTTGCCCCATGAGGAGGCGCTGGGGGTGGCGAGTTGGTGGGTGTCGTGACGGGAGAGAAACTCGGATGGGGTAATCATCGAAAAAGTCTTCTGGTCGTGAGCCGATTTACGAAAAAGATAATCGAGGAAGATGGGGCCCTCGTACCACCAGTGGCCGTAGAGTTCGGCGTCATAAGGGCAGAGGACGATGGGTTCGGTACCCATGATCCCGCGAAGGTGCTCGATCTGTTTTTCGCGATTAAACATAAAGTTTGCCGCATGTTCGGCTGCGCGTTGGCGGGCAAGGTGGGGTCGGTACGGCTCTTTGTGAGGCGTGCGACCGGTGATGCGGTGGTATTTCAGGCCGGTGAATTTTCGCATTCCGTTCGGTTGGATGTAAGGGCGGATGTAATCGTGATCGAGATCGAAGCCGCAATCTCGGTAGAAGTCGCGGTACTCCCCATCTCCGGGGTACCCCTCCTCTGCACTCCAGACCTGTTTGCTGGATTCGATATCGCGACCAAAGGCGGCAGGACCTGCGGGGGTGAAGATGGGGGCAAAGACTCCGTAAGCGGGGCGGGGCTCGGCATAGAGGACTCCATGTGCGTCCACGATGAACCAGCGGATTTCGGCCTCTTGGAGGTGATGTTCGACCCCTGGGTAGTAGGCGCACTCTGGGAGCCAGATCCCGCGCGGGTCTCGGCCAAAGCAGGTACGATAATCGGAGCGGGCGACTTGGACTTGGGCGCGGACGGCTTGCGGGAATTCGCGCATGAGCGGCAGAAAACCGTGGGTGGCACCGCAGGTGATGATTTCCAGAAATCCTGCATCTTGAAATTTACGGAATGCTTGGATGAGGTTGCGCTGGTAGCGATCGCAGAAAAGGTGGTGGCAGTGGTGAAGACGATCGTGATAGAAGCGGGCGAGGGGTTGGAAGGCGGGATCGTTTTGGGTTCGGTGAAGCTCTTTTCCGGCTAGCTCGATCTGCTTCTCCAGTCCGTGGACGTAGCGATCTTGGAGCAGTGGATCGCGGAGCATCGCGCAGAGGGGTGGGGTCATCGACATGGTGAGTCGGAAGTAGATTCCGTCCCGAACAAGGCCCTCCATCATGTCGAGGAGGGGGAGGTAAGTTTCGGTTATCGCTTCATACAGCCAATCCTCCTCAAGAAATTCGGCATATTCGGGATGACGAACGAAGGGGAGATGGGCGTGGAGAACTGGAGCTACATAACCGAGGGACATAATTGTGGCAGGGATTAGGTGGAGCGGGGTGGGCTTCCTGGGGAGGTTCCGTGGAGTTGGCTTGAGCCGAGCTTTGGGCAGGTGTCGATCTGACGTCGCAGGATTTCTGTCATCTCAAACGAACCGAATCGTTGGTGACGAACAAGGTCTCCGCCGAGGTAGGAGAGGATCTTGGTGGTGCAGTTGGATGAGATCAAGCGGCGTAGAGCGTAGGGGAACGGTAGGGGATGACCGGTTCTTTGCAGTCGGGCGAGGATTTCAGCCAAGGCTTCGCCTGGGCGAAGGAAGGAGCGAACTAAATCCCAGAGTTGTCGGAAAGAGAAGTGGAAGGGAATCGTGACGAATTGGATTTCCTGGTTGGGGGACGGAGCATCGGGCGGGGTGGTGACTTCTTGTGAGAGGGCGAGTTGGTGAAAGGAGCCAGAGGATGAGTAGTAGCCGAGTTCGGCTTGAAAGAGGGTGGAGGGGCGATGGGTGGGTAAAAACCACTCTCGGCTACTTGGGTGGATATGAATTTGGTGAACTCGCTCCTTGCCTGGGATGAAGACTTGGAGGTAGAGGCGACCCTCTGAGGCCTCTTTTTCGGCCTGTTCGAGCTGTTCGCGGGTGAAGTCCCAGTAAGCGAAGAGAGTCTGGGGATCTCTGGGGGTGAGAAAGAGGCGGCGGGTTCCGTAACTTTCGGGTAGATCGCCGAGAAATTCGAAATGGGGGATAGAGGGTTCTTTTGGTTTGGGTAGAAAGGAGGGCAGGGTGAAGGGGTGATTGGAGGGGAAGATGGGAAGTGGAGATTTTCGAAGACGTGGGAGGGGGGCTTTTTTCTTGGCAGGGCGAGTGAGAACTTTTTTCGCGCGGGGAGAGGTAGCTTGTTTGGGCACGCGAGTCTGCTTGGTGACCGTGTTCTTTTTGGCGCGGATGGGTTTCTTCATGGTGCTTCTAGGTTTCCCTAAAACAAGACTCGGATTTTCGCTGATCCTACGGCAAAATCCACATCCTTCTACGACAAGATGAGACCCTCTTTTCCGCTGGCCTGACAAGATTCATGAATACGAAGCGCATTATACCGTGCCTCGATGTGGACGGGGGGCGGGTTGTGAAGGGGGTTCAGTTTGTTTCGATCCGGGATGCGGGGGACCCAGCGGAGTGTGCTCGGGCGTATCACGAGCAAGGTGCGGATGAGTTGGTTTTTTTGGATATCACTGCCTCTTCCGATTCACGGCCGATTCTTTTGGAAGCGGTGCAGAAAACAGCGGAGGAGGTTTTTCTTCCGTTGACGGTGGGTGGAGGAGTGAGATCGGTGGAGAATGCGCGGGAACTTTTACGAGCGGGAGCCGATAAGGTGAGTTTAAACAGTGCGGCCGTAGAGCGACCTGAGCTGATCACAGAGGTGGCCCGAGCTTTTGGTTGCCAATGCGTTGTTCTGGCTGTGGATGCGCGAAAGAAGGGGGATGGGAGGTGGGAGGTGACGACTCACGGGGGTCGTCGGCCGACTGGGAAGGATGTGGGGGAGTGGATTGAGGAGGGGGTGAGGCTTGGGGCGGGGGAGATTTTGCTGACGAGTATGGATCGGGATGGAATGAAGGGGGGATATGATTTGGAGCTGACGAAAATGGTCAGCCGTAGGGTCTCGGTTCCGGTGATTGCCAGTGGGGGGGCGGGCACGAAAGAGCACTTTGCGGAGGTTTTAGGTGAAGCAGGTGGCGCGGATGCGGCTTTAGCGGCCAGCTTGTTTCACTTTGGGGAGCTGACGGTTCCAGAGGTAAAAAGGTATTTGCAGGGGAGGGGGATCGCCGTAAGACCTCCGAAGGATCTATGATTTTTCCTGAGGAGTCGAAGTTTCTGGAGTTAGCGAAGCAGGGGAACCTGATTCCGATTGGCCGAGAGTTTCCTGCGGATGCGGAGACACCGGTATCGGCTTACATTAAGCTTTCGGGGCAGCCAGGAGGGGCGGCCTTTTTGTTGGAGAGTGCGGAGACGGGGGGAAGATTGGGCAGGTACTCTTTTGTGGGGTCGAGGCCTACGGCGGTGATGGAGTTTCGGGCAGGGCGGGTGAGATTGACGACGTTGAGCGGGGAGGTGCAGGAGAAGGCGCCTGAAAATCCTGACCCTTTGGATGAAGTACAAGAAATGCTGCGAGGAATTCAGCCGGTGGCGGCGTGGCCAGGGGATCCGCCGCCCTTTGCGGGCGGAGCGGTGGGATTTTTAGCTTTTGAAGCGGTTCGTTATTTCGAGACCAGTGTGGGCATGGCGAAGCGGGATGATTTAGGGGTGCCGGACGCCTGCTTTGCGTTGGTGGAGGAGTTTGTCGTTTTCGATCACGAAAAAAAGACGAGGCGCTTGGTGGTACAGGTAAAAACGGGCAAGGATCCACGGGCGGATTATCGAAAGGGAGTGGCGAGATTAGATGCTTTGGAGAAGCGGTTGGCGCAACCGGCGGGAAAATCGAGTGCGGAGGTTCCCCAAAGGCCTGAGGGGGATCTTTTGCTGGGGGCGACTCCGAACATGCTGAAGTCGGAGTACCTAAAAATGGCGGAAGGAATGCAGGAACATATTCGGGCGGGGGATATTTTTCAGGTGGTGCCCTCTCAGAGGTTTACCGTTCCATTTCAGGGAAGGCCGATCGATTTGTATCGAGCTTTGCGAGCGATTAACCCATCCCCCTACATGTTTTGTCTGGAGATGGCGGGATTAGCCTTGGTGGGATCGTCACCCGAGACTCACGTGCGTTGTGAAAATGGAAAAGTGGAGATTCGGCCGATTGCGGGGACGAAACCTCGCGGGGCGACCCCGGAAGAGGACATGCAAAATGCGAAAGAGATGAGAGCGGATCCGAAGGAGAGAGCGGAGCACATTATGTTGGTGGATCTGGCTCGGAATGATCTGGGTCGAGTGTGTGAATATCAAAGCGTGAAAGTGGTGGAGCTGATGGAGGTGGAGAGATTTTCCCATGTGATGCATTTGGTCTCGCGGGTGACCGGGCAGCTCCAGCCCGGGAAAGATGCTTTCCAGGTGATGCGGGCGACGTTTCCAGCTGGAACGGTGAGTGGTTCTCCCAAGGTCCGAGCATTACAGATTTTGGCGGAGAGTGAACCGACGCGGCGAGGGGCCTATGCAGGTGCGGCAGGGTACTTTTCCTTCGATGGAAATCTGGATTCCTGTATTTCGATTCGGACGATTTTGTTGAAGGGTGGCAAAGCGCATGTTCAAGCGGGGGGCGGGCTGGTGGCGGACTCGACTCCTGAGGGGGAGTATCAGGAGAGCGTGAATAAGGCGAAGGCAGGATTGGCGGCGGTGGCGGCGGCGAGGACTTTGGCGTAGGATTTTTGTTATGTTACTGGTCATCGATAACTACGATTCGTTTACTTACAATCTAGTGCAGTACTTTGGGGAGTTGGGGGCGGATCCGCAGGTGAGACGGAATGATGCGATTACGCCGGAGGAGGTGGAGAAGCTAAAGCCAAAGAAGATTGTCATCTCTCCGGGGCCAGGGAGGCCGCAGGATGCGGGTATTTCCATGGAATTGATTCGCCGTTTGGGTTCGAGGATTCCTCTCTTGGGGGTGTGTTTAGGGCATCAGTGTATCGGGGAGGTGTATGGTGGGAAGGTGGTGCGAGCGGGGCGTTTGATGCACGGAAAAACCTCACCGATTCAGCATGATGGGAAAGGGGTTTTTGCCAAACTGCCAAATCCTTTCGAGGCGACGCGGTATCATTCACTGATTGTCGAGAAGGAGTCGGTGCCGAGCTGTTTGCAGGTGAGTGCGGAGACGGCTGAGGGGGAGATTATGGGATTACGGCACAAGGAATACCCAGTGCACGGAGTGCAGTTTCATCCTGAATCGATTTTGAGCAAGGAGGGGAAAGATCTCTTGGCCAATTTTCTCTCTTTGTGAGGGAGGGGCGGATTGACGATGGTGGTGGCGAGGCGTAGGATTTTCATTTCAAAGGGGGAACTGGATTATGGAACAAAGAGGTGAAGAGCGGACATTGAGATCGGAAAAAGTGCAGATTGAGAGGAAAACTTTCTTTCTGGATCTAAAAGAAAATGATCGGGGTCGATTTCTACGGATCACTGAGGATGTCGGGGGTCGGCGGGATCGAATCATTATGCCGGCCACGGGAATGGAAGATTTTGCTCGGGCGCTGGATGATCTGATTGTCTTTGAGCAGGAGGAGTTAGGTCGGTAAGGGCAGACGGACTGGATTTACTTCAGGTTGGTTTGGGGGGTGGGTTGGGAGAGGAGTTCGAGTGCTTTACCTGCGGCGAGCCGAACTTCTTGTGGAGCGGAGGAGTCGTTACTGATCTGTCTCATTCGCGGGGCTGATTCTTGATCATGGAGAAGGCCCAGGGCTATCAGAGCAACCATACGGACTTGGGAATCTTGATCGGTTGTGGCCTTGCGTACTGCGGGTAAGACCTGGGGATCTTGAATACGAACTATCGATTTTACGCCCTCGGTTCTTTCGATTCCGAGAGGGTTGGCCATTTCCTCTAAAAGGATATTGAGTCCGCGCCCATCGTTGAGTCGGGCGAGGGCAAGTGCAGCGACCACTTGGGTGGTGCGGTCCTTGGATTGGAGAGCGGGAAGATAGGCATCGGGTTTCGATAAAGTGGCCAGTTCAAGGAGAGAACGGCGAGCGAAGCGGCGAACATAAGAGTCTTTGTCATTGAGCATGGAGAAAAGAGTAGGAATGGCTGTGGGGTCGGCTCGATTGCCGAGGAGGCGTGCGGCGGAGGCGCGGGTGAGCCAATCGGAGTCCTGGGTGGCTTGGCGGAGAAGGGGGGCGGCATCGGCGGCAGAGAGAATTCGGGTCGCCTCGATCGCCTCGCGGCGGACGGTGGGGTCGGAATCGCGGAGGGCGTTGCCTAGGGTGCGGCGAGGGGAGGGGCTTGGGGGTGGATCGAGGGCGAAGGCGCGGATGGCAAGGGAGCGGATGGCGGGGGAGGGATCGCGGAGGGGGAGGCGGTAGGGTTGGGCTGAGGGTTGAGTTTGTAAAATTTGGTGGGCTTCGGCGGCGGCTAGTTCGGGTTGGCCTGCCAGGAGGTTGAGATGAAGTCTTTCTTGGCGGAGGGCAACACTTTGGGGGAATTGGCGGAATCCATCTTGGAGAGCTTCTTGGGCTTGTTGCAGTTTGCCCTGGTCGAGGAGTTGGTGAGCACGTTCGGCGAGGCGACCATCGGGACGAGAGCAGGAGGTAAGGGTGAGAGCGAGAAGTAGGGCGGCGAAGGCCAACGGCATGGGGCGGAGAGTAAGGGAAATGGATGAATTAAGGAAGACTGGATGACCATGGCTATTTGACTTCAACCATCTCTTTTCTAGATTTTGAGGATGCAAGGTTTAAGGAGCAGATTCGGTTTACGAGCGAAACCAGATTTTCTGGGGGCGGATCTTGAACTGGAGAATGAGTTAAAAGAGGTGGAGCGGAGAATTTTGCACCAAGCCTCCTTATTTGATCCTGGGGCGGAGTCGTATGTGCGATATGCATTGGAGGGCGGGGGAAAAAGATTGAGGCCAGCGCTGGTGCTGTTGGCAGGCAAAGTGGCGGGGGGGTGGAGTGAGGCGATTCGGGATTTGGCGGTGATTGTGGAGTTGGTGCACGTGGCCTCCTTGATTCACGACGATGTACTGGATCGGGCTGATTTACGTAGGTCGAGAGCAACGTGCAACGCCAAGTGGGGGGTGGAGCTCTCGGTTTTGCTGGGGGACGCACTTTTCGCACACGGATTGCAGTTAGCGACGAAGTTGGAGAACGCGGAGGTGGCGAGAAAAATTGCCGAGGCCTCCAAAAATCTTTGTGAGGGTGAAATTTTACAAACGCAGAGGCGCTTTGATTTAAAGATGTCGACGTCCGAATATTTGCATGTGGTGGGGCTGAAAACAGGTGCGTTGTTTCGGGTGGCGGCAGAGGTGCCTTTTCTGGTGTTTGGATCGGCTGAGGTGAAAAGAGAGGCGGCGCGCTCTTTCGGTCAGCAGTTGGGGGTGGCCTATCAAATTTATGATGATTGCCTCGATTTATTTGGGACGGATGCGGAGAGTGGCAAGACCTTAGGAACCGATTTGCGAAAAGGGAAGTGGACCTTGCCGGTGCTGCATGCGCTTCAGACCCTTCCCAAGGAGGAGTCGGAGAAATTACGGACTCAACTGGTTGGGGAGGGCGGGGTGGAGGGAGTATCGGACAAGGTGCGAGAGGCAGGGGGATTAAAGTTTGCGTTACGAAAAGCGGTGGAACTTTTGGAGAGAGCCAAAGGGGATTTGAAAGTTTTGGGTGAAGGTGGCGAGGCGAGGAAGTTGACCAGCATGACGGATCGCATGCAGGAGTATTTAAGAACAGCAAGCGACGAGTAAGGGAGTGTCGGACTTTGGGGGGTGAATTGACCTTTTCGAGTTCAGGGGGATGGAGATAGAATCCAAATAATGTCGGCGGACGCTACCAAGGATTTAGATTTAGAGAGTGGACCGACTGACGAAGAGTTGGTTGCGGAGACCGTCAAAGGTAATTTGGCCTCTTATGATGAGTTGATTCGGCGTTTCCAGTCCCGTTTATATGGTGTGATCTACCATTTGACGTCGAATCATGAGGATACGAACGATATGTTGATGGAGGTTTTTGACAAAGCCTACCGAAGCTTGCCCACGTTTCGGGGGCAGTCCTCCTTTTACACATGGATCTACCGGATCGCGATTAACCGGACGTTTAACTTCTTGGAGAAGAGAAAAAGAAGGCAGGGGGCGATGAGTTTGAACGAGATCGATGAAGATGGGCTACCTAAGTACGACATGCCCGACCCTATCCAGAGAAACAACCCAGTTAAGTCATCTATGCTCAATGAGTTGCAAAATAAATTGAACGAATCGATGCTTTGCCTGTCGAAAGAACATAGAACAGTGGTAACCCTATATGATATACAAGGACTTGCACATGCAGAGATCGGAAAGATCATGGGAACGACCGAAGGAACGGTTCGTTCTAGGCTGCATTATGCTCACAAACAGCTTCAGAAATCGCTTGGCATTTACCTCCGGAAGTAGAAAATAAAGGATTAATTTATGAACCAAAAAGAAGATTTTTCAGAGCTACAAAAGCTACTTCGTTTGAAAAGGTTGGAGACTCCAGGGAAGGCTTACTTTGATCGGTTTGTGGATGCTTTTCACCAGTATCAAAGGCAGGAAATTTTACGCGAAGAGCCTTGGTACGCAAAGGTGGTTGAAATTTTAATGGAACCTTGGATAGGTGGTGTTCCTCGTTTGGCTACGGTTACGGCCTCGGCGGCGTGTTTGGTCGCGGGAATCGCTTTTTTCCTTGGGCCCGTAGCACCAGGGTTTGCACCTTTGGCGGACGGCAAAGTGGCTCACGCAAAGGGAATTATTGTGGCAGCGAATTCTACGGAGGATTCTCTGCAAATTCAGCCAGAGCTGATCGAAACAGCCGCAGGCGGGGAAGTGACTCAGCTTCGGCCCTTGTATGTGAATGGGCACGGTGCAGTGGCTTATGATTCCCGTCTCGCGTTTTAAATACCTCTTTCTTTCCCTTCTAGTCATCCTCCTTGGTGTGGTGGGGTTGATTGGCGGGCGGGCTTACTTTTTAGCGAAACATCCGGGCGAGATTCTCGCTCTGACCAGTACTGAGCGTTCGATTCCTGCCTCTGCAGCTCTCACTCCCTCCGCTCCGAATCCACCGATGCCTGCAGGCAGTGGTGTTTTTGATCAAATCGCGGCAGAGGTCAGTGGGGTGTATGAGCAGGCGGCACCTACGGTGGTGCGTTTACGGGCGACGGATGGAGCGGAGCAGTTGGCAGGGACAGGCTTTTTTATCGATGGACAAGGGACCATCTTAACAGCCTATGCGGTGGTGGGGCAGGCAGACACGGTTTCGGTGGAGGTCAATGGACGAAACTTTCCGGCTAAAGTTGTTGGCCGAGATCCTCGTAGTGGTGTGGCGGTGTTAAAAATTCAGGCAACGCAGACGCCACATCTAGCATTTGGGGAAGGGATGCGATTGCGTCCTGCATCAGCGGTGGTGAGTGTGGCATTTCCCTATGATTTGAAGGCAGAGCCAACGTTTGGATTTGTGGCGGGGTTTGATGTGAAGTATCTCACCAGGTTTTTTGCAACGACTCATCTCAGGGCAAACCTACCGATCAAGCCGGGTCAGATCGGTGGTCCCTTGCTGGACAGTCAAGGGAAGGTGGTAGGAGTGCTCATGCTGGAGATTGATGAGGGTAAGGCGTGTTATGCTTTGCCGATCGAGGCGGCAGCCAAAGTGGCTGGTGACATTCAGAAGTATGGGGAGCCGCGGCATGGGTGGATGGGGGTGGGGGTGATGCCAGATCGGAGCCGGCCGGAACGCGGAGCTCCGGTATTTGTCGATCGTCTTTATAAGGGTACACCTGCGGAAAAGAGTGGGTTAAAGATGGGCGACGAGGTGATTTCGATTGGGGGTCGGTCGGTGGGGGAGCCATCCGATGTTTTAGATGCGGCGTTTTTTTCGGAGGTGGGGGGGAAGGTTCCGGTGAAAGTGAAGAGAGATGGGAAAGAGCAGATTTTTACGATTACCGTATCGGTTCGGCCTGACAGTTCTCGAATCGTTGAGCCGGCGCCTCTTTTCCCAAATCCCTCGGGTGGACCTGCGAACCAGGGAATGCCGGTAAAAGCCAGTCGCTAACTCGTGCCGCCTGTTGTGCGGCTTGATTCTGAAGGAGTAGGATCCCCCATGCAGTTTAAGGATACAGCACTCATTTTGGCCGGCCACGGCTCCACCCTCCTTCGCTCAGTCTCGACAAGCTCGCTGAGCTTTGGAGGGTTGGATGCTTAAAGAAACAGCGCTGATTCTTGCAGGGCACGGTTCCACCAAAAATGCGGATTCCAGCCGATTCACGAGGGAGACGGCTCACCGAATCAGGGCGAGGGGAATTTTTGGAGAGGTACGGTCGGCTTTTTGGAAGGAGCAACCCTCCTATGCGGACGCTATTCAGGGGTTGAAAACAAAAAAAGTGGTGGTGGTTCCGTGGTTTTTGGCAAATGGGTATTTTACAACTAAGATTCTAGCTCGAGAGTTTGCGGAGACAGCGGGAGTGGAGTGTCGGGTAACGGAGCCGATCGGGTCGAGGCCAGAGATACTTGGTCATTTTCAAAAAAGGGCAGAACGCTTGTTGTTGGCGAAGAACTGGAAACCCAATCAGGTCAGCCTTCTGGTGGCGAGTCATGGAACTCCACTGCATGCGGGTTCGCGAATGGCGGCGGTCGATTTAGCCGAGCAATTGGCGCAAGACGGTTATCGGTCAGCGAGGGCTGTATTTCTGGAAGAGGAACCTAAGATTGCCGATTGGAGAGTTCTCATTCCGGAAGGGCCGGTGGTGGTATTGCCTCACTTTTTGGCTGGGGGGTTGCATGGTTCGGAGGATGTGCCGGAACTTTTAGGAATA
>CAMBGW010000024.1 GCA_945866245.1 Verrucomicrobia subdivision 6 bacterium | reverse complement strand
TGCTTTTTTCCAAACAGCAAAACGATTGGGCTAGCAATAAAAATGGAGCTGTACGTTCCCACCACAATTCCAATCAGCAGGATCAGTGAAAAATCGTTGATCACCCGCCCGCCCAAAAGGAATAGAATCAGCACCGCCAAGAAGGTGGTTCCAGAGGTCAGCAACGTCCGACTTAAGGTCTGATTGATCGCGGAATTCATCACCTCGGCACGGTTCAAAGCTGTACCACCTTTGAAAAACTCGCGAATTCGATCGAAGATCACGATGGTGTCATTGATCGAATACCCAGCAACCGCCAAGATCGCGCCGACCATCGGAAGCGAAAGCTCTCGTCCTAAAAGGGCAAAAAGACCGAGACTAATCAGCACATCATGCAATAGCGCAACGATCGCACCAATGGCGAAAGCGGTCTCAAAACGCCACGTGGTATAAAAGAAGATCGCGATCACTCCTAGAATCAGCGCAATCAGGGCCTTTTGCTTCAGCTCTTTGCCCACCACCCCTGCCACCTTATCGAGCTGCAACTGCCGAAACTGAGCTTGAGGGAAATCTCGACCCAGGGTCTCAGCCGCTTTTTCACCCAGCCCGAATCCAGTCCTCAGCGACAGCACCTCTTGACCACCCACAGGACTCCGCTGGTACTGCACCACCTCAGCCATGTCCCCCAAGGCCGAGCGAATCTTTCCATCATCCACTTTTTCCTGGAAACTAAAGGTAACGAGATCTCCCCCCGTAAAATCTACCCCTAACACCCGCTCCCCCTTCATGAAAACCGCCACCGCTCCTGCCCCCAGTAGAATCAGGGAGAAAGTAAACGCCAACTTTCTCATCCCGAGAAAGTTGATCTTACAATTCTCAAACAGCTTCAACATATGGAGGGATTTTTTTCCTCCCACCTCCGCCAACCATTCGGCCCCCGTGCGGCTGATAATCAACGCGGCAAACATGCTGGAAAAGATTCCAAGGCACAACACCGTGGCAAAGCCCTGCACCGGTCCTGATCCTTGCCAAAAGAGGATCGCGGCCGCGATCACTGTTGTTACATTGGCATCTAAAATAGAGCTAAATGCTCTTTGGAAACCCGAACCCACCGCCTCAAGCGCCGTGCGATGATGCGCTAACTCTTCTCGGATTCGCTCAAACACCAACACGTTCGCATCCACACCGATGCCAATGGTCAAAATTAATCCCGCCAACCCAGGAAGAGTCAGCGTGAATCCAAACTGAGCCAGCAATCCTAAAAGAATGAGGATATTTAAGATCAACCCGAAAACCGAAACCAAACCCAGCCAACGATAGTACAACAAAACAAAAAGACCCACCGCCACTAAACTAACCCACCCTGCCTGAAAACCACTCCGCACCGAACTCGCCCCCAGACTTGGGTCGACCCCTCGCTCATCAATGATCGAAACGGGGTTCTCGAGCGGGTTTTTCAGCACGCTGGCTAACTCCTCCGCCTCAACCGCCGACATGCTCCCACCGGAGATTTCGCAACTTCCGTAGATGGCGCTTCGAATGACGGGTGCTGAATAAACTTCCCCGTCGAGAATCACCGCCAACCGACGCCCAATATTCTGCTCCGTTAACCTTCCAAATTTCTGTCGCCCATCCGGATTAAATTCAATGATCACCACCGCCCGGCCCAGCTGATCCACACTGCGGAAGGCATTGGCAACGCTCTTGCCGGAGATCTCTGTCCTTCTTCGCACCAAGATCGGGCTCTCCTTCACCGTCCCGTTCGCTTGGCGATCCCGCAACTTCAAGACCTGATATTCCATCGGAACCTGCGGGGTCTTGCCCTTTGCCTCCGCTACCAGCTCGTCACTCCGCTCGTGAACTAAGGTAAACTCAAGCTTCGCCACCCTTTCCAACTGCCGACGGTAAGAGGCCTTGTCCTCCTCACTCACACCAGGAATCTGCACAATGATGCGATTTCCACCTACTGGTTGAATCACCGGCTCAGCAACCCCGACCGAATCCACCCGCTTCCGAATCACCTCGACCGCCTGATCCAAGGTCGACTGGCTGGTATTTCCTGCCAACTCCAACAAGAACTGAGTCCCTCCCCTTAAATCCAAACCCGGCTTGATCTTAACTTTCCACGCCCCTGCATCATCCTTTGTAAAAAGGGATGACAAGCAGAGTCCCGTAAGAGCTAAAGTAAGAAAAACGCTCAGCCGCATCCTCTTGCGGGTTTCCGTTGTTAGAAAATATCCAATAAAGAGAACAAAAAAAACTAAGCTTAATCCGAATTGAATCCCGATCATAAAAATATCCTTTAACTGGTCGGCTTCTCTTCCGAACCTTTTTCAACCGAGGTGATGCTGGCGCGTGACACCTCAATTTTCACGTTATCCGCAACCTTCAGGATCACTACCCCATCCTTTAAATTTGCCACCGTTCCATAGATCCCACCCGCCGCCAGAACTCGATCCCCCGTCTTCACCGATTGGATTAACTTCTCTGTCTCCTTTTGCCGCTTCATTTGTGGCCTTAATAAAACGAAGTACATCAAAACAAAAAGAATCACTAAAGGCAAAATCTGCACCCAAGCAGGAGGAGCATTACCATCCGTTGCCGCTGGTGCCATCAGGAGCGGGATTTGCCCCACCCAATTTAGATCAAACATCATGATTCTCTTCCTCCTCCTTGGATGTCCCGCCTCGCTGATACCGCTCCAAGAATTCGCGGGACCAACTTTGCCACCGACCTTCGAGGATCGCTCCCCGGGCAAGTCGGAGTGTCTCAAGATTGAAGAAGAGGTTATGCAGGGAAATTAAACGTAATCCCAGCAGTTCTTCCGCCTTGATCAAATGTTGGATATAGGCACGACTGAAGCGCAGACAAGTATAACAGCCACAACCCTCCACAATCGGCCCCTCATCGCGGGTCCAAGTCGACTTCCGTACCGAGGCAGGCCCAGTCGCTGTGCAGGCCGTCCCATTTCGCGCCACCCGAGTAGGCAACACGCAATCAAACATATCCACCCCCTTGCCAATCATTCGCACCATCTGATCCGGATGACCCAATCCCATCACGTACCGCGGACGATCGACGGGTAAATGAGGCACACTTGCATCGACCGCCGCCATCATCTCTTTTTCAGGCTCCCCCACACTCACCCCGCCGATTGCATACCCATCGAAACCGATCTCCTGCAACGCCAGACAACTCCTCTTTCGTAAATCCGCCTGATCCCCACCTTGCACGATTCCAAAAAGCAGATTCTGTGTTCCTGTCGCCTTCTGCTCCTCCCGACACAGCTTGGCCCAACGTAAGGTGCGCTCTAAACTTTTTTCTAAGACCTCTCTTGAACAAGGCCACGGAGGACACTCATCGAACGCCATCATAATGTCCGATCCTAAAGTCACCTGCGCCCTCACCGCCTCTTTCGGACCCAAAAATAGCCTTTTTCCATCCACATGACTTGAAAACCAAACCCCCTCCTCTTTCACCTCCCTTATCTTCGCCAAACTGAATACCTGAAAACCACCGCTATCCGTTAAGATCGGCCCGTTCCAACGCATAAACTTGTGCAATCCACCCATCTGCTCCATCACCTCCAACCCCGGTCTGACCACCAAATGATAAGTGTTTCCTAAAAGAATCTGCGCCCTCATCTCGGTCAACTCATCCGGGCTGACTCCCTTCACCGAGGCCTGCGTTCCCACCGGCATGAAAACAGGAGTCTGTACCTCCCCATGCGCCGTCTTGACCACCCCCGCCCTCGCCGCCCCATCCGTCTTCTCTAACGTAAAAACCTCCGCCGCATTCTTCATGGGACAATGACCTCTAATCCCTTCGGCACGACCTGAAAATGGACCGGCGTCTTTCCGCAATACTCGCCATCTACCTCCAGTGCGACCGACTTCTCCGCCTCCACCTTGAGCGCCGGTACCTGCATATAAGTCACCTCAGGCAAAGTATTCGGTCCGCCGAGCAAAACCGCTTGCAAATACCATAAAAGATCCAAAGGCCCCGACTTGGGAAATACACAAACATCTAATTTTCCATCCGACATCTCCGCTTTCGGGAAAAATTGAAACGGCCCACCATAATGTCTGCCATTTCCAATCAGAACCATCGCACCCCGGATCTCCTTTTTACCCGGAATCTTGACCCGCAAGACGGGTGCAGGTGCCACCATCAGTTGAGCCGCCGTCAAAAGATAGCTCCACGGACCCCACGCCCTCTTGGCATTGGGATGAGTCCTGCGCACCGTTTCCGCATCTAATCCAACCCCCGCCAACTGAATGAACCTCCGCTCATTGGCTAAACCTAAATCCAGTCGCTTTCTCTTTCCTGCCCGAATCACCTCTAATGCCTTTTCTAAGTTTGGCGGAATGCCCAACTCCAGCGCCAAGACGTTCATCGTCCCCACCGGTAACACGCCTAAAGTGCAAACTTTCGGGTCTAACCCGTTCAACACCTCATTCACCGTCCCATCGCCACCCGCTGCAATAATCGTTCGGAACCCCTTCGCCACCGCCTCCCGCGCTAATCTCTCCCCATGCCCCGGTCGCTCCGTCAGGAACACTTTCGCCTCGGGCACCAGTTTCACCATCTGACTTAATGTTTTTCGTGCCTGATCCCCCTTGGCGGCGGGGTTCAAAATGATGCATAACTTGCTGGGTGATGAAGAAGCCATCTAAAGGTCATAGGGAAGAAAAAGCCGCGTGTCAGTCTCGCCGAGGGGGCGGATTTCTTCGCATCACCGCAGGGATCCATAAAAGTCGGCGTCTCACTGTCCCGCCTCTTCCAGGGCTACGCCCTGCCCAAGACCGCGTGCGGGCGGCAGTTTTTTCCGCCCTCGGCGCCCTCGTTCCTGAATCCCGCGTACTCGATCTCTTTGCCGGCACCGGTGCCTACGGAATCGAGGCTCTCAGCCGGGGCGCTCAATCCGCCCTCTTTGTCGAACAAAACCCCCGCGCCGCCGAAGCCCTTCGGAAAAATCTTCTCACCCTCAACTACTCCTTCCCCGTTCTCACCAACCCAGTCGAAAGCTGGCTTCCCCAATCCACCGCCCTTTTCGATCTCATCTTTCTCGACCCACCTTACGACCAGACAGGCGCAGAGCTTTCTTGCTGGAAAGTGGTCCAAGGAATCGAGCGACTCCTCGCCCCAGGAGGCCGAATCATTTGGGAACATCACCTCTCCTCCCAATGGACCCCCGAGGAACCCCTCCAACAAGTTTGGCATCGAACTTACGGACGCAGTGCCGTCTCCTTTTTGGCCGTGCCAGTCGCTCGTTGACGCTCCTCAGCCTCTTCGCTACTTTCTTCGCTCTATGGCGAATAAAAAAATAGCAATCAACGGCTTCGGACGCATCGGCAGGCTCGTCTTTCGTGCCCTCTGCCAACAAGGACTTCTCGGAAAGAAATTTGATGTCGTTGCCATCAACGATCTCGTTCCCGCAGACAACCTCGCCTACCTCGTGAAATACGACTCGACGCAAGGTCGCTTTCACCTCGATGTGGCCAGCGCCAAATCCTCTCCCTCTGTCGCTGAGGACGACGTCCTCGTGGTCGACGGCCATAAAATTAAGTGCCTAGCCGTTAAGGAAGGCCCCACCGCTCTCCCTTGGAAAGATCTAGGCATCGATTATGTCATCGAGTCCACCGGTCTCTTTACCGAAGCGGACAAAGCAAAAGGCCACATCACCGCAGGATGTAAAAAGGTCATTATCTCCGCTCCCGCGAAGGGCGAAGACATCACTGTCGTCATGGGCGTGAACCACACCAAGTACGACAACGCCAAACATCACATCATCTCCAACGCCTCCTGTACCACTAACTGTCTCGCCCCACTCGTCCACGTTCTCCTCAAAGAAGGGTTCGGGGTTGAGGAAGGTCTCATGACTACCGTCCACAGCTACACCGCCACCCAAAAAACAGTCGACGGCCCTTCCCGCAAAGATTGGAAAGGCGGCCGCTCCGCCGCCATTAACATCATCCCCTCAACCACCGGTGCCGCCAAAGCGGTCGGCCTCGTCTGCCCCGAAGTCCAAGGAAAACTGACCGGCATGTCCTTCCGCGTTCCCACCCCGACGGTCAGCGTGGTCGACCTCACCGTTCGCACGACCAAAGACACCTCTTACGAGGAAATTTGCCAAGCCATGAAGAAGGCCTCGGAAACTTATCTCAAAGGCATCCTGGAATACACCACGGACGAAGTTGTCTCCTCCGACTTCATTCACAGCCAAGCCTCCAGTATTTTTGATGCCAGCTCCGGAATCGGCCTCAATAAAAGATTTTTCAAGCTGGTCAGCTGGTACGACAACGAGTGGGGCTACAGTAACCGCTGCGTCGATCTCCTTCGCCATATTGCTGGCTGATTCGTCGTGTCAAAACTTACCGTTCAAAGCCTTCAACCCAAAGGCCAACAGGTTTTTCTTCGGGTCGACTTCAATGTCCCCTTCGAACCTTCCCCCGACGGCCCCAAGGTTTCAGATGACACCCGGATTCAAGAAACTCTTCCCACTCTCAATCTCCTTCTTGAGAAAGGAGCCTCACTCGTTCTTGCCAGTCATCTAGGCCGCCCCAAAGGAAAGCCTGTTGAAAAATACTCTCTTCGCCCCATTGCCGCCCATCTGTCCAAACTTCTCAAGCGTCCCGTCCACTTCGCCAGCGACTGCATCGGCCCCATTGCCGACCGGGCAAGGGCTTCTCTCAAGCCAGGTGAAGTCCTTTTACTCGAAAATGTTCGCTTCCACGCCGAGGAGGAAAAGAATGATCCCGTTTTCGCTAAAAAACTTCTCGGTACAGCCAAAATCTATGTCAACGATGCCTTCGGATCCGCTCACCGGGCCCACGCCTCCACCGAGGGATGCGCCCGCCTCGCCTCCCAAGCTGTCGCCGGCCTCCTCATGGATAAAGAGCTGCGTTATCTCGGAACCGAACTGTCGAATCCCAAGAGACCATTCCTCGTCATCCTCGGTGGAGCCAAGGTAGGGGATAAAATCGGCGTCCTCCGTGCCCTTCTCCAAAAAGCCAACACCATCCTCATTGGAGGTGGCATGAGCTACACCTTCCGACTAGCCCAAGGTCGCAAAATCGGAAAATCCCTCTGTGAACCCGATAAAGTCGATCTCGCAAAAGAGATTCTCGCAGAGGCAGAGAAGCGAGGGGTAAAATTGCTCCTCCCCGAAGATACTTTCATGGTGGAAAAACTCGATTTTGCAGCCAGGCAAGTCTCCCCAGGAAAATTCACGCAACCTGGCGAAGACATTCCCGATGGGTGGGAGGGAGTCGATATTGGCCCACAAGCCCGTCAGACCTATGCAAAGGAGATCGCCTCAGCCTCCACCATCCTCTGGAATGGACCCATGGGAGTTTTTGAGATTACAGCCTGCGCCGAGGGCACTTTCACCATCGCCAAGGCCGTCGCCGCCAACCGCTCCGCCGTCTCCATCATCGGGGGCGGCGATTCCGTCACCGCCATAAAACAGGCCGGCGTGGGAAATCAGGTCACCTTTATCTCCACCGGCGGCGGCGCCTCTCTAGAGTTTCTCGAAGGAAAAGTTCTTCCCGGGGTGGCCGCCCTTCAGGATCAGCCATGAGCAAGACGAAAAGAATAAACCCCCGGCGCCCCCTCGTTGCGGGTAATTGGAAAATGCATCGCACCGCATCCGACACCAAGGTTTTGATCGAGGATATTGTCAAACGAGTCGACCGCGTCGCCAACATCGATCTCGTCGTTTGCCCTCCCTTCACCTCTTTGGCTGCAGCCCACGAAACTCTTGGTCGCCACAGCATCCTCGCGCTCGGAGCCCAAACCATGCACTCATCCAAAGAGGGGGCATTTACCGGCGAAATCTCCGGACCGATGCTTCGCGAGTTCGGAGTCCGCTACGTGATTCTCGGCCACTCCGAACGGCGCCAGTACGACAATGAGACCAACGAGAAAGTCGCCGCCAAAGCAATCGCCGCAATAAGCTACCACCTCCGCCCGATTGTTTGTGTGGGAGAAACCCTAACGCAAAGAGAGGCAGGTGAAACCACCGCCATCATCGATACCCAAATCCACACCTCCCTTGCCGGTTTTCCAGTGGATCAGATTGAAGAGCTTGTTGTCGCCTATGAACCTGTCTGGGCCATCGGAACCGGTAAAGTTGCCACCCCCACCCAAGCGAATCAGGTTCATCGGCAAATCCGTAAACTCCTCGTAAAAATGTTCGGTGATCCGGGGGCCTCCATTCGCATCATTTATGGCGGGAGCGTCAAGCCAGAGAATGCCGTCGACCTTATGGCTGAACCCGATATCGATGGTGCCCTCGTCGGCGGAGCAAGTCTCGACGCGCGAGCATTTTTCGATATTATTGAAGCTACCCGACCCGCTCGGCCCAACGTAAATGATTAACTTAGCCATCTATATCCTGCTCGGGATCAACCTCTTGGTTTGTATCCTGCTCACCCTCCTTGTCCTCATGCAAAAACCGCGCTCGGAGGGTCTCGGCGCCGCTTTTGGAGGCAACTTTACCGACTCGATCTTTGGCGCCCAAACCTCCGATGTCCTCACCAAAGGCACAATCTGGCTCGGTGGAATTTTTATGGCTCTAACTCTTGTCTTAGGTGTTCTCTACAGCCACCGCCAAGCCGATAGCAGTAGTTTGAAGGACGAACTGTCGAAACCGGTCGCCCCGATTTCAACTCCCGCCAAAACGATCACCAACTCTGTCACCCTGACCAATGGTGCTCTTGCCCCTACCCCATCTTCGAATCCCCAACCTGCATCGAAACAGGCGGAAACCGCACCGGCTCCCGCCCAACCCTGATGACCTTTCGCCGGGGCATCCCCGGCCTGACCGGCCTCCTCCTCGCCACTTCACTCCTCACTTCCTGCCAATCCCGCCCGCGCGCCGATCTTGTAATCTGTAACGGGGCCGAACCTCAGACGCTCGATCCTGCTCTCGTCTCCGGCCAACTGGAGGGCCGTATCTGTAGTGCTCTTTACGAAGGCCTCACCCGCAGAGATGCCCGCGGAAAATCGGTTCCCGCCGCCGCAGAGAAGTGGGAGATTTCTCCCGACGGAAAAATCTACACTTTCCATCTTCGCCCCGATCTTCGCTGGTCCAATGGAGAGCCCGTTACCTCCCACGACTACCGCTTCAGCTGGCTGCGCGCCCTCCAACCCAGCACCGCCTCCCCCTATGCGGAAATTCTTTTCGGCATTCAGAACGCAGAAGCATTTCATCAAGGCAAGCTACCCGCCGACTCCGTAGGCCTCGAAACCCCCGACCTGCAAACTCTCCGCGTCCGCCTCACTCACCCGCTTCCCTACTTTCCCTCCCTCACATCCTTCACCACCTACCTTCCCGTTCACCAAGCTACCGTGGAAAAGTATGGGGATCGCTGGACCCAACCCAACTCATGGGTCGGCAACGGCCCCTACCGACTCCTCGATTGGAAAATTAACGACCGCGTCTCTTTAGAAAAAAATCCCTCGTATCACTCACCTAAACGTGCCCAACTCCAGCGAATCGATGCCCTCGCGGTCACTCGCGCGAGTACCGCCTTCAATCTCTACTCCACCGGTCAGGCCGACCTCCTTCTCGATAAAGGTCTCGTTCCCTCCCTCATGCTGCCCCAACTTCGCGGACGCTCCGACTTTCACCCCGGCCCACTTCTTGCCACCTACTTTTATCGCTTCAACGTCACCCGTCCCCCCTTTCAAGATGTCCGCGTGCGCCGTGCCTTCGCCTTGGCCATCGATAAGGAGTCGATCATCGAGAAAATCACTCGCGGGAATGAACCGGTCGCTCAAGCCCTTACCCCACGCGGTATCGCCGACTATAATCCCCCCGAAGGTCTTCCTTACGACCCCACCACCGCCCAAGGACTCCTAAAACTCGCCGGTTTTCCGCAGGGGAAAGGATTCCCCCGCGTCTCCCTTCTCTACAATAAATCGGAACTCAATGAGCAGATCGCCGTGGAGATTCAGGCACAGTGGAAACAGGTCCTTGGGGTCGAGGTCGAACTTCGAAATCAGGAATGGGCTACCTACCTCCGCTCACTCGATGAACTGGATTTCGATATCGCCCGCTCCAGTTGGGTCGGTGATTACGATGATCCCAACACCTTCCTCGACTGCTTTGTCACCGGCCGAGGCAACAACCGGACCGGCTGGTCCGATCCCACCTACGACTCTCTCCTCAACCGCGCTCTGGCTGAGCCGAATGCAGCCCGCCGCCTGAAACTTCTTGCTGAAGCGGAAACAATCCTCGTCACCCAAGCCTTCCCCATCATTCCTCTTTATCACTTCGTCGGCTGCCTGATGTTCGACCCGAATCGGTGGGCCGGTCTCTACCCCAATCTTCTCGATGAACACCCCTTTTCCGAAATCAGCCCTAGATAAATCTGATGATCTCTTTCCTCCTTCGCCGCCTCCTTTCCTCCATCCCGGTTGCCCTTCTCGTCATCGTGGTCTGCTTTCTCCTCGTCCGACTCGCCCCCGGCTCACCCTTTTCCTCCGAACGAGCCCTCGATCCTGCCACTCAGCAAATGCTCGAATCCAAATACGGCCTCTCCGGCTCCCTGCCCGAGCAATCTTTGCGCTACCTAGGCAACGTCCTCCGGGGCGACTTGGGTGACTCCCTAAAATTTCGCGGCCGTACCGTTCTCGAAATTATTAGCCAATCCCTCCCCCGCTCTCTTCTTCTCGGCTCCATCGCATTTTTGCTGGCCCTTGGATTGGGGGTCCCACTGGGAGCTTGGGCTGCAGCCAGAAATGGCAAGACGGCCGACAAATGGCTCAACGGCTTTGCCCTTCTCACTCTTTCCATACCCACATTCGTCCTCGCCCCCGTTGCCGTCCTTGGCTTCTCCTTTGCTCTACCCCTTCTTCCCCCAGCAGGGTGGGGAACTCCTCTCCAACTTGTCCTGCCTTCCATCTGCCTTGCCCTTCCCTTTGTCGGCGTCTGCGCCCGATTAACCCGATCCGGTCTCTTAGAAACGATCGGGGCCGACTTCATCCGTACCGGCCGTGCCAAAGGAGTCTCCGAAAAGACACTCATCCTTCTCCACGCACTCCGCCCTGCTGTTCTCCCCCTCGTCGCTTATGCCGGCCCGCTTGCCGCCAGCATTCTCACCGGCAGCTTGGTCATCGAAGAAGTTTTTGCCATTCCAGGAATTGGCCAGTTTTTTGTCAGTGGGGTCATGAATCGAGATGTATTTCTCGTTTCCGGAGTCGTTCTCATCTACTGCCTTCTTCTTCTTTTCTTTAATCTCATCGCCGATTGGTTGACCGCAATTCTCGATCCCAGGATCCGCCTTCAATCATGAAAATGCGCCTCATCCTCCTTTCCCTCACTCTCATCGTGCTCGCCTCAATCCTCGGTCCTTGGCTCAGCCCCTACTCACTCTCCGAGGTCTCCGCCGCCCGATTAGCACCCCCCAGCTTCTCTCACTGGCTGGGAACCGATCTTCATGGCCGGGACCTTCTGACCCGCCTTCTCTATGGGGGACGCATCTCCCTTCTCGTTGGCCTCGTCGGTGCCACCGTCTCTCTTCTCGTCGGAGTCACCTACGGCCTGATCTCCGGCTA
>CAMBGW010000023.1 GCA_945866245.1 Verrucomicrobia subdivision 6 bacterium | reverse complement strand
AAAGAAATTGAGCAGAAGCTGGAGGTGGATCATTTGATGCGGATGCGGGTGGAGCCCAGCCTGAAGGCGCCGTCGGATGAGGATGTGCAAAAGTTTTATTCAGAAAATCCGAAGTTGTGGCAGCGGAACGAGACGGTCCAGGCCCAGCATATTTTGGTCAAAGTAGATGCCTCGGCGGATGCGGCGACAAAGGCCGAGAAAAAGAAGGTGGCCGAAGCAGCCTTGGCCCGCGTCAACAAAGGGGAAGCTTTTGAAAAAGTTGCTCAGGAAGTTTCGGATGATCCGGGTAGCAAAGCGAGGGGCGGTGAGCTTCCTCCCTTTAGCAAAGGTCAGATGACCCCCAATTTTGAGAAGGTGGCCTTCTCGACTGCGCCGGGAAAAACGAGCGCGGTATTTGAGACACCCTTTGGTTTTCATTTCCTCAAAGTGAAGGCGAAGGAGGCGGCGAAGAACTTGAAGTTGGAAGATGTGAAGAATGAAATCATGTCCCATCTGAAGCGCTTAAAGCAGGGAGAGGCGACCCGTCTGCTTCTGGAAGATTTGAGAAAAGAAGCAGCGGTGAAAATTTTGCTGCCGGCTCCTGCCGCACCGGCTCCGGTGACGGCGACAACTCCTCCCGTCTCCGCGCCTCCCGTGCCTCCGACGGCGCCGGCACCAGCGAAAAAATAGTTTCGGAGAGTCCGATTGAAAGGCCGATCCCCCGCCTCCTCAAGCGGGCAGGGGAATTTCACTCCCAAGTTTGATGCTCAGGGTCTGATCACGGCAGTGATGGTGGATGCGGACAGTGGGGAAGTTTTGATGACGGCTCATATGAATCAGGAGTCGCTGAAGGCAACAAGAGCCAGTGGGCGAGCCACCTTTTATAGTCGGTCCCGGAAAAAACTTTGGGTGAAGGGTGAGAGTTCGGGAAATTTCTTAGCGGTGGAGGAGATTTTTGTGGATTGTGATCAGGATTGTTTGCTTTTGCGCGTTCGTTTGCCGGCGGGAGGGTCGGCTTGTCACACGGGTGAGAAAAGCTGTTTCTATCGTCGTCTCTCGAAGAGTGGGTCGGACGCGCTCGAGGCGAGATCGATCAAGGAGTAAGACCGACGGCGGCGGAGGCGAGCTGGGCGAAATCTTTTTCCGCGGTGGCGATGGCGCGGGCGGGGCCGGCCAACTTCATGATGATGAGCTCTCCTGGGGCCTCAAGAATGGCGCCGAGGAGTAGGGCTTGGGAAAGATTTTGGGTGGGGCCACCGGGGGTGCCTCCTCTCAGGGTGCCTTCATAGCGAATGAGGGTCAGGGATCCTTCGGGGCCTTTTTTTGTTTCGGGCTGGGAGTTGGGTGGGGAAGTGAACTGGGCACTCCAGCGGTCGAGGTTGGCCTGAACGGAGCCGCCCTCTCCGGCGGAGAATCGGGAGAAGGTCAGCGTGAGGAGAGTTCCGTCAGGTAATTTTTTTTCAAGTTGGGCGGCACGAAAAGTGCCTGAGGGGGGTGCCCAGCGCCAGGAGGGGGGTCGATCGAAGCGAAAGGGGCCGACGCGAAAAGCAACCGGCTGGGGAGAGGAGGATGGAGCGGAGTAAGTAAGGGTGAGCGAGGAAAGGAGAAGGATGAGGGGGAAAAGTTTCATCCTTGATGGCGGCGCACCCATTCGTCGATGGCCATGGGGCGACAGTGGAGAAGGCTTTCGTACTCTTGGTTGATTTTCTTTTCGTCCCAGTCGGGATGGTTGGATTTCATGAATTGGATCATCCAGAGGCGTGCTAGGGAGTGATCTTGAGGAGCAAGTCGGGCGAGGTCGCGCCGGTAGAGAAGATGGTTTATGCGGGAGACAATCGAAAAGAAGCTCATGTCTGCGGACGACGAATGAGGCCCGCAAGGCCACCTGCCAGTGCGCCAAAGATGAGAGTGAGGAGGGTGGCGCGAATGCCGCCGCCGACGAATTCGCGGTAGTAGGCGGGCGCATCGGCGGTGAGAGGGTAGGGGACGGCGGTAAAAATTGCTCCCGGGAGGCTGTAAAGAGCTCCCCAGAGCGCACCGGAGAGAAATTTTGGTTGGAAGGTGGGCAGGACAGCGACGAGAAAGCCGATGGAGGTGTAGGTGAGAAGGAGGCCGGCAGAAAAAAGTGCGGCGGCTTGAAAAGAGATTCCTTGGAACCAGGGGCCAAGGGCGGTGAGAAGGCCAAAGAGGCTGCCAGCCCAGACAGAGCGCCACGAAATGTGCATGGGTTGAGAATGCCTAAGGGTGAGGGGGGTGGCAAATCGGTGAGAGAAAAAAGCTTGCGGATAAGAGGAAAAATTGACGTGAAAAAGCTGGGGAAATGCGGAGGCCTCTGGACAAGGCGGGGGGAGCGGGGAAGATCGGCGGATGAAGGTTAGTTACGAACCGTCGGATCGGCAGAAGGAGCTCCTCTTGAAGCTGGAGATGAGGGCTAAGGAGTGTCCGGGTTTGTATCCGATCAAGACGGGGGAGGATTTTCGGCGAGTGGCGATGGATTATGTGGGAGGGGAGGATGAGGCGGTGTGTCGGGTATTGGAGGCGATGTGGCATCGGCCGGATGAGGCGGTGCAGTTGAATGCGCAGAGTTTAATTGGGAGGGGTCACGGTTTGGTTGGTCAAGAGGAGGAGAAGCGAAAAGCGGGGGCGGCCCCGCGACAAGGGTAGAGGGGGTGGGGAAAGAATCGCTCGCCAAGCGTCTGCCAGACGCTCAAATCCGAAGGGCAGAGAAGAATGAAGGAAACATTCAGCCCACCCGCATCTACGCCTGAACCGGAGCTGCCGTTTGGCTCATCGCCAAGCAGTGCGGCAGCGGAATCAGATCCTGAGGTGATGGTGATCAAGGGGCCGCCGAGGCCCGCGGGCTATGTTCCTCCAGCTTCTTCTCCCCATGAGGAGGAATCGAATATGAATCCAATGAATCCTACGGCACTCAATGTTAAAAAAAGTGTAGATCGGCAGCGTAAGGAGCAGAGGGCAGTAGCTTCGATATTGAGCGGGGTGGGCTTGGTTCTGCTTCTGATCATTGGGGGTTGTGCCGGATTGGCAGGGTTTGGGGGCTTTGTTTTGTGGAAGCAGATTCAGAGGCAGAGCGTGACGGTGGACCAGATGGAGCAGAGGTTGAACAAGGAGATTGCCTCTTTGCAGGCACGGAATGCGGAGCTGACGAGTGGGTTGGAGTCGGCGGGGGCGCAGTTGGCGAAGCAGCTCTCGTTGTTGGAGCAGGCCAAGTCACAGTTGAACCGGCAGGAGAAGGATGTGGATACAGTTCGGCGCCGGCTTTCGATTTTAGAGGGGGATTCGGGCGAGCGAAGGCGCTGAAGGAAATGATTAGTCGCGTTGAATTACGTCGGATCACGCAAGAGTGGCGGACTCGCTTGCAGCGGGTGCAGCAGATTTTGCAACCGAGCGAGTGGGCGGTGGATGATTGGAATCGTTTTGCCCGGGCTTTAAGCCAGATGGTGCGGGCGCACGGATCAACATGGACGGAGGGGGATACGACGTATTGGGATGTGAGGTGGACGTTGCAAGATGGGGGGGAGTTGATTTGTCAGGCGGAGGATGGAACGGAGGGTAAGAAAACTTTAGTCGTGGCGCAGACGGGCGGTTTTGCAGAGGGATTAGATAACTACACTTGGTTTTATGGAGAGTTTGGGCAGACAGGGGACTTTCTAGGCAATCCGTATTGGGTGGATGGGACCTGGAAAGAGGCGTTGGCGATGATGCTGTTGCCGCAGCAGGCGGGGGCAGGATTTTACTTGAGCGGGGGCAACGTGGGGTCGGCGCCGATGCTTACAGCCCCATCCTCTGATCCCCAGCAGGCCTAAAACATTCCCTATCAGCTACTTATACTTGCTTGCAGGCAAGATGATTTCCGTGTAGGTTGTATTTCTTGAAAGGAGTTCGGCGGGGAGTCGAATGAGGGGCGTCCTGATCCGGTTTCCGTGATCGACCCAGATCTAATTTCGGATCCAAGGTGACGCTCCACCCTCGCAGACCTAAAGAGAACGATAAGAACCTCACGGAAGTGATTGTGGTAAGCCATCGAGGCACGACCCATCCTTCGTCGATCGAGCGCTGAGCGCTCGGTTGGTCCGCTCGGACACTATCTTCCCGCCGCACATCAACCTATGAGTCACGACGCACGATACGGATCCCGCCCCGGAGGCGGACCCCATGAACGACGCAACCGCCGCCATCACCGCTTCGGCGGAGGACGGGGTGGACCCCGCCGCGATAGCCGCCCGAGTACAGGTGGTTTCTGGGGTTTCATTAAGAAACTGTTTGGGATGGGAGGCGGGTCGTCCGCTTCTGCCCCGAGCCAACAGCGCCATAGTAATGGCAGAACATCGGCCCCGCGGGTTCCTCGGAATCGCACGGCTCCGCCGATGGAGGTTCTGACCCCCCGTTTGTATGTGGGAAATCTTTCCTATGATGCTTCGGAGAGCGACGTATTTGACCATCTGAGCAAAATTGCTGCGGTCAAAAATGTGGAAGTGGTCAGAGAGGGCGGTGGAAATTCGAAGGGGTTTGCCTTTGCTGAAATGCAAACCTTGGAAGGCGCACAAGAGGTCGCAAAAAAACTTCATGACACAGATTTCATGGGGCGGTTGCTGATCGTCAATGGGGCGAAATCCACTGGGGAGCGGTTCGGAGGTGGGGGGCGTCAGGATCGTCCTCCGCGGGACGAGCGTTCAGAAAGGGGCTCGGAGTTCGACTACGATCGCGGGCCTCGGAACCCTAGTTACGACTAAGCAAAAGGTTTAAGGATTGGCGAGAGCGCGTCGGGTCTTCTTGAGGGAGGCCCGGCCGCTTTCGGCCAACCAGCGGTTTACGGCGGATAGGTAGGCGCGGGCACTGGATTCAATCACGTCGGTGGCGGCCGAGCGGCCAGCCACTGGTTCACTCTTCGCCTGAAAGCGGACGCCCAGGCTGACTTCACCCACCGCATCTTTCCCTTCGGTAACGGCACGGACCTGATATTCGGTGAGGTGGCCTTGGAGTCCGGTAATTTGATCGATTGTTTTCATGACCGCATCGACTGCCCCATCTCCTGTGCCGATGGCGAAGTGATTCTGCTTGGAGCAGCGGAGGGCAATTTCTGCGACCGGTTTTTCGCCCGTGCCCATATGCACGTGGAGGCTAAAGAGAGAGTAGGTTTCGCGGGGATTTTGGATGTGAGCACCGACGAGCGACACGAGGTCGTCGTCATAGATAAATTTTTTTCGATCTCCGATCTCTTTGCAGCGCGCACAGATGGCATTGAGTTCGGCGGGAAGGAGGGTGTAGCCCAGATGCTTCAAGCGGGAAGCGATGGCGGCACGGCCGCTGTGTTTGGTCAGCGGGAGTTCGGTTTTGCCCCAGCCCACGATTTGCGGGTTGATGATTTCATAGGTTTCCCGTTTTTTGAGAATTCCGTCTTGATGAATCCCCGAGCTATGGGCAAAGGCGTTGAGACCGACGATCGCTTTATTTCTGGGGATGGGGAAACCGCAAGCACCTGAGACGAGGCGGGAGGTTCGGACCAGTTCGCGGCTGTGAATTCCGGTGGTGACGTTAGGATAGCAGTCCGCCCGAGTTCGCAGGGCCATAACGACCTCTTCCAAGGCGGCATTGCCTGCGCGCTCCCCAATTCCGTTGAGGGTGCACTCCACCTGACGGGCGCCCGCGTGGACGGCGGCGAGGGAGTTGGCCACCGCCAGACCCAGATCATTGTGGCAGTGGGTGCTGAGAACGACATCGGAGGCGCCGTGGGCCAAAGTTAAGACATCGGAGAACATGCGGCCGTACTCCTCTGGGGTGGCGTAGCCGGTTGTGTCGGGAAGATTGATGGTGTTGGCTCCTGCTTGGATGGCGGCTTCCACCACTTCGATGAGAAAGTCGATCTCGGTACGGGAGGCATCTTCGGGGGAGAACTCGACATTGGGGGTGAACTTTTTGGCCCGGCGAACCCCATCGATGGCCAGGCGCAAAATTTCTTTCCTGGCTTTGCCTAGTTTAAACTCCCGATGAATTTTACTCGTGCCCAAGAAAACGTGAATGCGACCTTTTTTTCCAGCGGGCTTGACGGCGGCACCCGCGGCATCGATGTCTGCACGAACGCAGCGGGCGAGGCCACAGATGACAGGGCCGCGAACGGTCTGGGCGATTTCTCGAACCGATTCGAAGTCACCCCGACTGGCGATGGGAAAGCCTGCCTCGATGATATCGACCCCTAAGCGGGCGAGTTGTCGAGCGACGGCCAGTTTTTGGGGCTGGGTCATGGCCGCACCTGGGCACTGCTCTCCATCGCGGAGGGTTGTATCGAAAATTAAAATGCGGTCGCTGGACATAGAGGAATTCTATCTGAAATCAGGGTATTTTGCATCCCCAGAAAAGCTTGGGGGAGGGACCCCTTTTAAGCCGTCTGCATATGAAAGTGCGTGAAGAGGCTTACGGCCTATCCCAAGGATGGGAGGACTTGGCCTCGGTCTATGGCCCACCAACCGACTTTTTGTTAGTAGGCGGCTTGGGCTCCCTTGAGATTGCGGCGGCGGATCCAGGGCATGAGGCCACGGAGTCGGGCACCTGTTTTCTCAATGGAGTGTTTTTCGCCTTTTTTGAGGAGGGAGTGGTATCGCTTCATTCCGGTGCGACTTTCCCGGATCCATTCCCGGGCAAACTTGCCGTTACGAATTTCTTTCAAGACCGCCTCCATCGATTTTTTGGTTCGGGCATCAACGACGCGAGGGCCACGGGTAACGTCACCATATTTTGCGGTTTCGGAGATGGAGAAGCGCATGCCAGCGATTCCCGACTCGTTGATCAGATCCACGATCAGCTTCAATTCATGGAGAACCTCAAAGTAGGCGACTTCCGGTTGATATCCTGCTTTCAGAAGAACTTCGAATCCGGCTTGGATGAGGGCGGAGGTGCCTCCGCAAAGAACCGCCTGTTCACCGAATAGATCGGTTTCGGTTTCTTCCTTGAAAGTGGTTTGGAGCAAGCCAGCGCGGGTGGCACCGATGCCACGAGCCCAGGCCATGGCAATGGAACGGGCTTGGCCCGAGGGATTTTGCTGCACGGCGAAGAGGGCGGGAACGCCGCGGCCTTCGAGGTATTGGCGGCGCACGATATGACCCGGCCCTTTGGGGGCAACAAGGATGACATCGACTCCTTTGGGAGGGCGAACGGTTTTGTAGTGGATGGCGAAGCCGTGACTAAAGAGCAAGCATTGGCCTTTGCGTAGATTGGGGGCGATATCCTTTTCATAGACAGAGGGAATCTTGAGATCGGGAACGGCAACAAAGATGACATCGGCGGAGCGCACGGCTTCAGCCGTGGGGAGAACTTTGAAGCCGTGCTTCTTAGCAACGGCAATCGATTTGCTGCCTTTGTAGAGGCCGATGGTGACTTTGACCCCGCTATTTTTCAAGTTGAGGGCATGGGCGTGGCCTTGGGAGCCGAAGCCGATGACGGCCACACGGCGGCGTTTCAAGGGGGTGAGGGTAGCGTCTTTGTCGGTGTAGATGCGGGCGGGCATAGTTGTATCTCCAGTTAGGGTTTGCTGCGGGGTAAGTTCAGCGGCGGGGCAGGGCGATTCGGCCTGTTCGGCTTAATTCTAAAATGCCGAAGGGTTTCATGAGTTGAAGAAACTTGTCGATTTTGCTTTCGTCCCCCGTGACCTCAATCGAGAGGCTCGAAGATTGGACGTCGACAATTTTGGCGCGGAAGATGTCGCAGATTTGCATAACCTCGGGCCGAGTGGAGGAGGTGGCCTTCACGCGCAAAAGGATCAGTTCCCGATCGATGACATCCCCGTCTTTGAAGTCGTGGACTTCAAGAACGTCGACCAGTTTATTGAGCTGTTTGACCACCTGTTCGAGAACCTGGTCATTGCCCACGACCACGAGGGTCATGCGAGAGATTTTGTCGTTTTGGGTGGGGCCGACGTTGAGAGTATCGATATTAAATCCGCGCCCGCTGAAAAGGCCTGCGATTCGGGTGAGGACCCCGAAGCGATTTTGGACTACGACAGAGATGGTATGGCGCATAAAAAAAGAAGATGTTGAACATCAAAAAGTAGCGACGAGGGCGCTACTGGGTCAAGCGGAAGGGAGGGGTGAGCTAGGAGAGAGAGGCGCGAAGGCGAGCGAGCTCATGGGCTTGGACGTCGAGCTGTTCGCGGGCTTTTGCCAGATCGGTCTCTAGCTGTTTGATGCGGAGGCGCAGGGCAGAGTCGAAGGCAGGGCTATTGGCGAAAGGCGCGGTGTTTTCTGGAGCTTCCTCAAGTTTGATTGTTCTGCTTTTCAAGCGAGCGGCGCGCCGGCGGCGCATCTCTTCGATAAACTCATTTACGGTATAGGTTTCCTTGCTGCGGACATGGCTGACGAGCTCGGAGCCGCCGAGTTGACCGCTTTGCAGAAACTCGGCCACAGTGCCTGCGGTGGTCGGGCCGTAGCGTGGGCCATCGAGGGGTTCAACCCACCAGAGCATCTCCAGTCCGGCTACCTCCGGCGCTTTTGTCCAGGGGCCTTCATCGATTTGGATCAGATCCTCGGGGGCAATGAGAGATTGATTTGCGAGCGCTTTGAGATGATCCAGGTCCATCGGCCCTAAAACTCTACCCGTCTGTACTTTTTGGAGTCGGTAGAGGGAGGCGATCGGGCTCATCCTGTTTACTTGGATGGAACGATCAGTTTCTGACCGACCTTGAGCGGAGCGTTCTTGGCCAGCTGGTTTGCTTGGCGAATTGTCTCGGAGGTTAGTTTTAGCTGATATTCGGAATTATACGCTTGGGCGATTGAGCTAAGGGTATCTCCTTTAGCCACGATGTGTTCGTACCCTTCCTTCTCCACCGGCTTGGTCACCGCCGCAGCCTTATCGGTGGCCTTTGCTTTTTCACGCTCTTTTCTTTCCGCCAACATCTTTGAAACTTCTTCAAGAAGTGCGGTGCGTTCTTGAGAGGATTTTGCGGCGGCGTTGGCGAGGCTTTCCTTGAGAGATTGGGATTGCTGGCGCAGATCGGCGAGGAGCTGTTCCAAGGCGGTGACGCGGGACTGGATTTGATCCACTTGTTGGTCGACGCGATCCACCTGATCAGCCGCTTTCAGGATTTTGCGGCGCTCCATTTCCGCGTCCTCGGCTACGGCCGGGTTTCCGGTCTGCGCGCTGAGGGAGGAAAGAAGAGCCAGCCAGATAGAAAGAATTAGGGGAGAGGGGATAGTTCGTCGCACAAGACGATTATCGCTCTTTTAAAATCTACCCGACAAGCTTTTCGAACTCTTTTTCAGAAATAACTCGGACCCCTAAAGCGCGGGCCTTTTCCAGCTTCGAGCCAGCTTCCTCCCCCGCTAAGACGAAGTCGGTCTTGGCGCTGACCGAGCCTACGACCGAACCGCCAAGGGACTGAATCTGACGAATCCAATCTTCACGGGGAAGGGAGAGAGTGCCGGTAATGACAAACTTTTTGCCGGAGAAGATGCCTCCACGCTCTTCGAGCTCTTCGGGGAGGGCAGAAAAGTTCAGGCCCGCTTTTTGTAAAGAGGTCAACAAGCGGCGAGTGGAGGCTTCATGAAAAAAGGCAACAATCTCCTCGGCCACTTTCGGGCCAACGTCATTGGCCTGCGTGAGATCGGCAAGAGAAGCGCGGGAAAGGCGGTCGAGCGAGCGGAAGTGGCGGGCGAGAGTTTCGGAGAGAACCGCACCTACTTGGGGAATTCCAAGGCCGAAGATGAGTCGCCAAAGTGGGCGGCGTCGGCTGGCATCGATTCCAGCGAGAAGATTGGTGGCGGATTTTTCCCCCATGCGCTCGAGGGCGGTTAATTTTTCTTCGGTCAAATCGTAAATGTGATCGAGGTGCTGAATGAGGCCGGCATCCACCAGCTGAGTCGCCATCACTTCGCCCAGGCCCTCGATATCCATGGCGCCGCGGTGAGCGAAGTGTTGCAGGCGGCGTTTCAATTGGCCGATACAGTCGCGCGAAGTGCAGCGCAGGAAGACATCCTCTTTTTCGAGCGGACCTTGGCAAACGGGGCAGGTTTTTGGGGGACGGATCGGTTTGGACTGAGGGGGGCGTTGGGCGAGGTTAACGGAGATGACGGCGGGAATGACTTCCCCCGCTTTTTCCACACGCACGAGGTCGCCGACGCGGATGTCTTTGCGGGCGATCTCTTCGAAATTATGAAGAGTGGCTCGAGCCACGGTGGAACCGCTAAGGAGAACAGGTTCAAGCTCTGCGACGGGGGTGATGACGCCGGTTCGGCCCACTTGAAAGGTCACGTTGAGGAGGCGGGTTTCCGACTGCTCTGGGGCGTACTTGTAAGCGATGGCCCAGCGGGGAGCTTTATCGGTTTGCCCCAAAATCTTCTGCTGATCGAGGCGGTTGACCTTGATGACCGCACCATCGGTGGCGAAGGGAAATTGGGTGCGGGCTTGATCCAGCTCGCGGACGGCATGAAGGACTTCGGCGGGGGTGCGGACGTGGCGAAACCATTCGTGGCCCGGCAGTCCCCAAGCGAGAATTTGGCGATGCAGTTCGAGCTGAGTTTTTAAAGTTGGGCCGGCGACTTCTCCCAAGCCGTAGAGAACGATAGCCAAGGGACGTTTGGAGACTTCGCGAGAGTCGAGGAGTTTACAAGTTCCAGCAGCTGCATTTCGCGGGTTGGCAAAAAGAGCCTCTCCTTTTTTCTGGCGGGATTGGTTGAGGGCAGCAAAGGCGGCTTCGGGTAGGTAAACTTCCCCACGAAATTCGATTTTTGCAGGCAGTTTGGGGACGGAGAGAGGAAGCGTGCGGATGGTTTTCAGATTTTCGGTAATATCATCCCCGCGTTCCCCATCCCCGCGGGTGAGGCCTTGAGTCAGGCGGCCGTTTTCGTAACGCAGGCTGACGGCGACACCATCGATTTTAGGTTCGATGACAAATTCGGATTCTTGGCCGTGGAGATTCTTTTCCACGCGATCGAGAAAGTCGCTGAGCTCCTGCTCGCTGTAGGTGTTGTTGAGGCTTTGCATTCGCACGGCGTGGGCGACGGTGCGGAAGGAGTCGAGGGGTGCGCCACCGACTTTTCGGGTGGGGGAATTTTCATCCGCGAGTTTGGGATGGGTGGTTTCGAGATCGAGAAGTTCGCGGTAGAGGCGGTCGTAGGCGGTGTCGGAAATTTCAGGTTGAGCTTGCACATAGTAGAGGTGGTCGTGGCGACGAACCTCTTGCAGGAGGCGCGCGTAATTTTGGGCGGGAGTGGAGCTCACCGGAAGCGTCGGCGAAGGATGAGCCCGAGAGAGATGCCGAGGATATCGGCAAACCAGTCGCGAACGGAGACGTCGCGGCCTGGGGAGAGGCGTTGGCTCTGCTCATCAAGGGCTCCGAGGAGAGAGCCTGTCATTCCGAGGGCAACGGGGGGATAGGGCAGGGCGGCGAGAAGGAAGCCGAAGGCGGTGTAGACGGCGAGGTGCATGACTTTGTCGTCGGGTAGGCGAATGAAGTTATCGATTTTTTGAATGCGGGTTGCGGGGAGGGCGGAGATGCTGAGGATGAGGGCATAGAAGATCACGCAGGGGAGGAGGTTTTTCCATGGCAGCTTTTCCATAAGGAGTGCATTTTGGGGGT
>CAMBGW010000022.1 GCA_945866245.1 Verrucomicrobia subdivision 6 bacterium | reverse complement strand
CGAAAGGTGATTTGATCGGCAAAAAGAGTGGGAACGACATTTTTGGCACGTTGTCCCTTCGAGTCTTGGCCGAGGCTAAAGAAAAGATTTCCTCTGAGGTTGGCTACAGAAAGATCGTAGGCGGGGTAATTGATATCGGAAGAGGGGATCGTGAAGCGGGTACAAAGTTGAAGCTGGGTAAAGTCGCTGAGTTCCAAATTCTTTTGTTCTGCAGCGAATCGCACAGGCAAGGGAAGGACGGGTTGCCCATTAATGGAAACAGCCAACTGGCCGTCGTTGAGGTTGAAGTTGCCGATTTTGTACGGAGCGGAGGTGGGTTGGGGATCGGATTTTCTTTGTTGGATCCGATCGACAAAAGCAAAGAGATCATCTCCCAAATAAATGGTGGGGTGGGTAATGATGAGAGAGCGGATGCGGTGTTGGATGAGTTCGTCCCAGGTAAAGACAACATCGATCTTGGGGAAGGAGAGAACAGGTGCGAGGAGATCATTGGGGGAGTAGAAAACTAATTTCTCTATCGTAGCGCTTTGCAGAATGGGGGTTGTCCTCTTGTTTGAGGATCCAAAGTGAACATCGGTAAAGAGCAGAGGGGTGGTGTCCCCAAGACGAAGGGGGGTAGTGGGGATTCCGGGGCCCAGATTATCGAGATAAAGGGTCGAGTCTGAGACAAGGAGGTGATCGATGTGAATGGGCAGGCTTTTTCCGCTGTTGGCCGGGCTTTCTAAGCGGCTCAACCAACCCTCTGCGCCATAAATGCGGAGATTGGCAAAGTGTCCTCGAAGAAAAGATGGCCCGAGGCGGATCGAGACAGCTTTGATGCGGAGAGCTGAGCCTTGTTGGATGCCACGAACTTCAAGCTCCCCAAAGCCAATCCAGCTAGCGGAGGAAAATGAGGTAGAAAGATTGGCGACAAAGAGAAGGAGATGAAGGGGGATCGAGGGAAGAGCCAAAAAGAGGAAGAGAAGCGTTCCCAAGGAGATGAGGAGATGGCGACGGATCACATTAATAGTTTAGGGCAGAGGCGGAGGTGGGACGAGAGATTCTCCATAGCACCGCCTTGTGGATTGAGGGTTGGGGGATATCGGATAGAGTGGGCGTATGAGATGGGGACTCATTCTGGGTTTGGGGATTTGTTTGGGGGGGTGTGCCTCCGTGCAGTTGGATACGCCCGAACCACTGCAGGTGGATATTCATATGAAGGTGGATGTGGAGCAGAAGGGCGGGGACGGAGAAAAAGGCAAGAATGAGACTCTCTCGGTGGCGGAGGAGAGAAGAATGTTGTCCCATCAGGTGCAGGTTTTGAAAAACGACCATCGGGTTGGCGAGAGTGCGGATGGAACACTTATTCTCAAGGAAATTCCCAAAGATGAGACTTATGCGGAGTATGCCAAGACGGTGGTGACGAAAGAAAATGGGACTCGGGCAAAGTTATTTCAGGAGAAAGCCTCTTTGGAGGGAAAAAGCGAAGCTCAGTATGCGAAGGAGTTTGCGGAGCGTGCGCGGGAGGCAAGTTATCCTGGGGAGTGGGTACAGGAGGAGAGTGGGAAATGGAGAAAAAAATAGGATCTCCGAAGAATTGAAGGCGAGATGAAGTTGGACGATAGGGATTTGGTAGAAGAGTTTTCGCGGTCGGGAGGGCGTGGGGGTCAGAACGTTCAGAAAGTGGAGACTCGAGTTGTGCTGCGACATATTCCGACGGGGATTCGGGTGGTTGCGCAGGATGAGAGATTTCGCGAGGCAAATCGGATTCAGGCGCGAAAGAGAATGGTGAGGGCGCTGGCTGAACGGGAGAAAAAAATTCGTCTAGCCCAAGCAGCTGAGAGGTCGAAAGAGAGAAGCAGAAAAGCGCGCAGGAGTTGGGGTGCAACGCGGGAGTTGGTCGAGGGAAAACGAAAGCGGGCAAAAATTAAGGCGGGCAGGGGAAAGTGGCGGGGGGAGGGGTGAGTGCTTGGGTCTATGTTTTGCGATGTAGAGATGGGTCGCTGTATACGGGTTGGACGAATCGGTTGGAGATGCGATTGCGGGCTCACCAAGCGGGTAAGGGTAGCAAGTATACCCGCAGTCGATTACCGATTTGCTTGGTTGCGGCTTGGCGCAAGCGAAGTGAGAAGGACGCGAGAAGGGGCGAGGTATTTTTCAAGCAGCTGACGCGCTCTGCAAAGCTAGTGAAACTAAAGCGTTGGAGTGAAACAAAGAGTGCAGCCCGTGTCCGGTCACGGGCGGCACTCTGTTTTAGTTAAACTCCGCTTTTCTTGTTTGGGGCTGTTGCGTTTTTGGCTTGGCGGGCGGCTGAGGCAGCTTTTTTCTCCTCTGGGTTGAGGCGACCATCGCCGTCTTGATCAAACTTGGTGATGGTTTCCTTTTTCTGGTTTGCCATGGCATCGCGGCGAGCGGCTTTCTCCGATTCACTTAGTTTGCCGTCCTGATCGGTGTCATATTTCCCGTGGAGTCTTTGGAAGAGCTCTTGTCGGGATGCGTCGGCGGCTTTTTGCTCCTCGGGATCGAGCTGACCATTTTGGTTGGCATCGAACCTTTTGAGGAGCTTGGCGCTTTTGTCGCCTTCTTCTTGGCAGGCTTCGGCCAAGAGCCTTTGAGTAGGGTGAATGAGGGTTAAGGCGAGCAAGCCAAGGGCGAGCGCGCCACGATAGGTTAGTTTTGTATTCATATTGGATTAAACTGGCGAAACGAAAAAAGGGTTCGGTTTTTTTTCTTATAACTCAAAAAAATATCGGATGAGCCTAAATCACTGATAAAGATAATCTTAGGAATGCTTTATTTTTTCAGAAATTTACTAAAGAGATTTCCTGGTTTGGCTGGGGTTGCGCCAGGTTGGGGGGTAGGGAGGGTCGCTGGTTTTACGTTGAGAGCGGGAAGGGGGAGAGGCGATTTCACAGCATTGGCAGGCACAGCGAGTGGGCTGAGAGTGGTGGAGCTGTTCGGGGTGCTAGTTAAGGTGTTGGGGGGGCGAACGGTTGTTCCTAGGGTGGCGGCGATACCCATTTTTGGCGCGGTGTTCAGGATTTGCTTTTCAGCATGAAGGGTAGCGGTTGAGGGCATCGCGATGGTAGAGGGGCGACTAGCGATGCTTCTTTCAAGAGCAGAAGCCATTTTCTCAACGGTACGATTCAGCTGGTCGACCTTTTGAAGAAGATCTAGGGCCCAAGCTGGCTCTGCTGTGGATGGGAGCGGTGTAGTGGCGTTGGATGCTGAGGAAGGTGAGGGAGCGGCAGTGGGGGTAAATCTTGGTGCTGGTTGAGCGGTGCTGGGGATTGGGCCGAGTGATGAAAACGCGACCCAATCTTGGCCGCCCTCAATGACCACAAGAGTGGAGTCTTGGATCGTGCCTAGATTTCGGAGATTTTGCAGTTCGACATGGGCGATAGGGCCGGCGGCTGGGTTTTGGGCGTCGACGTAGTAGTAGCGGGGGGTGCTGCTCATCGGGCACAAGATTGGGCCGATTTTGTGGAATTGGCCAGAGAAGAGGTGGAGAGAGAGGTGAGGTAGTCGTAGGCCTTGCGGTAGCTTTTGGATTCAAGAAAGTGGCTCAGGCGAGGATCTAGCTGAGGGGCAAGAGTCGCCTCAAGTCGCTCGAGAAGAAGGCAGTGGGGAATTAGATCCGGAGGGGAGGGAAGCTTTTGGGCATCCACTGCACTCCGATAATCCTCTAAGGCCTTGAGAAGGATGGAGTCAGCTGAGGAAAGGGGCACTCCGAACTTTAGGCAGGGGGTTTTGCTGTGTCGAATGCTTGAGTCGGCGAGGATAACGATTTAGGAATAGAGGATGGCCTCTCATGTGAATCGGATTGCTGTGTTAGCTGGGGACGGGATCGGCCCCGAGGTGATGGGCGCGACAATGCTGGTGGCAAAAGAGCTAGAAAAGAAGCATGGGCTTCAGTTGGAATGGAAAGAGGGTTGGGTGGGTGGAGCCGCCATCGATGCGAAGGGCAAGGCACTGCCCGACGAAACGGTTGAGCTATGTCGTTCTGCCAAAGCGGTGCTTTTCGGAAGCGTGGGTGGGCCAAAGTGGGAAAATTTACCACCGAACGAGCAGCCGGAGCGGGCGGCACTTCTACCCTTAAGAAAAATCTTTGGGCTGTATGCGAATTTGCGACCTGCGGTTTTGTATCCGGAGTTAGTGAAATGTTCTCCCTTACATCCCGATCGGGTGGCGGGTGGTTTCGATCTGTTGGTGGTGCGGGAGCTAACGGGGGGACTTTATTTTGGTCAGCCCAAGGAGACGACGAAGACAGCGAGGGGGGAACGTGCGGTGGATACGATGGTGTATGAAACGCATGAGATTGAACGAGTGGCGGAGGTGGCCTTTCGGGCAGCCTCGTTTCGCAAAAAAAGAGTGACGCTGGCGGACAAGGCAAATGTCTTAGAGACAAGTCTTCTCTGGAGAAAAGTTGTTCGGGGTGTGGCAGCGAGGCATCCCGCGATCACTTTAGACTTTATCTATGCGGATAATGCGGCAATGCAGTTGGTCAGAGATCCGGGGCGATTCGATGTGCTGCTCTGTGAGAACTTATTCGGGGATATGTTGAGTGATCAAGCGGCGGCGGTCGCTGGTTCGCTGGGCATGTTGCCTAGTGCGTCCTTGGGAGAGGGAAGTTTTGGTTTGTACGAGCCGGCGGGTGGATCGGCCCCTGACATTGCGGGCAAAGGGGTAGCGAATCCGATTGCGCAGATCCTTTCCTTGGCGTTGCTCTGTGAGATGAGTTTGGGTCAACCCGAGGCGGCGGAGAGTATTCGGCAGGCGGTGGCGGGGGCAATTCGTGAGGGTTGGCGAACGGCTGATCTGGCTGTGGCGGGAGAGAAGAAAGTGGGGACCCAAGAGATTGCTAAAGAGATTGCCCGAAGGGTGGCCTTAGGACGGGGAAAGGGTTAGAAGAGAAGTATGCCATCGACGCTTTTTGAGCTGATGCGGTTGGGGGGCCCGATTATGTGGGTCATCCTTGGGGCGAGTGTGGTCGCGGTGGGGGTTTTTGTGGAGCGGGTATTCGCTTATCGAAAAATGGGGGTGCCGTTGGATCCCTTTTTGGATGGGATTGCCTCACTAGTGAAGGAGAAGCGTTACCAAGAGGCTCTAGAGAGGTGTGATGAAGCGCATGGGCCGGCGATCCGAGTGATTCAGGCGGGATTGCTGAAGAGGGATATTCCGCTTTCGGATTTAAGGGAATCTCTCCAAGAGGTAGCGCAGCTGCAGGTGCCGCGCCTCGAGAAGAATTTGCCGATCTTGGCGACGGTGGGTTATGTGTCTCCACTTCTAGGTCTATTGGGAACGGTGACAGGGATGATCCATGTGTTTCAGACGGTCAGTGGAGCTAGAGGAACGGTGCCGGTGGGGGAGTTAGCAGGGGGAATTTGGGAAGCGCTTTTAACAACGGCGGCAGGGCTGGTGGTGGCGATTCCAGCGTATGTCGCTTACAACTATTTGGCCTCGCGGATGGGTTCGGAAGTGAACGACATGGAGAGAGCCGGCATCGAGATGATACAAATTTTGAAAGAGGGAGGGCGATCCGGTCCCGCCACCAAGGTAAGTACCCCCGTGACTACTGAAATGCGTGCAGAAAAGCCGAAGCCATGAGAGTTCGGACTTCGGTCCGGATGTTGCGCGGGCCTGTGGATATGGCTCCCTTGATCGATGTTGTTCTGCTCTTGCTCATCTTCTTTTTATTAACGTCTACCTTTGTCTTTCAGCCTGGGATCGTGGTGGATCCTCCTTCCCCTGGGGAGTCGAAAGGCGGGGCGAGTGACACAAGGTATGTAATCACGGCGACTGCGGGAGCGACTCCGCAAATCTTTTTTAATGACCGTGTGACCGATCTTGCCAAGTTACGAGCAGAGATGGCTCGGTTGGCACAGTCTGAGCCAAGGGCAGTAGTGGTCATTCGGGCGGATCGTGAGTTAAGGCACGGGGTGGTAGCACAGATTTTGGATTGTGTGGTGCAAAATGGGCTTTCGGCCGTTTTAGCATCTCGCGCGAGTGCTCCACAGCTATGAGGTGGATTCTTCCCACCCGTGTGGGTCGCAGGCTGCTTGGATTCCTGATTCTCTCTTTAGGGGCTCACGCGCTGGCGTTCTCATTGTTTCGGGACCCGGGGGATTTTGCGCCCCTCCCCCCACAGGGTGCAGGGAAAGTGGTTCTTTCCAACGCAGTGGATGGGGAGACGGGGTTGGCAACGCTCTTTGATCCGTCGGCAATCGTTTTACCTTCGGACCAACCCAAGCGTTTGGCTTCGAGCGTAACTTTGCCTTGGGAGGGAATGGCGTGGCCTGAAAGACCCACTATTCCTGCTCCGCACTATCGTCCAAACCAGATTGGACAAGACGCACCCTTGGCGGTGAAAGCAACTACGGCAAAGAGTTTTTATTCGAGGCATGGACAGGCTGGTAAACCCAAGGCCCTCCGCCCTGGTGTGGAAACGTGGTGGGAGTTAACGGGAGATTTGCGAAAAAGAAAGACCACCAAGCCAATTCAGCTTTCCAAGATGAAGAGCGTCAATGCACTTGAGCCTACGACGGCAAGAATTGGGGTGGATGAGGATGGGGCGGTACGGTTCGTCTTTCTGGAGGGCTCGACGGGAGACGCAGGGGTGGATCGGGAGGCCTCGAGCCTTTTAAGGACATGGCGCTTTGAGCCTTCGCCGGGTCAATGGGTGGAATGGGGAAGGGTACGGATTCTTTGGGCGGTGGAGGCCCCTGAGGGGGTGAACCCATGACAGTGACTGGTTCACAACTTCTTCTTCTCTACCTGTGTCTTTTTCTTGGCATCGTTTTTATTTTGTGGATGTTTGGTGGATGGAAAACGTCTCGAGCAGAACGAAAAGCGGTCGAGAGAGTGGAGTGCCCTGTTTGTGGATTTCACACCCCCCGAGAGCACTCCTGTGTATCATTACGGTGTCTAAAGTGTGGGGCACGACGCCCCTTACAAACGGAACGAGCTGAAAGGAGCTGATCATGGGAATGTGGATAGGCAGAAATCGAAAAGCTAGGGTGACCTACGGGTTTGATGAAATCGCGCTGGTACCGGGGGATGTGACGATCAACCCGAATGAGGTGAATTGCCATTTTTCGATTGGAAAACACACCTTCCAAGTTCCGATAATGGCTTCTGCGATGGATGGAGTGGTGGATGTGAAGTTTGCTGTCGCGATGGGGAAGATGGGGGGTCTAGCGGTTTTGAATTTAGAGGGGGTTCAAACCCGGTATGAGAATCCCGCGAGCGTCTTGGAGCAGATCGCTAAAGCGGACAAGGATGCGTGCACCCATTTGATCCAGAAGATGTATGTTCCCCCAATTCGAGAGGAGTTGATTGCGAAGCGTATTAAAGAGATGAAAAAAGCGGGGATTGTAGTGGCAGTCTCTGCCATCCCTCAGAAAGCGGAAAAGTATGGGGCGATTGCGCAGAAGGCAGGTGCAGATATTTTTGTGATCCAGTCGACCGTTTCGACGGTTCGCCATATTTCGTCCGAATATAAGACCTTCGATTTAGCGAAGTTTTGCAAGACGATGAAGATCCCGGTTTTGGTGGGCAATGCGGTGACGTATGGGGTGAGCATGGAGCTAATGCAGGCAGGAATATCTGGGTTACTGGTGGGTGTGGGTCCGGGGGCGGCTTGTACGACCCGAGGGGTGCTGGGTTTAGGTGTGCCTCAGGTCACGGCAACGGTCGACTGTGCGGCGGCCCGAGATGCTTACCACAAGAAGACGGGTCGTTATGTGCCGATCATCACGGATGGGGGAATGAATAAGGGGGGAGATATTTGTAAGGCTTTTGCCTGCGGGGCGGATGCGGTGATGATTGGAAGTGCTTTCGCGCGAGCGACTGAGGCGCCAGGGAATGGTAATCATTGGGGGATGGCCACGCCCCATGCGAATCTGCCCCGGGGGACGAGGATTAAGGTGGGAGTGACAGGAAGCTTGAAACAGATTCTCTTCGGTCCGGCGACCTTGGATGACGGCTCCCAAAATCTGGTTGGGGCGATCGTCACTTGTATGGGGAATGTTGGGGCGAGGACGCTAAAAGAGTTTCAAGAGACCGAGATTATTATTGCTCCGTCGATCAAGACGGAGGGCAAAGTGTTTCAGACGGTTCAGGGTGTCGGGATGGGAACGCGCTGATTTCGCGAAGCGAAGTCAGTCGGTTTCAGGGGGCAGGTGGAAGTCGAAAGGTAGCCTACAGGGCGCTTAAAGCGGAGAAGGCCGGAGTTTAATCCTTAGGACTTGTGTGAGCCGTCGCAGAACGGAGCGTTTTTTGTTTTGCCGCACCCGCAGGCCCAGATCGGTCCGTCTTTCTCTATCGTAATCACTTTGGGGGCTTTGCCTGAACCTTTGTGGGAGCCGTCGCAGTAGGGCGGGTTCTTGGTTTGGCCGCAGCTACAGAAGGCAAGGGTTTGGCCAGCGACGGCATCGATCTTGTAAGGAGAGGATTGCAAGCTCATGGAACGATCATCCAATGTTAATTCGAAAAAGGAAGCGTAAGTTGGGGCAGGTGGAATGCGAGAGGTAGAAAGTGGGAGGCGGAAGGGCGTTTCCTAGTGGTTCTTCTTATACCAATCGAGAAGGATACGGGTGGGAGTATTGAGGGGCAGCTGGTAGGCCTCCTCAAGGCTGCACCAGCGATACTCGTCTGCTTCCTCATTGAGAGTGACATCTGTCTTTGAGGTATGAGCGAGGTAGTTCAATAAAACAAAGTGGGCCGGTTTATAAAACTCTTTCGATTGAATGCAGTCCTGTACGAGGGCGAAACGAATCTGGGAGAGGGGCAGGCCAGTTTCCTCCAGGATTTCACGACGCAGTGCATCTTCGGAAGATTCCCCAGCCTTAATCTTCCCCCCAGGGATTCCCCAAAGGCCCGACCATTTGAGCGTATGTACCATCAGAAGCTTCTGGTTGGGGCCGACAATGAGAGCCCCCACGGTAGGAGTTGGGGGAAGAGCTTCGGGGGCGGAGTGGCGGCGAAGGATCTCTATGACGGCAAACATGTCGGGCGCGACATGATCGGGGAGAGCCCGCTGAAGCTTTTTGAGAGAGTCGTATCCTGTTAAAACGGCACAGGAGCGGATATTCCCAAAGCGGGCGGTCTCAATATCGTGCTCCATATCTCCGACAAAGAGGGTTTCATCTGGACGCAGGTGGTGAGTGGTCAAAAGCGAGTGGATCGCCTCCCTTTTGTCGAGAATCCCTGCGTAGGCCTTTTGGAAGTAGTGATCGACCCCCAGTCGCTGGGCTTGATGAAGAAAATCGTCTTGGGAAACAGTGCTGAGCAGAAATGTTGGGAGCTGATTCTTTTGGCAATATTGCAAAATCGATTCGGCCCCTGGGAGAAGGGTTACAGTGTGGTGATTTTTCCGAAAAATCTTCCGAAAGACTTTTTCGAGACCTTCCAAGGCAACCCCTGGGAGGTACTCCTCATAAAATCCCTTGTAGGGTAGGTAGAACTTTTCGCGAAAGGTTTCTCGGTCAAAGAGAGGTTTTCCGTGGAGCCCAAAGACGTGATTGGTGGCGGTCAGGACGGGGGTGAGGTCGTCGACCAGAGTGCCTGACCAGTCGAAGATTACGTTACGGATCAAGGTGCAAGGTGATTTCTTTGGGGCCAATCGAAGGCTAAGCGTGAAAGTCCTGAAGAGCTTGGACTTTGAGGCCTTGGGCGCGGATGGATTTGATTCCCTCTACGCTCGCCTCTGCAGCTGCAATGGTGGTCATGACAGGGATCCTATTCTTGAGCGCGGAGGTGCGAATCTGAATTTCTTCATGACGAGCCACAGCACCTGCTGGAGTATTCATGACGAGGGTGATCTCTTTATTTTTAATGAGATCGACCACGTTCGGTCGACCTTCGGAAAGTTTAAGTAAAGGGGTAACAGGAATATTTGCATCAGCCAGTTTGCGCGCAGTTCCAGCACTCGAAACGATTTTAAAGCCTAGCTCGTGTAGGCCTCTGCCGATTCTAACGGCGGCATCTTTATCGATGTCCCGAACGCTGAGGAATACGGTGCCTTTGGTAGGAAGGGGGGGTTGAGCAGCCATTTGGGCTTTGGCGTAAGCCAGGCCGAAGGATTGATCGATCCCCATTACTTCTCCGGTGGATTTCATCTCTGGACCCAGTAAAATGTCGGTTCCTGGGAAGCGGGCAAAGGGGAAGACAGCTTCCTTGACAGAAAAGTGAGTTGGGATGATTTCTGAAGTAAAGCCAAGCTCCTTAAGAGTTTTGCCAGACATGACGCGAGAAGCGATTTTAGCAAGGGGCTTCCCAATCGCCTTACTAACGAAGGGGACGGTTCGGGAGGCACGCGGATTGACTTCAAGGACATAAATAGTGTCTTTTTGCACCGCAAATTGAATATTCATGAGGCCCTGAACAGCTAACTCGCGGGCAAGGGCTAAGGTCGCCGACCGTATTTCCTCTAAAACCTTTTTTGAGAGGGAGCGACTGGGAATGACACAGGCGCTGTCACCCGAATGAATCCCTGCCTGCTCAATGTGTTCCATGACAGCGCCAATGACGGCGTCCTTTCCATCTGAAACGCAGTCCACGTCGACCTCGGTGGCATCTTCGAGAAAGCGATCCAGTAGGATAGGGCGCCCCGGGGCGACTTCAGTGCACTCTTTCATGTAGGTGCGGATTTCGTCTTCCGAGTAGACGATCCGCATGGCACGGCCGCCTAAAACGAAGGAGGGGCGGAGCAGAAGCGGAAAGCCGATTTTCTTGGCAGCAACCAAGGCCTCGTCCGTGGTGGTAGCGGTTCCGTTGGAGGGTTGGCGAAGTCCGAGCTTGTCCAACATTGAGGAGAAGAGTTTTCGGTCTTCGGCACGTTCGATCGATTCCACCGAGGTTCCGAGAATTCGAACTCCTGCGGCTTTGAGCTCAGCCGCAAGGTTTAGTGGGGTCTGACCGCCAAATTGAACAATGATACCTTTGACAAGGTCCTCTTTATTTTCGGCTCGGTAGATGTGAATCACATCCTCAGCGGTCAGGGGTTCGAAATAGAGTTTGTCGGAGGTGTCGTAGTCGGTCGAAACGGTTTCTGGGTTGGAGTTGACCATGATCGTCTCATAGCCGTCTTCTCGGAGGGCGAAGCTGGCATGGACGCAGCAATAGTCGAACTCGATTCCTTGTCCGATCCGGTTTGGGCCACCGCCGAGAATGAGGATCTTTGGCTTTTTCGTAGGTCGAGATTCGTCATCGTCCACGTCGTAGGTGGAGTAGTAGTAGGGGGTGTAGGCCTCAAACTCGGCAGCGCACGTATCGACAAGGCGATAGGAGGGATGGATCACTTTTTTCTCCCTCCACGCTCGTACCGCACGGGTTCTTGTAACCAGCTCTTCCAATGGGCCGGGAAGAAGACGTGCCAAATCGATATCGGACAAGCCTGCTTGGCGGGCCTTTTGAAGAAGGGGAAGGGTAGCGGGGTTCCCTAACCAGCTCTCTTTTTCCAGCGCGATGGCAATTTCGGTAATCTGTTTCAGGTTGTCGAGGAACCATGGATCGATTCGGGTGATCTCATGGACTCGCTCTACCGACCAGCCTTGGTTGAAAGCATGGCTGACATACCAGATACGGGCAGGGTGAGGGGTGCGAAGTTGAATGGTGAGTTGATCTTCGGGAACGGGTGCCGTGCGGGTCCCGAAGTCGAGCCGACCCTCAAGGCCTTTTATATCTAAGGAGCGAAGCGCTTTCATGAAAGACTCCTGAAAAGTTCGGCCGATGCCCATGGCCTCCCCAACGCTTTTCATTGAGGTAGTCAGAACGGCCTCTGCCCCCGG
>CAMBGW010000021.1 GCA_945866245.1 Verrucomicrobia subdivision 6 bacterium | reverse complement strand
GCCACGACCTTGCGGGGAGTAAAATCAGCCACGGTCAACGACTGGAGTGCGATTCTTTGGGCTGGCGGAAAGTTTTACGAATCTCAACAGCGTCCGAACCTCGAAATCATGGATCGGGTCGGTGGCGGAGACAGTTTTGCCTCAGGTCTCATCTACGGATTTTTAAAATTTGGAGACCCCCAGAAAGCCGTGGAATATGGCGCTGCCCACGGAGCCCTAGCCATGACCACCCCTGGCGATACTTCGATGGCTTCCCTTTCCGAAGTCGAAAAACTGGTTGGGGGCGGTGGGGCAAGAGTCGATCGCTAGACCCCTTTTGTGAGCCAAACCACATCTTCAGCCGCTCGTGGAAAGTGGCAGGTAGGAACCCTCGCCTACACCGGCCTCGGACTCGCCACGCTTACCTTCTGGCTTCTTTGGGGTGACGTAGCTTGGTCTTTGCGCGACCGCTCCGTTCCGAGCGTCATGCAGCTTCTTTTTCAAAAGTTTGGCGCGTCCAATTTTGTCTCCAGCCTCCTGATCTCGACTCTCCCCTACGCGATGATCCTGCTCATCGGCCCAATTATCAGCTACCGCAGCGATCGACATCGCAGTCGTTGGGGTAGACGAATTCCCTTTTTAGCCATTCACATTCCTTTCGTCGTCCTCTCTATGGTCGCAGTGGCCTTCAGCCCACAGCTCGGCGATCTTCTTCATCAAGGATTAGGACAGTATTCCCCTAGCCTTTCCACATGCACCCTGATCATTATTGGGTTGGGTTGGGGCGTGTTCGAACTGGCGACGGTGGTGGCCAATGCAGTCTTCTACGGCCTGATCAATGACGTGGTTCCAAGCTCCCTGCTCGGAAGATTCTACGGAGTTTTCCGCGCGATCAGCCTGATCGCCAGTATTCTCTTTAACTACTATATCTTCGGCAAAGCGGAGCAGCATTTTCCCCTCGTCTTTATCGGGATCGGCCTCGTCTATGGCCTCAGCTTCACCATGATGTGCCTCAAGGTGAAGGAAGGAGAGTATGCCCCTCCTCCTCAACCCAAGGAGGGTGCCGGAAATTTCTTCATCGCCGCCCGGACGTACTTCCACGAATGCTTCAGCAAGCCCTACTACCTCTGGGTATTTGTCTCCATAGCGCTTCCCTGGATCGCTTTCATCGGCGTGAACCACTTTAGCGTTTTCTTCGCCAAAAGCCTGGCCATGGATATGAGTTTTTACGGAAAGTGCCTCGCCTTAACCTACGGCTGTTCCCTTGTTCTCTCCTACCCATTGGGAATGCTGGCCGATAAGTTTCACCCCCTCCGCACCTCCCTTATCGTTATCTCACTTTACGCCCTAGTGACCGCAGCAGGGGCAATCTTCTCCACCAATGCTTCGATCTTCTCTGTTTTCTTTATCCTGCACGGGGTGCTTTCTGGCGCTTGGTTCACCAGCTCCGCCTCCCTGCCCCTGCGAATGTTTCCGAAGGAGAACTTCTCCCAGTTTTACTCCGCTTTAAATATGTTCATTGGACTAGGAATCATGACCTTTGGCCCGATTGTCGGCCATCTGATTGATTTTACAGGAAAGTACTACCGCCTCACCTTCATCGCCTCATCCTCATTAGCCTTTTTAGCTGTCATCCTAGGACTCATTGTCCACGCCAAGTTCATGAAACTCGGCGGCCCTAAGGACTACGTTCCTCCCACTTAGATCTATTTCTCAAATCCGAAAGAGGAGTCTTTTGCGTTTACTTGCCCGCTCTTAAGACGCATCGAATGCCTCGATACTTGGTTCACCTCATCGGCAAGAAAAAGATAGTTGTGATTCCTACTTCAGCCGGGGGCAATCCTGAGAATCAAATATTGGCTCTTACTTTTTTTTCTCTTCAACATCTTTTTTGACTTTATCCGTGCCTACCATTTGAGCTTTGACGACTTTGAATGTGCCACGACCTTGCGCGGCAATAGCCTTAACAAGCTCTGTCTCAGACTCTTTCGCCTCTTTTGTTTGATAATAAATGACATGGATTGTCGCAGATTTTTTCTGCTTACTCTGCAGTTGCTTGATCAGAGGAATAATGTCTTCCTCCTTCAGTTTTTTTGATTCTTTTCCATTTCGAATATTCGCATCTCCGTCCGTCAAAAGAAAAATTGTGGTAGGGTCATAACGAAAAGCTAGCGATAGCCCTGTGTCCAAGCGGGTGCCACCCCCCTCAAAAAGCGTGTCATTGCCTTGACGTTCTTTAATGCTTTTGCTGGGATTTTCATCGATATCGGAGATCCACTGGATAACTTCGCTCTTTAAGCTGTCGCTTAAGACCACCATATTTTTTTGAAAGGCCACAGCCCCGCCCTCGTACAGAACCACATTAAATTGGGCGGTTTCTTCAAGATTTTTGATTAAATCACAAGCTTCCTTTTTGATGACTCCGTAATCATACGTATAGGTGTCCGCTCCTCGCTTTCGTTTGAACATAGTATCGGATGTATCAAGCAATAGAATGATTCGCGGGGTTTTTTGATCGATATTGATTCCAAAGAATGATGATTTTCTTCCTGAGCCACTGCTTCTCCCTGAACTTGCTTGCCCTTCCGCGCTTGTTCTTCCCACATTTCCATTCAGATATGTTTTCATATCCTTCGGAGTAGCAGGCGCCCAGCTTGCTCCCCCCGGCGTCGTCATCATTTCGAGCGGAGGAGCCGACTCCTCCGCTGTCGGCGCTTCATCCTGCTGATTTGTATCAGCCGCCCTCTCCTCCTGAACCATCTCTTCTTCGGGCGGGGCAATGGGTGTCGCTGCAGCCTCACCAACTGTATTTTGAGCTGTGAATTGCGGGCTTGGTATCCGCCCCTGAAATAGCGTCACCCCTCCAAAAGCAATCAAGAGCAGAACGTGCACAGCCAGCGAAAAAAGAAAAACGATCACAATCGTCTTCTTAAAAAAACTCTTCCAATCCATCCCTCTTGGAAGCTCCTTCTTTCCTTCCCTTGAGGGCATCTTTGCTGAAGGCGAAACAGGAGCGCTCATCGTTACCCTACCATCATGCCGATCACAGTTTCGGGTAGTCCAGTTGCAATCGAATCTTCTTCGCACGAGCCAAGTCGGTCAGCCGACTCCCCGTCATCTCCTTTGCCTCCTCCAACAAAGAGCCCTTCTCCCCCTGCTTTCGCGCCTCTACCGCCATGCTCTGGTAAGCCGAAGATCGATCTTCATTGGTCACTTTGTTCCACCAACCGTCCTCATCCCGATAAGAAACTTTTCCCACCGGCGTCACTGCCAAAATCTCCGGCGCAGGCAAGTGAGCTGTCGCTTCGCCCTCTTTGGGCCCTACCTCAACCCAAAACGGCTTTCCCAAATCAAAACCCGCCTTCAACTCAAAAGACTGTGTCAATCGAATCACTTTCCGACTCCCCAACCAGCGATGCTCCCAATCATATCCCACCTCGATTTTCTTCGCCGCCACAATCACTTCAGAACGTGCCGAGGTTTGCCCCCAAACCACTTTAGTCCCCTCTCGAATCTCCGGCCTCACATGCAACAGATCGACAAAAACCTCCGCCACTCCCTCCCGCACACCTGTCGCCGTTCGCGAGGCTATTTTCGAAGGCAGATCCAGACACGCCCTCACCCCCATCCCTAATAAAATGACAATTCCTAGAAAGATCGCTGCCGCACCCCAACCACCTCGTTTCAATTAAGGACTCAGCCCCTCATCCGTGACCGCCCCGTGAGATGCATCCGCCGCCAAATGTGCAAACTTTGCCAAGACACCACGAGTATATTTGGGTTTTGGCTTTTTCCATGCCTTCGTTCTTTTTTTCATCTCTGCCCCGGAAATATCCAGCACCATCTTTCTGCTCTTTGCATCAATCACAATTCGATCCCCGTTCTTCACCATCGCCAAGGGCCCGCCGTCATACGCCTCGGGGGTAATGTGTCCCACCACAAATCCGTGCGTTCCCCCAGAAAATCTCCCATCGGTGATCAAGGCCACCTCTTTCCCTAGCCCCTGCCCCATAATCGCACTCGTCGGCGCTAACATCTCCCGCATTCCCGGACCACCCCTCGGCCCCTCATAACGAATCACCACCACATCCCCTTTCTGAATCTTTCGAGCCAAAATGGCCTTCATCGATTCCTCCTCCGACCCAAACACCTTCGCTCTCCCCTCGAACTTCTCCCCCTCCTTCCCACTGATCTTGGCCACTGCACCCCCCGGAGCCAAATTGCCTCGCAAAATAACTAGATGCCCCGTCTTCTTGATTGGATCCGAAAACGGCCGAATCACATCCTGCCCCTTTGGATAATCCCCCACATATTTCAGATTCTCTGCCACTGTCTTTCCCGTCACCGTCAGACACTCCCCATGCAACAACCCTCGATCCAGCAACCTCTTCATCAAAGGAACTAAGCCCCCGATTCTCACCAGCTCCGCCATGACATACTTTCCACTCGGCTTCAGATCCGCCAGCACCGGAACCTTCTGACCAATTTTATGAATATCCTCGATCTCCAACTTCACTCCTGCCGCATGGGCAATCGCCAAGAAATGGAGCACCGCATTCGTTGATCCTCCCAAGGCCGTAATCACCACAATCGCGTTCTCCAACGCCTTCCTCGTGACAATATCCTTGGGACAAATTCCCCTCTGCGCCAGAGCCATGGCCGCTTTCCCCGCCTCTTTTGCATCCATCTTTTTATTCTGGGAAACAGCCGTCATCGCCGAACTGTTCGGCAGGCTCAGCCCCATCGCCTCAATGGCACAGGCCATCGTGTTCGCCGTGTACATTCCCCCACATGAACCCGGACCAGGAATGGCACACCTTTCAATCTCTCCCAACTGCTCCTCTGTGATCGAACCCTTCGCCCGCTGCCCCACCGCTTCAAACACGCTGACAATATCCAACTCTTTTTTTCCTAAACACCCCGGCAAGATCGTTCCCCCATAAACAAAAACCGCCGGCCGATTCAACCGCAACATCGCCATCACACAGCCCGGCATGTTTTTGTCACATCCCCCCAACGCCACCAAGGCGTCAAACCCCTCACACCCCACCACCGTCTCAATCGAATCCGCAATCACTTCCCGAGAAACCAATGAATACTTCATTCCCTCCGTCCCCATCGAGATGCCATCCGAAATCGTAATCGTATTAAAAATGAGCGCTTTGCCCCCCGCCTCATTCGCACCCTCCGCCGCCTCCTTTGCCAACTCATCGATATGCGAATTACACGGGGTCACCTGACTCCAAGTCGAAGCGATCCCAACTTGCGGTTTGGAAAAATCCTCCTGCTCAAACCCCACCGCATGAAGCATGGCACGGCTCGGAGCCCGCTCCATCCCATCCACTAATGGCCCCGACCATCGTCGAACTTGCGGTTTACTCTTTTTCATATTTCCAAGGAACGATTCTGCCACACCCACGACCCGCCTCAAGCCTACACCCCAACCCCATCACGATCCGTGCTTCTTCTGCCAATCCTCCCTCAAACCCTTTGCCTTTCCCGTTTTTAAATCCACCGCAACTAGCTCCTGTCTGGCGCGACAAAATACCTCCCCCTCCACTCCCCTCACCTCCGACTCCACCGTGAAACGCACCTTCCCCACTTTCCCCAATCGTGAAACAACTCGCACCCGATCCCCCAAACGGGCCGGCCGCAAATACTCCACCTCCGTCTTCGTTAACACCGGGCACCCGTGCTCCCCACCCACCATCTCCCCGATTCCCCACCCCAACTCCTCCGCTAAATCGGTTCGCACCGCCTCAATCCATCGCAGATACGTCAGGTTATGAACCACCCCACCCGCATCCGTATCAAAAAAATAGACGGTGAACTCTCGTTCGACCCCCCCATCCTTCACAAATTTCCAAACTCCTGCTCCAATCGCTTCACTAAAAGTTTCATCACCTTAATCCGCGTATACCACTTATAATTTCCCTCAATTAAATGCCAAGGAGCCCCACGCGAGCTCGTCCTCGTAAACATCTCCTCCGCCGCCAGAATATGCTCATTCCACTTTCTGCGATTTCGCCAATCCTCCTCACTGATCTTCCAATGCTTATACGGATCCGCCGCTCGCCTCTCAAAACGCCGCAACTGCTCCGACTTTGTAATATGCACAAAGTACTTCATTAAAATTGTCCCCCCATCCATCAGCGTTCTCTCAAAATCCTGAATCTCCCGATAGCCCCGCTTCCACTCCTCCTTCTTGGCAAATCCCTCCACCCGCTCGACCAAAACCCGACCGTACCAGCTGCGATCAAAAATCGCCGTTTGCCCCATCACCGGCAGCTTGCCCCAAAAACGCCACAGATAATGGTGTGCCTTCTCCTCCTCCGTCGGCTTGACCACCGACCACACTCGCACCAACCGAGGATCCAACCTCTCCGTCAATCTTTTGATCACCCCGCCCTTCCCAGCCGCATCCGGCCCCTCAAAGACAAGAATCAGATTTTTCGAAGTTTCCTGCAAAAGACGCTGGGCGTGAAGAAGCTTTAGCTGCAAACCCCGCAACTTCTCCCGATACTCCGACTTCTCCTGGATCTGCTTGTCCAAATCCAGCTTCTCTAATCGGCTCTTCATCCTCTCTGCCTACCCAATTCCCCGAAAACTGCCAGCCCCAACCTCCGAATTGCCCATCGCTTTTATCATAAATTTTGGCACTCTTTTTTTATGATTTTGCACGAGTTTTCTGAACCTACCCCGTGGCTCGACTCCATGGTCACAGCCTGGGAATCACTCGGCGGCCCCGCCCTCCAAGCCCGCGGCACCTTCCACGTCTCTCTCTCAGGAGGCTCCACCCCCAAACCCCTTTATCAGCGCCTCGCCCAACTCAAATGGCCCTGGTCCGCCACCCGCCTCTACCTCGGAGACGAACGATGGGTCACCCCCGACCACAAAGACAGTAACTACCGCATGGTCAACGAAGCCTTTCATGGTACCGGCGTCCATATCGAACGCGTTCATAGCGAAATCGCCACCGCCGAAGTTGGTGCCCGCGCCTACGAAAAACAGATCCGCACCGACCTCGGCGATCCTCCCCGCTTCGACCTCATCCTTCTCGGCATCGGCGACGACGGCCACACCTCCTCCCTTTTTCCCGAAACCGCCGCTTTGAAGGAGGAAAAACTTCTCATGGCTGCCAACTTCGTCCCCAAACTCGGTGTCTGGCGCATAACTTCCACCTACACTCTTCTTCGCTACGCCCGAGCTATTTGGTTTGTTACCCGCGGCCCTTCCAAAGAGCCCTACATCCGCGCCTTGGCCCAAGACGACCCCAAAGCCACCTTTCCCGCAGCTAAGGTTCGTAGTGACCGCGGAACAATCGAAATCTACCATTGTTCCCAGCCATGAGCCCCGCCACCGCCCCCGCCCTCGTGCCCTCCGGCAAGAAAACGTCCAGCGGCCCCTCCGCAAAGCCCGATCGCATTTTGCCACCCTTCGTCATGGTCATCTTCGGCGCCAGCGGAGATCTGACCACTCGTAAACTTGTCCCCGCCCTCTTTGGGCTGCAACACGAACAAGCCCTCCCCTCCGACTACGCCATCATCGGCTTCGCCCGCCGCCCAAAAACCAACGACGAGTTCCGCAAGGAAATGAAAGAAGGCCTCGATAAGTTTTCTCGCCTTCGCCCGATCCCTGCCGAGGACTGGAAAAACTTCACCCCAAAACTCTCCTACCACGCCGGTAACTTCGACGACCCAAAAGCCTACCAGCAACTCAAACAAACCCTGGATGAATTAGCCAAAACCCGCGGCCTGACCCAACACATCTTCTATCTCGCCACCGCTCCCGACTATTTTGCCACCGTCGTCAAGCAGCTCTCCGCCGCTGGACTCGTCGGCCAAGGCCTCAAAGGTCGGGTCGTCGTCGAAAAACCTTTCGGTCACGACCTCACCTCCGCCCGCCAACTCGTGACCGATCTCCAATCCTGCCTCGACGAAACCAACCTCTTTCGTATCGACCATTACCTCGGCAAAGAAACCGTTCAGAATCTCCTCTACTTTCGCTTCGCCAACTCCATTTGGGAGCCGATCTGGAATAGTAACCTGATCGACAATGTTCAGATCACCGTAGCCGAACAGGAAGGGGTCGGCACCCGAGGCGCCTTCTACGATGAAGTCGGAGCCATGCGGGACATGGTGCAAAACCACATGATGCAGCTTCTCTCCATCACCGCCATGGAGCCACCCGCCAACCTCACCTCCCAATCGATCCACGACGAAAAAGTAAAAGTCCTCCGCTCCATCACCACACCCAAGATCGAAACCATCCGCTCCAGCACCGTCCGCGCCCAGTACGAAGGCTATCGCCAAACCGATCGCGTCAATCCCAACTCCTCCACCGAAACCTACGCCGCCCTCAAAATCCAAATCGATAACTGGCGCTGGTCAGGCGTTCCCTTCTATCTTCGCACCGGGAAAGCCCTCACCACCCGAGCCTCAGAAATCGTTATCGTCTTCCGTCGCCCCCCCGCCGCCCTCTTTCGCGCGGAGCTTGGAGATCTTCTCAGCCGCAACGCCATGCATATCCGCCTCCAACCGAACGAGGGAGTTCACCTCTGCTTCAATGCCAAACAACCCGGCCGGAGCTCCGTCCAACCGGTCGATATGGAGTTCTGCTACGCCAGCGAATTCGGCTCCTACTCCCCCGAAGCTTACGAACGTCTTCTCGGCGATGCCATCTTCGGCGACTCTACCCTCTTCACAAGGGATGATGAAGTTCTCGAAGCCTGGCGTATCGTCGACGCCGTTCGCCAAGGTTGGGACCAAAATCCCATGTCCCTCTACCGCACCGGCACGTGGGGACCGCTCGAAGCCGATCACATGCTCAAGGCCGACGGGAATCACTGGGTCGACCTCGACGCCCGAGCGAAAGCTTAACGCCTACTTCTCCGTCATCCGCCAAACCCCGTCCCAACCAGCACCCGGCGGATTTTTCTTCAAAAAGGGAATTCGCTCCAAAAATGTTTTTGCAGGACCATCCGCATACTTTTCCACCATCTCTCGAAATAATCCCTCAGCCACCGGCCAATCCTGCCGCCGGTAAGCCCCTAGCGCCTGCTCAGACCTGGCTCGTCTATCTTCCACCTCAGGCTTCAATTTTCCATGCTCTGCCAGTAACTCATAAATCCCCACCGGATCACTTTTCCCTTTCACCGCAATCATATCCACCTCCCTTGTCTCCATTCCCCGCTCGACCATTCGGCGCGTCTCCTCCGAAATGAGGATCCTCGTGCCATACATCGTGTTCGCTGACTCGAATCGAGACGCCAAATTTACCGTATCCCCCATCACCGTGTAACTGCGAGCCGTCTCACTTCCAATATTTCCTACCACCACCTCCCCCGTCGCCATTCCAATCCGCAAATTAATGAGAGGAAGATTTTTTCTCATTCCCATCAGATCAGGCAGTTCCACGCGAAAACGTGCCAAGGCCTCTACTTGGGCCAAAGCCGCCCGGCACGCCGCCATTCCCTGCTCCTCCTCCGCAATAAAAGGCGGCCCCCAGTACGCCATAATTGCATCCCCAATAAACTTATCGATGATCCCCTTCTCTTTCTGCACACACTCCGACATCAAGGTAAAATAGCGGTTAATCACGTGAACCAAACCACCTGCCGTCAGATTTTCCCCCAACGTAGTGAAACCCACCAAATCCGTAAAAAGAACCGTCATCAACCTTTTTTGTCCCATCACATCCTCAGGCCGACCTGGTAAAATCACCTTTTCCACAATTCGCGGATCAATATAGGAACCAATCGCCTTTTGCAGATCCGCCTTCCTCCGAAGTTCCCCCACCATCAAATTAAAGTTTTCTCCCAGCTGCCCAATCTCATCCTCGGGAAGTTTCCCGGTATGAGCCGAGAAATCCCCGCCCTGCACACGTCGGGTGCTCACGAGGAGATCTAACACCGGTTTAGCCATATTCCGTGAAATCATCCACGCCGCCCCCAAACCCAGAATCACCGCGAGTAAAGTTGTGGCAGAACTGCTAATCAACACTCTGTTCTTTCTATTTTCTGCACTCACCGCAGAAATCTCTGCCATCTGGGCCGTCACCTGTTGCAGCTTGCCGCGCAACTCCCGAAGTTCTGCCTGCCCTTTGAAGGTAAACTCCAAAAGCTCTTTCGCCTTTGCCCGATCCCCCGCCTTTCGAGCCTGTAAAGTTGAGCGAGCTATATCTGTGGTCGAGGAAAAACTGCTTTCGATCTGACGCACCAACTCCCGAGTCTGTGCCGCCAACTCCCTTTCTTGAGGGTCATCCGGCAACACTTTCAACTCGTCCCGAATCTGGGCACTCAACTCGTAAACTTGAGTGGTATTTTTTTCGAAATTCTCCATCGCCTGCTTGATAGTTTCCTGGTCAGGCTGGGCTTCCCCGTACTCTCGATACAAACGCTCAAAAGCCACCCGCCGAAATAGTCCCGCCTCATTCAAATCCGCCGCTCTGCTCGCCAACGGAATCGTTTTTCTGGCCACGGTGGCCACGTCACGTCCCAAGCCGATCACTTCGATGTTGGTCAAAATCGCCACTACCACCGTCAACCCAATGATTCCTAATGCCAACGCAAAAATCTTCAGGGCAATCGAATGCTTCATCCACCTCAATCATGCCTCACCACACCCCCCACCCCAACCAAAAATCCGCGCGAAAGCGCGCGTGAGCGCGTCCCGTAACCGCGGTGACGCGTCCCGCAAATGCGGGCTGTCCCCCGCCCAGGGCGTATTCCAACAATCAAAAAATAAGAATCCAAAATCAAAAATTCTCCTCACCCCGCTTTTCCCTTAACTTGATTCGATGACTTCTTGGTCTCCACCCACACCCGCTCTCCTTTACGGTGCCCTCCTCTTCACTCTCGCGCTCGCCTCTCTCTTTTTCGGCGGCTTCACCAGGCTTCGCCTCCTCTTGACCCCCTTGCCCTCCGAGCCCACTCCCACTCTCCCACTTCCCGCCCCTACTTTTCTCCTCGGCACCACAGCCATCGGTCTCACCACATGGCTCTACCCCACTCTCCTCCTAGGCTGCGTCCTCGCCGTCAGCATGATCCTGCTCGGATTCGGCGGCAAAAAACCTATCTCATTCTGGGGTCTTCACCGGACTCAACCCATCCGTGACCTCGCCCTCTCCCTCCGCACCATGCTCACTCTTTTTATTCCCATCATCATTCTCCTGCTCGCAAGCGCCCTTCTCACCCTCGCCCTTGGCCTGCCACTCGAACCTCAACCTGCCATGACCCGCTTCCTCGAAGCCCGCGACACAAAAACCCTCCTCCCCTTCCTCACCTACGCCCTAATCATCGCGCCCATATCGGAAGAAATTTTTTTCCGCGGAACTCTCTTCCCTTGGCTCGCCCACCGCCTCCCCGTATCCCAAGCCCAATGGATCTCCGCCCTCGCCTTCGGTGCTGTCCATCTGCACACCCCCACTCTCATCCCTCTCACTTTTTTTGGAGTCGCTCTCGCCGGAATTTACCGCACCACTCAAAGCATCATCCCCTCCATCCTTGTCCACTCCTTCTTTAACGCGAATACTTGTATCATCATCCTCCTCGCACGCCCCCCCCTCTCATGAAAAAACTTCCCCTCTCTTCGGAAGATCTTTGGGTCCGTAACTGGATCGCCGCTCTCGGCCGGCAACCTTCCAAAGGAATTCGTCACGCCTTAGGTCACGACTGCGCTGTCCTCTCCCCATTTTCCAACAACCTCGACCTCGTTCTAAAAACCGATGCCGTCGTCGAAGGCATCCACTTCACCCCCTCCACCCCCGCCTCTCTCATCGGTCGCAAAGCTCTCGCTCGTCCCCTGAGCGACTTTGCCGCCGCTGCCGCCACCCCCCGCGCCGCACTCATCACCGTGGGTTGCCCCAATGCCCGCTCCGCCCAACGCATTCGCCAAGCCTATCGCGGACTCTCCCTCCTCGCGAAAAAGCTCCATCTGCCCATCGTCGGCGGGGAAACCATTCGAACCCGCCAACTCCTTATCTCCATCTCTCTTTTCGGAACAACCCCCAAAGACAACTCCCCCAACCG
>CAMBGW010000020.1 GCA_945866245.1 Verrucomicrobia subdivision 6 bacterium | reverse complement strand
ATTCTTTTGGCCGAAGGGCTGAAAAATCGGGGGGGAGCCTATCCTGAGTTGATCGTTTGGATGCCGAATCTGATTCTACAGGGGTACGGCTTTTTTCTCCTTTGGCGGGCGAATTTTCAGCAGAGCTAGAAGCAAGTAGGGCACAGCTCGTGTTGGAGCTGTGCCCTCTTGAATGGCGGCTAAGTGGTTTCAATGCCCTCTTCCTCAAGATGGGCAAAGAGGGTGTTTCGCCGTTGCCGAGCCTCTCGTAGATTTCGAGTTTCGAGGGAAACTCTAACTCGTCGTTTGGTGTAGTCGCGCTGGTGGACGGTGTAGTGGATCCACCATGTGCCGTGGTTATTCCAGAGGTGATGATCCGGATTCTCCGAATCGATTTTGATGCTGAGTGAGGCCCAGGGGGCCCCGAGGGTTGCTGTGCTCATGTTGATGCGTCTCCTTGGGTTGACGCATCCCGATGCGGGCACAAAAAAACCGCCGGCACATTCCTGTGCGGGCGGTTGGCCTGCGGAGAACTTTGTTCGAGTCAGGATCTTCCTGCCTCGCACATCGGAAAAGGACTTTGGGTCTTTTTCCAGCCACCGTGGGTTTCTCCAGCCCCGGTTGGCGGACCTCCATCTTGCGATAGAGGTACTCGGACTGCTGGGTGTAAATTAATCAATCCGCAGGTCAGGTCAAGCCCCTGGAGATTTTATGACACACAGGGTGGAGGGGTTATGCAGCCGGCTTTTTTGCGGCATCGAGCTCTTTGAGATATTTGTCGGGATTCTTGTTGAAAGATTTGACGCAACCTTTACAGCAAAAACGGATCAACCGGCCCTCGTAGAGGGTATCGACTGTTTCGCCCATTCCGCCTAAGCCATCGTGAGAGACAACACAGGTGGTGAGAGGATAGCTTTTGGCCAGATCGGCGGCTTTCGCCTTATCTTCAGAAGTTTTGACGATCTGGGCGGAATTCGATGCAGGCGACTTGTTTTCTTCGGAATGGCCCGGGCTGAAGGAGCCAAGGAGAAGGCAAATGAGGAAGAGATATGATTTTAATTTCATGTCAGCATTCTGGACTGGATCTATCCTTAGGCAAGTGGGGTATTTGCCCTTTTACAAACGAGTAGTATGTTCTTTTTATGAAGAACGGTTTCCTTGCATTGGCTATGTTTGGGTTCCTTTTCTCCAACCTTCCCGTGCCGGTTCAGGCGGGGCCGATGAAATCCTGCTGCTGTGGGGAGACAGACCAGCCTTGTCACTCTCCAGTGGTTCCGACTCCTTGCTCTTCTTGTCCTAGTCCCTCTCCATCGGTGATGACACTGCCCTCTGCCCAAGTGGAGTTGGCGCTGCCTACCTCCACGCCGATAAGCTCCGAACAGAAAGAGCTTTCCGCTTCTCTACGCACAGAGCGCCCTCTTCTGACTCCTCCCCGAATTCTCTCCTGATTCGCGACGTGCCCGGCAACGATTCCGGGGCTTTCACGTCGGTTCTTTGAAACTTCAATCAGGAGATAAAAATATGAAATATGTTGTCTTGGCTGTGGCGGTGCTCTTCACCGCAGGATTGGCCTTCGCGGCCGACTGCTGTGGGTGCAAATGCGCCAAGTGCCAACCGGGCGAATGTCAGACCTGCGATTGCGGGTGCTGAGCCTGAGTTAGCCGATCTGGGGCGTGTATCCTTCGGGGTACACGCCCCTTTTTTTAGCTGGGAAGGTTAGTAGCGACGGGGGGTGCCTTTGTCAGCGTAGGGGGACATTTTTTTGCCACCCCGCTCCAAGGGAACAGAGGATGAAGTGGAGGAGCATTTCGATTTCTTGCCCGAGCAGCAGGAATCTTCTGATTTGCAGCACTCGTTGCACGCCTTGGTGCAGTTCGGTGTAGGGCAGCAAGGAGCATTCGTAGGGCAGCATTCGTTGCACTTTTTCTGGCATGGTTCTGCTTGGACGAGAGGTAGGGAAGGAAGGAGTAGGAGAATGGCAAGAATCAGGTGTTGGATTAATTTCATTCCAAAAGAATATCGTTCAGAGGGGCGGGGTCAACGTCCTGCTGTAGATGCGTCGAGGGACTGCAGCTGGGCGGCTGCAGCGTTGGCGTCGGCAGGACGATCGAGTTCGCGATACAGGGCTGCGAGAAGATTCCATGCGGCTCGGTTTTTGGGTTCTAGCTGTGTCGCGCGTTCGGCGTAGGGAAGAGCCTCGGAGTACATATCCAATCCAGCGTAGGCGGTTGATAAATTGAGCCAGGCGCGAGGTTCGCTGGGAGCTAGCTGGGTGGCCTGCTCGGCCGCGGTCCGTGCGCTGGGAAAATTATGGGCAGCGTTCAAACTGGCAGCGAGTTGAACCCAGGCTCGGGGATCCTCCGGGCCGCGCTGGGTGGCAGTTTCCGCGGCACTTTGAGCATCTTCCAGATGACCCGTGGCAAGTCGTGATGCGGATAGAATCGACCAGGCGCGGGATGATTCAGGATTTAGGCGGGTGGCTTCCTCGGACGGACCAACCGCTTTTTCAAACTGTCCTTGGGAAAGGTAGAGTTCGCTCAGCCCTTCAGCTGTGTCGGCGTCGTCTGGGTCGAGTCGGTACGCTTTTTCGAGCTCTTGGATTGCGGCCTCCATACGGCCGGTGTGAAGAAGCAAGCCGGAGTAGAAGCGATGAGGCTCGGGTTGTTGGGGCTCTTTGAGAATTGCGAGGCGGATATCCGCTTCCGCTTCGGTTAAGTGGTTGAGAGCGAGACGGGTGAGGGCACGGCGAAGAAGGAGGCCTTCGTCTTCCGGGTGCTTTTCGATCACTTGGGAGATCGCCTTTTCGGATTGGGCGAAGTTTTGATCGAGGACGGTTTGTTCGGCAGAGGATACGGCTGGATCAAAAAATGTATTTTTGTCGGCCCACTTTGCCAGAGAGCGGATGTCAGAAAAACTTCCGGCTCGATGGGTTGAATCCCAAAGAGCGGTGAGGGCGGCGTTGGAAACGGCTTCCGATCGGGCGGGGGCACTGTGAGCAAGGAGGGGAAGAGATCCTCGCGAAGCGATTCCCACGATCTGGTTTTGTGCGTTGAGGAGGGGGGAGCCGGACTGGCCGGGCATGAGGGGAATGGTGGTGGAGAGGATTCCGCCTTTGGCTTTTGCTCGGGCTTCCCCTCGGGAGGTGAGGGGCAGATCGATCGAAAGCGGGAACCCGGATACGGTTAGGGGTTCATGAGGAGCAGGGTCGCTCTCTGCCAGAGCGAGAAAGTCTTTAGGTTGGGCAGAGGTTTGCAGTAAAACGGCGTCGGCCGAAAAGTCCCCTGGGCAGACGGAGGTTGCGGTAAAAATCTGACCTTGGAAATTTCGAATGAGAACTTTTTTTCGACCTGCGACCACGTGGGCGGCGGTGAGGACAATTCCTTGGGAGGAGACGAAGGAGCCAGAACCGATGCCGCGGCCCTGATTATCTTGGATTTGGACAAGGGATCGGGAGATCTTTGGATCTAGGTTTTGTAGGGTCATGCGGTCGGGGCGAAGCATGGTGGCGAGGGAGCGGGAAAGTGAGTCGCCAAGCTGACCCGCGCGTTCTAAGGCAGATTTTGCTTGGGCGAGTTTGCCTTGGTGAAGAAGGCTGCGTCCCAAGATGCGTTGGACCTCTGGATCTTGGGGGGCGACGAGAAGTGCATGGCGGGCGGCTTTCTCGGCCTCGGCGTAGCGACCGGCAAAGTCGAGAGCCCGGGCTTTGAGTTTGCGGGCTTCGGGATCATCTTTGTCCCACCAAAGTGCTTGGGTGGCGGCGATGAGGGGACGATTATTTCCGCGGGGCGGCCAAAGCGTTTCTGCCTGGGCTACTGAAGTTATCAAGAGATAGCTAAGAAGAAGAAACGGGAAAAAATTCATGCCGATGTTTCGGCCTAACGTTTAGAGAAGAGTGGCTTGGGAGGCGGGGGGTTTGAGGCCAAGAACTTCATAGGCGCGGGGGAGAGCCACGCGGCCTTGCTGCGTGCGTTGAAGGTAGCCCTCGAGAATCAGGTAAGGTTCATGAACCTCTTCGAGAGTACCAGGCTCTTCTCCCACAGAGGCGGCAAGGGAGTGGAGTCCGGCGGGGCCACCTTTTAATTTTCCCGTCAGGGCTTGAAGGAGTCGTTTATCCATCTCGTCTAAGCCGTGCTGGTCGATCTCAAGCATCTCGAGTGCGGCGATGGCGGTGGGGGCGGTAGCGATTCCTTGGGTGCGGGCGAGGGCGTAGTCGCGGACCCAGCGCAAAAGATTGTTGGCGATCCGAGGGGTGCCTCGGCAACGGCGTGCGATTTCGGGGGCGGCGGTGTCATCGAGTTTCACTCCCAGGAGGGATGCGGAGCGGCGCACGATCGAGGTCAGGTCCTCTACGGAGTAGTAGTCGAGACGGTGGGCGACTCCGAAACGGGAGCGAAGGGGGGCACTGAGGAGTCCGGCGCGGGTGGTTGCACCGATGAGGGTGAAGCGGGGGAGATTCAGGCGGACGGAGCGAGCGGCCGGGCCTTGGTCGATAACGATATCGATCCTGAAGTCCTCAACGGCGGGGTAGAGATACTCTTCGATGACTTTGGACAGGCGGTGAATTTCATCGATGAAGAGGATATCTCCCTCTTGAAGTCCAGTGAGGAGACCGGCGAGATCGCCTGCTTTTTCAATCGCGGGACCCGAGGTGGTGCGAACGGTGGCATTCATTTCCGCGCCCAAGATGTGGGCGAGAGTGGTTTTCCCGAGTCCCGGAGGTCCACTGAGGAGAAGGTGATCGAGGGGTTGGGAGCGAGCGCGGGCGGAGTCGAGAAGGATTCCAAGGCGATCCTTCAGCTTCGGTTGGCCGGTGAAGTCGGCGAGGCGAGAGGGGCGAAGGGAAAGATCGACGGCGTCGCTGGGTTGGGCGTTGAGCTTTTCAAGGGGCTTGGCGGACATGGGGTAAGGATGGCGGAAGGAGGAAAGTTTGAAAGTGGGAAGGTGAACCGCTATGCCCGCTGGAGATGAAAGCACAGTGGACAGCTATTTTTGATTGGGATGGGGTGATTTTAGATAGTTCGCGGCATCATGAGGAGAGCTGGGAGCGGTTGGCCAAGGAGGAGGGGAGGATTTTGCCCGAGGGGCATTTTTTGAAGGGTTTTGGCCGGAGAAATGTTGAGATTATGCGAGATATGCTGAATTGGTCGGAGGATCTGGCAGAAATTCAGAGGCTGAGTTTGCGAAAAGAGGAGTTATATCGGGAGGTGGTGAAGGATTGGGGGATCGAGTCCCTTCCCGGGGTTCGGGAGTGGTTAGAGCGGCTGAAAAAAGAGGGGATCGCGTGTGGCATTGGGTCATCCACGGAGGAAAAGAATGTTCGGTTGGGGTTGGGATTGCTGGGGTTAGGGGATTTTTTCCAAACAGCGGTAACAGCGGAGCATGTGAAGAGGGGAAAACCGGCACCGGATGTTTTTTTGGAGGTAGCCAGAAGATTGAATGCGAATCCTGCGCAGTGTGTGGTTTTTGAAGATGCGCCGGCGGGGGTAGAGGCAGGGCGGGCGGCGGGAATGAAAGTGGTGGGGGTGACAACGACTCATCCTGGGGGACATTTGGAGGGGGTGGATCGGGAGGTGGTGAGGTTGGATGAGTTGGAAGTAGGGGAACTTTCGCGTTGGTTCGGGCGGTCGACTTGATGCGGGCGGGGGTGTTGCCTAGAACAGAAAGATGGGGAGTGTCTTGAAGCTGGTGAGTCATGTCGGAGCCGTTTTTACGGACTCCTGTCGAACTGCGGGGGCGGTTTTCATGCTTTTAGGGGATACGTTGCGAAGCATGGTTCAGTATCGATTACGGTGGGATCAGATTTTCGAGCAGATGTACTTTATTGGAATTCGATCTCAAGTGGTCGTACTAACGACGGGTGCCTTTACTGGAGCGGTTTTTGCGGCGCAGGTTTGGTTTCAGTTTAAAAGGTTTGGAATGGAGTCGGCGATCGGGCCGACGGTCTCGATTGCGATGTGCCGGGAGTTGGGGCCAGTGCTGTGCTGTTTACTATTGGCGGGCAGGGTGGGGGCGGCGATGGCGGCGGAGCTTAGCTCAATGAAAATTACGGAGCAGGTAGATGCGTTGCGTGCTCTGGGGGTTTATCCAACGGAGTATCTCATCGTACCAAGGTTTTTGGCGCTGGTGATTTCCGCTCCGATTTTAACTGGGCTGGCCTTAGTGACGGGGATCGGGTGTGGATACTTTGTCGCAGTAAAAATCTTCGGGGTTGATGGAGCGTACTATTGGGACAACACGATTAAGTTTACTGACAGCAAGGATGTGGTGATTGCTCTGATCAAGTCGTTTATTTTTGCGGTGATTATTTCGGCGATTGCATGCCACAAGGGGATGAACTGCCCGCCGGGAACTGCGGGGGTGGGTAAAACAACGACCGAGGCGGTGGTCAACGCCTCTCTGACCCTCTTGATCGTAAACTTTTTTCTGACAATTCTTCTCAACGCACTGCTTTACTCGAACTAAGGATCCTATGCTCGAACTCAAAGGAATACGCAAAAGCATGGGGGGGCAGGAGGTGTTGCGTGGCGTAAATCTTCGGGTCGGGCCGGCGGAGCGGGTGGTGGTGATCGGGCGAAGTGGATGCGGGAAGAGCGTGATGTTGCGGGTGATCATGGGATTGCTCCAGCCGGAGGCGGGGGAAGTTTTCTTTGAGGGAAAGAAGCTTACGGGGTTGAGTGAGGAGGAGTGGAATCCGTATCGAAGGAAGATTGGTATGCTTTTTCAAGGGGCCGCTTTATTCGATTCTCTGTCTGTCTTTGAAAACCTGGCGTTTCCGCTGCGTGAGCAGGGGGAGAAAAGTGAGGGTGTGTTACGACAAAAGGTTGCGGAGGCGCTTAAGATTGTTTCCTTAAGCGGAACAGAGGAAAAGATGCCAGCGGAGTTGAGTGGGGGGATGAAAAAAAGGGCGGCCTTAGCTCGAGCGATTATCTGTCGTCCAGACATTATGCTTTATGATGAGCCAACCACTGGATTGGACCCGATCGTGGCGGATAGTATCAACCGACTGATTCTTCATTTAGGCAAGATGTTTGGGATGGCGTCGATTGTGGTGACGCACGATATGGTGAGTGCAAGGATGGTGGGAGATCGGATTTCCTATCTGCACGAGGGCAAAATATACTTTGAAGGCACTCCAGAGCAGGTGGATCGATGCGAGGATCCGCTGGTACGCGACTTTGTTCGTGGGCATGCTGAAGGGATTGGAATTACGGGATAAAGGAAAGGAATCTTATGAAAGAAAGCAGTATTGAGACAAAAGTAGGTTTCTTTGTTTTAGCCGGCTTACTGGCGATGGCTGGTTTGATCGTGGCTTTTGGGAAGTTGGGAAACTATTTCCGAAAGACTTATCCTGTGATTGTCGAGTTTGAGGACGCGCGGGATATTTTAAAAAATTCCAAAGTACTTTTGCGGGGGGCTCAAATTGGGATCGTGTCGGACACACCGATCTATCGGGTGGGTCAAAACTACGTCGAGTTGACGCTCAGGATTGATCAGGGAACGCAGTTGCCAACGAATTCGAAGTTCCGCATTGATCAGTATGGAATGTTGGGGGATCGCTTTGTGCGGGTTGTGCCGCCTGAGAAGATGGATGGAACATTTATTTTGTCGGGCACACGGGTCAAGGGGGAGCAGGAGGCGGGGTTGAACGCGATGCTCGCGTCGGCAGGGCCTGCACTCGACGAGATTCGCGGAGCAGCCAGGCGGGTGGAGGGCTTTGCCAAGTCCGCGCAGGAGCTTTTGGACGAGGCAAAAAATGGCAAAGGGCCACTCTATGCGGTGATGAAAGATGAAAAAATGGCTCAGGATATGAAAAATCTGATGGCGAATTTGCGGAAGCATGGGGTTCTTTTTTACAGCGATGACTCGGCTCAGTCGGAGAGTGAGGAGCGGAAGCGGCCGGAGAAGAAATCTGCCCCGATCGAGCGTTCTCGTCCGTGAGAGGTTCGGCGGGCGCGATTCTTTTGGCGGCTGGGCAGGGGCGTCGGCTGGGCCACGATAAATCGATCACAGCCATTGCGGGCCGCCCGGTGTTGTCTTACGGGCTCGGGGTTCTGCTCCAGTGCGGTGGAATTGAAAAGGTGGTGGTGACGGTGCGGGAGGATGTCAGGCAGGAGGTGTTGGCTTGGGTTCAAAGAGAGTATGGAAAAGAGTCGGGGAGGGTGGAGGTGATTGTGGGGGGAAAAGAGAGGCAAGATTCTGTTTTGGAGGGATTAAAAGCCTTGGGAAGTGGAGTGGAGTGGGTGGTGGTACATGACGCGGCACGTGTTCTGACGAGTGTTGGGTTGGTGGAGAGAGTGATGGCAAGTGCTGAGCGAACGGGTGCGGCGGCAGCAGCGCGAAAAATGACCGACACAGTTCGGGAGGCGGATGAGATGGGGAAAGTGGTGCGCTTACTCGATCGGGAGGGGCTGTGGAGGATGGAGACACCGCAAGTTGTGCGGAGTGAGGTTTTACGGTCGGGATTGGGGAAGGCCCGCGAGGGCGGAAAGATTGTCACTGACTGTTTGGCGGCGGCCGAGATGGTGGGGGTCAAGGGGGTTCTGGTTGAGGCGAATGAGCCGAATTTAAAAATCACCGTTCCTGCCGATTGGGCTTTAGCGGAGGCTTGGTTGGGAGTGGCGAAAAAGTAGTTGGCGCTGACGGGATTCGAACCCGTGTATGGTCCTTGAAAGGGACCTGTCCTAGGCCTCTAGACGACAGCGCCGAGAAGCTCGAAATAGTATCTCACGGAGGGATTTGGCCAAGGCAAAGGTTCCATGGCTCCAAACAATCCATCGATGTATCATGATAAGCTGATATATTAGTGGACAGGGGGAGCTTTTTCTCTAGGCTTTTGTCATGGAAACAAGGGAGCGAGTCACCCTGCGGAGGAGCCAGCTAGAGAAAGCGCTGGGGGAGCGGATTGTGATGATGGACGGGGCGATGGGGACGATGATTCAGAGGCACAAGTTGCAAGAGAAAGATTTCCGTGGAGAGCTGTATGCTAACCACCCGAGTGATCTGAAGGGAAATAACGATCTTTTATGTCTCACTCGCCCGGACGTAATTGGGGCGATTCATCGGGCCTATTTGGAAGCGGGGGCGGGAATCATTGAGACCAACACCTTTAACTCCACCTCGATCTCGCAAGCGGATTATGGGTTAGAGGGAGCGGTGCGGGACATCAATCTGGCAGCTGCTCGTTTGGCGAGAAAAGTCACGGACGAGTATTTAGCTGCGAATCCTGGAAAAGTGGCTTGGGTGGCTGGGGCGGTGGGTCCGACCAACCGAACCGCCTCCATGTCGCCCGATGTGAATCGGCCGGAGTACCGGGCGGTGACCTTTGCGCAATTAGCGAAGTCGTATGGTGAGCAGGTACGGGCACTGATTGAGGGTGGGGTGGACGTGCTTTTGCCCGAAACCACTTTTGACACATTGAATTTGAAGGCAGCCCTTTGGGCGATGGAGGAGGTGTTTGATGAGTTGGGGTTCCGGCTACCGGTCATGATCTCGGTCACGATCACCGATGCGTCGGGAAGAACTTTGTCGGGGCAAACCACAGAAGCCTTCTGGCACTCGATCCGTCATGCCCGTCCGTTCAGCGTCGGAATTAACTGTGCGCTGGGTCCGAAGGAGATGAGACCGTACATGGCGACTCTTTCGAAAATCGCAGACTGTTTTGTGAGTTGTTATCCCAATGCTGGGTTACCCAATGCCTTTGGTGGATATGATGAAACGCCCGAGCAGATGGCGGAGGTTTTGGGGGAGTTTGCGCAGGCTGGGTTCTTAAACATGGTGGGAGGCTGCTGTGGAACCACCCCGGATCATATTGCTGTCATTGGACAGGCGGTGGCAAAAGCCAAGCCAAGGGTTGTCCCCACGCCTACTCGGGAAACGGTGCTCGCCGGCTTGGAGCCGTATGCCATTGGGACGGGGGGATCATTTACGGCGATTGGGGAGCGGACGAATGTGACCGGTTCGCCGAAGTTTTCCGCTTTGATCAAAGAGGAGAAGTTTGAGGAGGCGGTGGCGGTGGCTCGTCAGCAGGTGGAAGCAGGGGCGAATCTAATCGATTTAAATTTCGACGAGGCTCTTTTGGACGGGGAGGCAAGCATGTCGCGCTTCCTCCATCTCATCGGGAGTGAGCCAGAAATCGCGCGCGTTCCCTTTATTTTGGATAGCTCAAAGTGGTCGGTAATTGAGGCTGGGTTGCAGTGTGTTCAAGGCAAAGCGATCGTGAACTCGATCAGCCTTAAGGAGGGTGAGAAAATATTTCTGGAGCAGGCAAGAAAAGTCCGCCGGTATGGTGCGGCGGTCATTGTCATGGCTTTTGATGAGGAGGGGCAAGCGGCAGATGCAAAGCGAAAGGTAGCCATTTGCCGAAGAGCTTATCAGCTCCTGACGGAGAAAGCGGGCCTGGCGCCGCAAGATATTATTTTTGATACGAATATTTTGACGGTGGCCACGGGTATTGAGGAGCACAACAACTATGCAGTGGAGTTTATTGAGGCGGTTCGTGAGATCAAAAAAACAATGCCAGGATGTAAAACGAGTGGCGGGCTGAGCAATATTTCTTTCTCCTTTCGCGGGAACACGACGGTACGGGAGGCGATGCACGCCTGTTTCCTCTATCATGCGATTCAAGCGGGGCTGGACATGGCGATCGTCAATGCAGGACAGCTGGCGGTGTATGAGGAGATTCCCCCCGAGCTCAAGGAGAGAGTGGAGGATGTGCTGTTGAATCGCAGGCCGGATGCGACGGAGAGAATGTTAGAGTATGCGGAGACGGTGAAGTCGGGAGGAAAAGCGGTTGTGAAAGATGAAGCCTGGAGAAAAGGATCGGTGGACGAAAGGCTGCTACACGCCCTTTTAAAGGGAATCACCGATTTTATTGATCCAGATACGGAGGAGGCGCGGCAAAAGTATGGTCGACCTCTGCAGGTGATTGAGGGACCGCTGATGGGGGGGATGAGGCATGTTGGGGATCTTTTCGGAGAGGGCAAAATGTTTTTGCCTCAAGTAGTGAAAAGCGCACGAGTGATGAAAAAAGCGGTGGCTTATTTAACTCCCTTTATGGAAAAGGAGAAGGAGGCGTCTGGGGACAAGAGCAAGGGGGCGGGCAAGATTCTCATGGCGACGGTGAAAGGGGATGTGCACGACATTGGAAAAAATATTGTGGGGGTAGTGCTGGCCTGCAACGGGTATGAGGTAATCGATCTTGGGGTGATGGTGCCATGCGAAAAGATATTGGCCGAGGCGAAGTCGCATGGGGTGGATGTGATTGGCTTGAGCGGGCTGATTACCCCCTCGTTGGATGAAATGGTAACAGTGGCGGAGGAGATGACGCGGGAGAAGTTTGAGATTCCTCTGCTGATTGGTGGAGCAACAACCAGTGCGGCGCATACAGCGGTAAAGATTGCGCCCGCCTACAGTGGCTCGGTAGTCCATGTGATCGATGCTTCGCGGGTGGTGGGAGTAGCGCAAAAACTGCTATCGGCCGAGAATCGAGGGGCCTATCTGACGCAGGTGCAGGCGGATCAAGCCAAGGCCCGTAAGGATTACGAAACGAGGCGGGCAGCGCAAAAGTTGCTTTCGATTGGGGATGCTAGAAAAAGGGCGGCTAAGTTCGACTGGTCGAGGGAGCCAGAAAAACCGGAGTTTTTAGGGGTAAAGGTTTTTGAGGATTTTCCGTTGCGGGAATTAGCAGATTATATCGACTGGTCGCCGTTTTTTCATGCATGGGAGTTGCGGGGGCGATTTCCTAAAATCTTTGATGACCCGGTTGTGGGAGTGGAGTCCCGGAAGCTTTATGGGGATGCTCAGATTCTTTTAGAAAAGATTTTGCAGGATCGAAGGGTCCGGGCGAGAGGCGTGATGGCCTTTTTCCCGGCGAACTCGGAAGGGGATGACATTTTGCTGTTTGAGGATGATTCGCGGAAGAAGGTGCGGGCTCGAGTTCATGGATTGCGGCAGCAGATGGCGCGGAGTGACGGGGAACCCAACCGGTGCCTTTCCGATTTTGTCGCTCCAGTGAGTAGTGGAAAAAAAGATTATTTGGGGGCATTCGCCGTCACGGCGGGGCATGGAGTTGAGGATTGGGCAAAAGAGCTGGAGAAAGGAAATGATGATTACCAGGCGATCATGTTGAAGGCTTTAGCGGATCGGTGTGCAGAGGCCTTTGCCGAAAAAATGCATGAGATCGCAAGGCAGGCGTGGGGCTTTGGAAAGAGGGAGGGGTTGTCCAAGGAGGATTTGATTGATGAGAAGTACCGTGGGATTCGGCCAGCTGCGGGTTATCCGGCTTGCCCGGATCATACGGAGAAGAGGGGCCTGATGGCGTTGCTGAATGCGGAGGAGAGTGTCGGCATTCAGCTGACGGAGAACTGTGCCATGACACCGGCAAGTTCGGTGAGTGGTCTTTATTTTGGGCATCCGGAGGCGCGATATTTTGCGGTGGGTCCGGTGGGGAAGGATCAGGTCGAGGATTATGCGTCTCGCAAAGGGGTAGCTGTTGGGGAGGCGGAGAGGTGGTTGAGGCCTAATTTAGCGTACGACCCGAAGGGTTAACTTTTCCGCAGAGTTTTGGTGGGGAGTGGGTTCAATTCCATTGACCCTAAAACTAGCCCCTTTAGATTATAAGGATGAGCTTTCTAAAAATACTTATGTTTGGAACTTTGGTGGTTGGGTTGCCTCTAGGGGTGGGGGCGCAAGAGGTAAAGAAGGAGAAGCCGAACTTAGAGTTTGGAAAAATCCAAGATCTGGAGATCGAATTGGTCACCGTGCCCGATTCAGTTGGCTCAGGGGGAAAGTCGGAGCCTACGGTGGATAACAAAAACGCTACCCAAGCGGGAAAATGGTTAAGAATCGACGTGCCTTTTTCTACA
>CAMBGW010000019.1 GCA_945866245.1 Verrucomicrobia subdivision 6 bacterium | reverse complement strand
AAGCGGGTGTTGGTCGTTGGCGGTTCGCACGATTCGGTGGCTCCGCCGTCCAAGTTAAGGGCTTTGTCGGAGGGGTGGGGAGGAGCGCACTATCGGGAGGTGGGGCAGGGGCATATTGGGTATCAAGCGATGCCGAGCACCTGGCGATGGGGCAGGGAGCTAATGCCGGATTTGTTCGCCAGCAAGTAGTTATCACTTTCTATAAGTTGGAATTGAAAGACGGGAAAAGAGTGGCATAATCTGTAAATAACGACATTCAGAGCATGTAGGTCTGGATGAACCCAAGGAGCCAATCGCACATGGCATCGTCAGGAGCAAAAAAGGTAAGGTCGAAAGAGAAGCCGGGGAAATCACCGGCGGTTCTTCCTACTCTGACACCCTCAGAACGGGTGGATCTGCTCCGTAAGATGGTTTTGATTCGGCGGTTTGAGCAAAAGGCGGCCCAAGCTTTCATGCAGGCAAAGATCAAGGGGTTTTGCCATCTTTACATCGGGCAGGAAGCTTTGGCGGTGGGATCGATCTCTACCTTAAACTCATCCGATGCGGTGATTACCGCTTATCGGGATCACGGACATGCGTTGGCACGGGGAATGACCCCGCGGGAGTGTATGGCCGAACTTTTCGGAAAAATCACCGGCTGCTCACGAGGAAAGGGTGGGTCGATGCACTTTTTTAATAGGGAAAAACATTTCCATGGGGGTCACGGAATTGTGGGAGGTCAGACCCCTTTAGCCGCAGGAATCGCCTTTGCCCAAAAATACAATGGAACGGGCGAGGTCACGGTTTGTTATTTGGGTGACGGAGCGGTCAATCAGGGAGCATTCCACGAATCACTCAATCTGGCGGCTCTTTGGAAGCTGCCGGTGATTTACGTGATCGAAAACAACGAGTACGCGATGGGGACTCACCAGTCGCGCAGTTCTGCGGGCTATCCTCTGGTCAAGCGGGCGGATGGGTATGACATGGCGGGAATCACGGCGAACGGAAATGATGTGGATGATGTTCGCGAAAAGATGTGGGATGCGGTGCAGTTGGCGCGGACGGAGAGCCTGCCCTCTTTGGTGGAGGTGAAGACCTACCGGTACCGCGGCCATTCGATGTCGGATCCGGGAAATTACCGGACGAAAGAGGAGATTGCGGAGCGGAAAAAAGAGTCGGAGCCGATCTCCTTGTTTAAAGAGAGACTCTTTAAGGAAAAGGCTTTGACGGAAAAGCAGTATGAGGAGATTGAGCGGGTGGCGGTGGAAGAAGCGGAGGATTCAATCGCTTTTGCAGAGAGTTCCCCCGAACCCGAGGTGGCGACGGTGTTTGAAGATATTTTTGCCCCAGAAGATCAGATTGCGGAGTTTCGTCCTCCGATCGGAAGCTAGCCATGGCCGTTTTAACGATGCGGGAGGCGCTCAACCAAGCATTGAGCGAGGAGATGGAGCGGGACGAGAAGGTGATCCTGCTGGGGGAGGAAGTGGCCGAATATCAAGGGGCTTATAAAGTGAGCTCGGGATTGCTGCAAAAATTTGGGGCGAAGCGCGTGTGGGACACTCCGATCAGTGAGTCGGGGTTTGCCGGTTTGGGTGTGGGCGCGGCGATGCAGGGTTTAAGGCCTGTGGTGGAGTTCATGACCTGGAGTTTTTCGATGGTGGCGTACGATCAGATCGTCAACAACGCGGGGGCGATCCGATATATGAGCGGTGGGCAGTATTCGATCCCGATTGTCTTTCGTGGCTCTTCCGGAGCGGGACTGCAAGTGGGGGCGACCCACTCTCACACTCCAGAAAACTGGTATGCGAACGTGCCTGCTTTGACGGTGATCACCCCGGCGTTTCCGGATGATGCCAAGGGATTACTCAAGAGCGCGATTCGCAGTAATAACCCGGTCTGTTTTATTGAGAATGAGAAGTTGTATGGATTTAAGGATGAGGTTCCCGAGGGAGACATTTTAACAACCATTGGCAAAGCACGGATTCGCAGGGAGGGCAGCCAGGTCACCTTGATTGCCAACAGTGCGTCGACTCACGTGGCCCTAGCCTCGGCTCTGCAGCTAGAGGCGGATGGAATTTCCGCCGAAGTGCTGGACTTGCGCACCATCAAGCCACTGGATCTGCCGGCTATTTTAGGATCGGTGGCGAAGACGAATCGGGTGGTGATTGTGGAGGAGAATAAACCTTTTGCGGGCTGGGGAGCGCAGGTGGCTTATGAGATTCAAAACCGTTCTTTCGATGAGTTGGATGCACCGATTGAGCGAGTCACGGGGCTGGACGTACCGCAGCCGTACTCCCGGGTGCTCGAGCAGGCGGTTATGCCCAGTGCGGAGCGTGTGACGGAAGCGGCTAAGAAAACTTTGGCCTAGTATTTTGCGCAAGGGGTTACGAAGGAGGATTCGATGAGTCAGGCTGTTTTTCAACCCGGGCAGATGATTTTTCGTGAAGGGGACACGACGCAGGAGGCGTACCGTATTCTCAAGGGTCGAGTGGAAATCAGCATCGCGGGGGAGGGGAAAGCGGTCATTTTAGCGCAGTTGGGGGAGGGGGACATTTTTGGTGAGATGGCGATGGTGGATGAGCGGCCGCGTTCAGCCTCGGCTCAAGCGTTGGAGGTGACGGAGTGTGAGGTTCTGACGGCAGAGAACTTTAATGAAGCTGTGTTGCAGCGGCCCGAAATTCTGATTCCGTATTTGGCATCCTTTTTCGAGCGCTTACGGACGGCGAACGATCGGTTGCGAATGGAGATGCGCTTGAGGGCTCAAGCGGAGCAGAGAGCGTCTGTGCCTGTGGCTTCCACCTCTGCGGCTCCTGTAGCACGAGTCGTTGCCCCTTTGACGAAGTCAATTGCACCTCCCTCACTTGAGATGACGAGGGTTTCGGCACCTGCTCCTGTAGCTACAGCTCCGTCCGCTGCCCCAGTGACTCCGCCGCCCGAAGGGGGATATCAGTCGGTTATTTTGACGGCGTGTAATGACCATGCTCGGGCTCGGCTGCCGGAGACTTCTGTCGCGATTCAAAAGTTTCCTTTTCGAATTGGGCGGAAGCATGACACTCCTGGAAAGGGGGCGACAGTATTTGCCTCGAATGATTTGCCGATTGCGGATGATAAGCCTTATCAAATCTCCAGGAACCACTGCTCGATTGAGCGGGAGGGGGACAACTTCTTTGTGCGGGATCGGGGTAGTTCTCTGGGAACGGTGGTCAATGAAGCACCGATCGGGTTGGCGGAAAATAGTCTGACCCACGATTTGCGTGGCGGGGAGAATCAGATCTTACTGGGGTCGGACGACAGCCAGTTTCAGTTCAAGGTGACCTTGCGCTAACCGCTGGCCAAAGTGTGAGATTGAGGTAAGCAAGTAATATGGAAACGGAAGATATCTCTTTTGTCATTCGCTGTTTGGTTGTGATGGCAGCCTGTTTGGCTGTGGTCGGGGCGATCTTTACCTATGACCTTCTTCTGGAGCTTCCGTTTTTCACCAATCTCCTTTTTCGTTTGGGTTTGAACTAAATCGGCCCCTTTGCCCAAGTGGCAACGGTGGTTTTTGAGTTTTCTGTGAGGATGTTCGCCTTGCTCTGAGTGAGGAAGGAGTCGAAGATTCTTGGGTGCCTGGAGGATCTCTTCTTCTTTCTTTAGCGGAAAAGCTGGTCAAGCATCCAAAAAGGATCGTCTTTCCTGAGGGAACCAATCCCCAGGTGGTGCGAGCAGCTTCACGGTACGCCCAGATGAGGATGGGCCCCGTGGTTTTGCTGGGGCAACCCGATTTGATTCGACGGCAGGCCAAGGCGCAGAAGGTTGAGCTGGATCGGGTGATGATTCTGGACCCGGTAGAGGGTCAGGACCGGCAGATGTTTAAGGATCATTTGCGGAGTGAGGCAGGTGGGGGAAAGCTGAAGTTAAGCCAGATCGATGACACCCTTTCGGATCCAATTGTCTATGGAACCTTGATGTTGCGTTTTGGGCAGGTGGATGGGTTGGTGGCGGGGGTGGGGGCCTATTCGGGAAATGTGCTGCGCCCGCTGATTCGAATGATTCCGCGGTTGCCGCACATCTCGAGAATTTCCAGTGCGACTCTTTTGGAGTGTGAGGATGGAAAAACGGGGGATGGCGGATTGTTACTGGTGGGAGATGCGGCGGTCGTGCCCAGACCTACATCGGATGAGTTAGCTGCAACGGCGGTAGGATTGGCAGGGTTAAAGAAAAGGTTAACCGGTCGGAATGCGCGGGTTGCACTTCTCTCCTATTCGACTCGTGGGAGTGCGGCCTTAAACGATGAAACTGGAAAAATGATCGAGGCGACAAAAAAGGCGCGTGTCTTGGCGAAACAGATTGGAATTCCAGGGGAGTTTGATGGGGAGATGCAGTTGGATGCAGCCTTGGATCCCAAGAAAGCGAAGCTGAAGATTGCGGACTCGGTTGTCGCGGGGAGAGCCGATTGTCTGGTGTTTCCGGATTTGAATACGGGAAATATCGCAGTGAAAGGCATTCAGCATTTTGGGCGGGTCCGTACTTATGGAAATATACTTTTGGGAATGCGTTTGCCCGCAGCAGAAATTAGTCGCGGAGCGGATGAGGAGGAGGTTTTAGGCGTGGCGGCGATTGTGGGGATTTTAGCAGTGGAGTATCGCAAATTGTATCCTGAGCCAACTTCTCCTGTGGTAGCGCAGTCGAGGTAGAAAAGATGGAGCTGAACCGAGTCACGCCACGGATTTACGTGGCGGCAACGAGGCAGGATGATGGAAAGACGACCTGCTGTTTGGGTTTGTACGCGGCTCTTTCGTCGAAATACAAGAAGATCGGCTATATTAAGCCGGTGGGGCAGCGCTTTGTGGAGGTGGGTGGGAGAAAGGTGGATGAGGATTCGGTTTTAGTGAGCAATACCTACGGGGTAAATTTGCCGATTGAGGCGATGTCGCCGATTGCAGTGGATCGAATGTTCACACGGGAGTATTTGGAGCGGGGAAATTTGCCTGCGATGAAGGCAACGATTGGGGAGGCATTCAATCGGGTCGCGTGGGAGCACGACTTTGTTTTGATTGAGGGGACGGGCCATGCGGGGGTGGGCAGTGTGCTGGATCTTTCCAACGCGCAGGTGGCCAAGTTGCTGGGAAGTCAGGTGATTTTGGTGACCACGGGTGGGGTGGGCCGGCCAGTGGATGAGGTGAGTTTGAACTTGGCGCTCTTTGAGAAACACGGAGTGAAAGTGGTCGGGGTGGTGTTGAACAAGGTTTTGCCCGCTAAAATGGAGGCGTTACGTCCGTGGGCGGAGAAAGCGTTTGCCCGAATGGGGCTGCCGATTTTAGGAATGATCCCCTATCACGGAGAGTTGCGCAGGCCGACCTTGGCGCAGGTGTGTTTAGAGTTGGGTGGAGAATTTCTGTCAGGGGAAAATATGAAGCGAAGGAAGGTGCGGTCGGTGTCGGTGGGGGCGATGACTGCGGCGCGTTTACAGGATCAGCTCCATCCTGGGGCGCTCCTAATCACGCCAGGGGATCGGGAGGATCTGCTGATGGCGGCCTTGGAGTCGCAGGGTAAGAGCGGAAACGAAGCGAAACCCGCAGGAATTATTCTCACGGACGGGCTCAAGCCGCAGCCGGGATTAATCAAAATGCTGCGTGAACGGGGCTTACCGACAGTGGCCGTCGTGGGAGATAGCTATTCGGTGGCGGCCAAGATTGAGAGGATGACGGTGAAGACCGACCCTGGAGATAAGGAGAAGATCGGAATGATCCAAGAGGTGGTGGCGAAGCATTTAGATTTGGATTCGGTGAGTCGCGGAAGTAAGCCGGTGAAAGCTTAAGCGTTTGCGGGAAGGGAGGTTGGAGTGGCGGGGCGTAGGGCGGGGGTGATCTGTGGGATTTCGCAAGAGTTTGGGGTGTAGCGGAGAAGGAATTCGTCTTGGACACGGCGGGCGGGAGTATTTTCGGGTAGGGCGGTGCGGGTGGAGAGGCCATTCTTTCCTAAAACTCGGGCTTTTCGATTATCGCTTGCATAAGCGGGAACGATGACCTCGAGGAACTGGCGACGGAGTTCTGGGTCGAGAATAGGGAAGACCACCTCCACGCGGCGGTGAAGGTTACGGGGCATAAGATCGGCGCTGCCGAGGAAAACAAGTGGATCTCCTCCGTTGGTAAATAGATAGATGCGGCTATGTTCCAGGAAACGATCCACGATGCTTCGAACTTGAATGTTTTCACTCAGTCCGGGAACACCGGGGCGGAGGCAACAAATCCCGCGGATGAGGAGTTGGATCGAAACACCCTCTTGGGAACTGGCGTAGAGAGATTGGATGATCTCTGGGTCGACGAGGGCGTTCGCTTTGATAAAGATTCCGGAAGGGCGGCCCGCACGGTGGTGGGCTGATTCCCGGTGGATGAGTTCGACAAGGCGGGGGGCGAAATTAAAGGGTGCGACGAGGAGCTCGTCGAAGTGGGCGGTTTCCGACATTCCCGTGAGGACGTTAAAAAGAGAGGCGACTTCGGAGGTCAGGGAGGGGCGAGAGGTGAGCAAGCTGAAGTCGGTGTAGAAGCGGGCGGTGCGGGGATGATAATTTCCCGTTCCAAGATGAAGGTAGGAGACCAGGTGACTTTCCTCTCGGCGAACGATGAGGAGAACTTTGCAGTGGGTTTTCAGGCCGACGAGTCCGTAGACAACGTGGATACCTGCTTCCTCCATTTTGCGGGCCCAAGCGATATTGTTGGCTTCATCGAAGCGGGCTTTGAGTTCGACTAGAATGGTAACCTGTTTTTCGTTGTGGGCGGCAGCAATGAGGGCGTTGAGGACGGGGGAGTCCCCGCTGGTGCGGTAGAGGGTCATCTTGATGGCGAGGACTTGGGGGTCGGCGGCAGCCTGTTCAAGAAGAGAAATAATGGGTTGAAAGCTTTCGTAAGGGTGATGCAGGAGGATGTCGTTTTGGCGTATCGCATCGAAGCTGCGCCCGAGGGGTTGCAGCGTGGGTGGGAGAGAAGGGGTGAAGAGGGGATCGTGAAGGTGCGGGAGGCCGCGGCCTGATTCGGTGAGAGCGAAGAGCTGGGTAAGATTGACGGGACCTGTGACACGATAAACGTCTTCGTGGGTGAGCTCGAGATGACCCAGGAGATAGGTTTCGATTTCGACAGGGCAATCTTGTGTGATTTCGAGACGAACGGCCGCCCCTCGATTTCTTTTTTGGAGCTCTTCTTCGATGGTGAGGAGGAGGTTGTGGGCTTCTTCTTCGTCGATATAGAGTTCGCTGTTTCGGGTGATCCGGGTCGGCCAAGCGCCGTGAATTTTCATGCCTGGAAAAACCTCGGAGACGAAGTGGCGGACCAGTTCGGAAAGAAGGATGAACTCTCGCGGGTTGGAGCTTTCCCTCGGGAGGGGAATCAAGCGGGGAATGCCGCGCGGAATCTGGACGAAGGCGTGTCGGGTCGCTTCCTGATGGCCGGGCTTTGAATAAAGAACGACAAGGTTGACCGATTTATTGAGGAGTTGGGGAAAGGGGTGACTGGGATCGACGGCGAGCGGGGTGAGGATGGGGAGGATATCGCGTTGGAAGAGTTCGCGAGCCCAAGCGATCTGAGTCTCGTTCAACTGCTGAATCGGGCGGAGGTGAATGCCTTCTTGGGCTAGGGCGGGGAGAAGGGTTTGGTGAAGGAGTTGATACTGGTCGTCGACCATGCGGAGGACGCGAGTTCGGATAGCAGTGAGAACTTCGGGTGGACGAAGGCCATCGGGTCCATGAACATCGCTGCGATTTTCTACCAGTTGCTTGAGGGCGGCGACGCGGATTTCGAAGAACTCGTCCAGGTTTGAGCTGACGATGGTAAGGAATTTGAGCCGTTCAAGAAGTGGTTGGGTCGGGTCTTGAGCCTCCTCGAGAACGCGATGATTGAACTCAAGACAACTGAGCTCTCGATTTAGGTAAGAGGATGAGTCGAGGGACATAAAGAAAGCCTATCAGAAAACTATCCCTACAACTAGGCAGGGCTTAACTCCGCATTCCTATAAATTGAGGAGCTATATTCATAAATTATTGATTATAAATATAATATGCACTTTGACCTCTGACCCCACTTCCTAAAATCAGCTATTTAAGATATTGTTAGTGAACGAGTTGCAAGACCTCTGACCCCATGTAACTGTTTGCGGGCCAAGAGCTTGGAGGGTGGTTTTTGTAGAGGTGGGGTGTGTGGTGGTGTTAGGAGAGGGCGGGGACGGACAGGAGTTGAGTGTTATTTGTATGGTAGTAGGTGGCCGCGGGAAAAGGTAACGATCGATTGATCGGAGGATTCGTACCACTGGACGGGGGGAAGAGTTTTGGCGCGAAGATTTTTGCCTGCCAAGAGGGTGTGCAAAACTCCCACACCGTCGAAGTAAAAAGCGTTTTGGTTGGCCCCGAGGTGCTCAAAAAACTCCGGTAGGGTTTTGCTCGAAGCAAAAGTCCAAAGTTTTTTTTCCCATTCCGCAACTTGGGCCCGAATCTTTTTGTCAGCAGCGAAAGGATGCTGAAATCGAGGGCCTACATGGCATCCGTCGATACTTGCGACCACGGCTGTGTCCGATTCCTGACTAATCTTTGCCAAGCCTCGAGCAAAGGCAGTCTCAGCTGAGTTTGAGGATGGAGGGGTGCCCGTCTCAATAGAGCTCTGAAAGCCTCCGCAGAGAATGGGCAGAATGGTGAAGGAGCGACCTGGAAAAAAGAGATCGCGAAGGGCTTGAAGCCAGATCACGACAAATTCGATCGAGTGTTCGCCCTGAATTCCACGGGTTTCTTGGTCGATAGGAAAAGGGCAGGAAGCCGAAAGGGAGGAGAAAAGATCGCGATCAGGCAGGATTTCCCCCATTGCCGAACGAAATCCCAACGGATGACACGCAATTTCTGCCGGGCACCTATGGCCGACTCCCAGAATCACCACCCGAGAGGGAAACCAGTTTGCGTCGCGCCATAGGGCGTAGGTTTGGGCGTAGAGCTCGAAGTTCACCCGAAAGTCGATATGGGGAACGATGGGATAGCGAAGGTCGTGAGCAATCTTTTTAACGGGAGATACTTTTTTCAGAGTTTTTGAAAAGGTCTGCAGAATCTCCTTTGGATCGGCTGGGTAGCACGAACCTGCACAGCGAGCCTGAAGGGTAGTGAGGGCGGAGGTCAGGCCTTCGGCAGGTGAGCTTCGACAGCTTTCCAATCCACGAAGTTCATGAACTCGTCAATGTAGCCGCCGCGATTGGTGTAAAAGTCGGCATAGTAGGCGTGCTCGTAGACGTCGAGTCCGAGAATTGGTGTCACGCCCCACACGGGATAGCTGTTCTGGGCGTCCCCAATGTAGTTAAACAACTTTTTCGTGCCGTGGTCGTAGCCGGTCCAAGCCCAGCCACGCGCCGCGATCCCGGTCGCCTTCAAATCTTTCTTATAGTTCTCGAAAGATCCGAAATCTTGGTCGATATGCTTGAGAATTTTGTCCGAGGGTTTGCCGTCTCCCCCTAAAATCGAGAAGTAGAGCTCGTGATTCTTGAGGCCGCCGACGGCAAAGGTGAAGTCGACCTTGAGGGCTCGGACGCTGGAGTAAATCTGATTGGCCACGGCAGGGTTGGTGGGGTCGGGAGTACCCATCTTTTCTAGCTCGGCGAGGATGCCGTTGCTCTTGTTCACGTAGCCGGTGTAGAGCTTGAGATGCTCCTCGTGGGTTTTATCGGAAATTTTGCCGGTTTTTCCCTTCACTTTCGCGAGGAGGGATTCTTGCTGATTGGGATAGGTGTGGGACATGTGTGAATTATTCAGCACAGAAGGGGTGGCGTCAAACCCCAGAGTAGGAAAAGAGGGTGTTACAACTTCTTTGGCATAATGATCCAAAGAACCAGATAGATGAGAGCACCTGAAAACGCGGTGAATATGGTTATGAGAGTGTAGAGGATACGGACGAGAGTCGGGTCCCAACCGAGCCAGTCGGCGAGTCCACCGCAAACGCCACCGATCATGCGATTCTTGGATAGGGTCAGGGGCATAGGATTTGCTACGGCAGCGGCGGGATGGTGTCGAGAGGAAGTGATTTGACCGTGAATTTCTATTTTCCTGGGGCAGAGTGGAGGAATGGGAGTTTTGCACGATCGGGCTGAAGATTCGTTTCACTTTGAACCTGCGCAGATGGTGGAGGGAGGGGGCTTGGAGCTACGCTGGTTCTGTTTGCGGGTAGCACCCAAGCAAGAGCACGTGGCCATCGCCCATTTACGCAAAGTGTATCAGGTGGAAGTGTTTTGCCCGCGGCTCAGATTCCAAAAAGCGACGCGGACGGGTCGGCGTTGGTATGTGGAGGCACTCTTCCCCTCTTATCTCTTTGGAAGGTTCGACTATTTGACCCAGCACCGAGCGGTGCACTACTGCCCGGGAGTGAGCTCGATCGTTCATTTTGGTGGGAAAGTGATTCCTGTGCCGGGGCGAGCAATCGAGGAGCTGTTAGCGGCGGTGCCGGAGGGAGCTGGAGAGACGATTACCATCGAACCTCAAGTCAAGATGGGTCAGGAGGTCCAGGTGGTGGATGGGGCGTTTGCTGGATTGAGAGCGGTGGTGACTCGAGTGATGCCGGCGAGGCAGCGGGTGGCGGTGCTCCTGGAGTTTTTGGGTCGGATGTCGGAGACGGAGGTTCCGATTGGCAGCGTGTTGTCGGCGGTGCGTCATCCGATGGAGGGGGTGCCTAAGGGTGCACGGAGGTAGAGGTGCGGGGCGGAAGCGATCTTGGCTACGGACGGTTTTTGCGGGAGATTAGGGATAGGCATGAATCGTAAAGGCATTCTCTTGGCGGGGGGGACGGGGACGCGGCTGTGGCCGTTGACGCGGGCGGTTTCGAAACAGCTTCTGCCGCTGTATGACAAGCCGATGGTCTACTATCCGCTCTCTGTGCTCATGTTGGCGGGGATGCGGGAGATTCTTCTGATTTCGACCCCGCAAGATCTGCCTCTTTTTAAAATTCTGTTGGGAGACGGGAAAAGCATGGGGTTGAAGTTAAGCTATGCGGAGCAGCCTAAGCCGGAGGGATTGGCGCAGGCGTATCAGATCGGGGCAAAATTTGTCGGGAGTGATCCGTCGTGTCTCATTTTGGGAGATAACTTTTTCTATGGGGCGGAGTTGGGGAAGTTGCTGTCTTTGGCGCAAGAGAGGGAGAAGGGGGCGACGATCTTTGCTTATCAGGTGGCGGATCCATCGTCATACGGGGTTTTGACCTTTGATGAGAAAAATCGGATCACCTCGATTGAGGAGAAGCCGGCGAAGCCGAAGTCGCACTGGGCAAATTGCGGCCTTTATTTCTACGATGGGCGGGCGGTGGAGTTTGCGCGTGGATTGAAACCTTCGGCGCGGGGGGAGCTGGAGATTACCGATCTGAGTCGGTGCTACATGAAGGATCAGAGCCTGCACGGGGAAAAGTTTGGACGGGGATCGGCTTGGTTGGATACGGGGACGGCGGATGGGTTGTTGCAGGCGGCTCAGTTTGTTCAGACAGTGCAGACGAGGACAGGGATGCTACTGGGTTCGCCGGAGGAGGTGGCCTTTCGCAAGGGTTGGATTGGGGCGAAGGAGTTACGGGTTTTGGCAGATGCGATTGGTAAGAATGCTTATGCGGAGACGCTGAGGCAGATCGCGGCGGAGTAGGGGACAAGGCAGGGGGCGATGCCGATTTACGAATTTTACAGTCCGGACCGGCATCGGATTTATACTTTTTTAGCGAGGAGATTATTGCGGGAGGGGGAGGCGCCTTTTTGTCCGGATGGGGCAAAAAGCAGAATGGAGAAAGTGGTCTCGGCATTCGCCTTTCCGGGCAGGGCGAAAGAGGTGGTGAAAAAGGAGGGAGAGGGTGGGGAGATGGATCCGCGAATGGAGAGAGAGATGATGAAAATGGCGGACGAGTTTTCGAAAATGGATGAAAAAAATCCCGATCCCAGGATGATGGGCAAGATGATGAGGCGGATGATGGAGGCGAGTGGGCAGAAGTTGCCTGGGGAGATGGGGGAGATGTTGCAGCGATTGGAGAAAGGGGAGAATCCGGACAAGTTGGAGGAGGAGTACGGCGATGTGATGGAGAAGATGGATGGTATCGAGGGGTTGGGTGGGGAGAAGAAAGAAGATTGGAAGATGAGGTTACGGCGAAGGCTGCCTCCGCGGAGAGATCCGACTTTATACGAGTTTGAGGATTATGTTCGGGTGAAGAAGAAAAGAGCGAAGGGCGTACGGCAAAAGGCTTGAGTTGGGCTAGCTGAGAGAGGCAAAAAGAGAGAGTGGCCACAAAGGGACAAGAGGACAAAGGGCTGTGGGTGAGTGTCGATCGGGTGGAGTATGTCGTGGGCGCATCGGGGCCGCCGGATCGGCCGCATCAGTTCGTTTACTACGTGACGATCCATAATGACAGTGCCCGGGCGGTAACGATTGTCGGGCGGAAGTGGGTGGTTAGGAACGCGCTAGGGCATCGGCTGGTGATTGAGGGGGATGGGGTAGTGGGGCAGTTTCCGCGTTTGGCGCCTGGGGAGCAGTTTCACTATAACAGTTATCATCTGGTCGATTCGGACAGTGAGGCAGAGGGAGCGTATTTGGCAAAAGATGAGGGGGGAAAAGATCTGGTCGTGCGTATTCCCGCGTTTCGGTTAGACCTACCGATAGCATGAAAGTGGCGATGATCGGCGCGGGGCGAATGGGGGGCACGATTGTGCAGATGTTGAAAAAAGATTCTGGATCGGGTTGGAAGTTAGAAGTGTGCGAGCCGAATCAAAAAGGGAGGGATGATTTAGCGAGGGAGATGGGTTCGGGCGTGAAGTTTGTCGAGAAGGTGGAGGAGTTGGGGGAGGCGGAGGTGGTTTTATTGGCGGTGAAGCCGGCGATGTTGGAAAAAGTTGTGGGGTGGTTGCGGGGTAGAAAAGATTCGTATTTACTAATTTCCATCTTGGCTGGTGTGACGACGGGGAGGTTGGCGAAGGAGGCTGGGGGTAAGGCGCGGGTAATTCGGGCGATGCCGAATCAGGCGCTGCGAGTGAGAGAAGGTGTCACGGCGCTTTGTGCGGGGGCAGGGGCGAAGAAGGAGGACCTTGAGGTAGCGCGGAAAATCTTTGGCTTGGGGGGTACGGTGCTGGAGATCGGGGAGGAGCAGATGGATGTGGTCACGGCGTTAAGTGGGTCGGGTCCGGCATTTATGGCGAAGTGGGTGGAGGAGCTGGAAAAAGCGGCGG
>CAMBGW010000018.1 GCA_945866245.1 Verrucomicrobia subdivision 6 bacterium | reverse complement strand
CTCGAAACCACATTTTCCTCCATCATCAAACTCCCAAAGTCATTCGCCCCAAACTTAAGAGCCACCTGCCCCATCGCCGGACCCTGCGTCACCCAACTGGACTGCACATTGGGAATATTATCCAAAAAGATTCGGGACAACGCCTGCATTCGCAAATACTCGTGCGACCCCGTTTTCTCCGCTTTCAAAACCGTGTGCTCCGGCTGAAAGGTCCAACAAATAAATGCAGTAAATCCCCCCGTTCGATCCTGCAAATCCCGCAATCTCTGCAAATGCTCAATTCTCTCCGCTGGTGTCTCCACATGTCCGAACATCATCGTCGCACTCGACCGAATTCCCATGCCATGAGCGATCTCCATCACCCGCAACCACGCGTCCGATCCACACTTCCTTGGAGCAATCTTTTGCCTGACTCGATCCACTAAAATCTCGGCACCCCCTCCAGGAATACTCCCCAACCCCGCCTCCCGGAACTTTCCAATCACCTCCTCCAACTTCATCCCAAACACCTCGGCGAAATGATTGAACTCCGGCGGTGAAAAGCCGTGGATATTCACCTGCGGATACTTCCCCCGGAGATGCCTCAACAAGTTTAAATACCACTCCAACCCTAACTTTGGATGGTGCCCGCCTTGCAGAAGAATCTGATTCCCCCCCACCGCCACCAGCTCATCAATCTTTCGATCAATCTGATCCTGACTTAACACATAATGATCCGCATCCTTCTCCGTCCGGTAAAAAGCACAGAATTTACAGTAAACATCACACACGTTGGTATAATTAATGTTTCGATCCACCATGTACGTCACCACCTCTTTTCCCCGCCCCTCGTAATCCTTCCCCTTTGCAAGATCTCTTCGGACATGGGCTGCTTCCCCGATCCGCGCCAAAGGCCACTGGTAAATCTCGAACGCCTCCTCCAGGCCAATTCTTTCCCCCGCCAGAACTTTCCCCTCCAATCCACTCATTCGCTCGCTCTGCTATCGAGAGATATCACCTTGTCCCAAAAGCTTAAACCCACCTCGCGCTAAAACTTGAGCCCCCAGCTCGTTGTCATCCAAATTCAAGCAGAGCGCGGGCCGCGCCTCAGGCCGGACCAAAAAAGCATAGGTGGTTAATATATTAATCTCCGCCTCCAAAAGCGAAGACAGCACCTTGGGCAGCTCCGTCGCCGCCCCTAACTCCACTGCCACCACCGACGATTCTGTATGAGCCACTGCCTGCTCATGAAAAATCGCCCGCGCTTGATCCGGATCATCCACCACCATCCTGACAATCGAACTGTCGGTCGTGTCCAAAATGGTCAGCGCGACCACGTGGACTTGGCGGCTGTGCAAAATTCGAATCAACTCCAACAACCTCCCCGCTTTATTTGCCAGGAAGATAGAAAACTGGCGAACCGGGTCCGCCTGCGTTTTTTGTGTCGCCACAGCCATGGTTAGATCTTACCCCTTCCTCCAAGCCCCCGCCAACCCAGGATCACCTTGGCCGTATTCCTTCCACTTGCCCCAAAAACCCCTCCTCCTGGATGGGTGCTCGCCCCCGTCAGGTACAAATTCCTCATCGGAGCCCGATAACACGAAATCTCGGGCAGTGGCCGGAACATGAACATCTGGTCCAAGCTCATCTCAAAATGCATCACGTTCCCCCTCAACAATCCCAAATCCCGTTCCAAGTCCAATGGGGTCTGGATATACCTTGCCATCATCTTCCCCCGCATATTCGGGGCGTACTCGCAAACCAGTTCATACAGCTTGTCCGCCTCTCGCTCCCGAATTCCATCCCACGTCTCCCCATTCCGTAACTCGTAGCTGTGATACTGCGCCCACGTAAACAAAGTGTGCTTTCCCTTCGGAGCTAACGTCGGGTCGATCGCAGAAAATGTCATCGCCACCACACTCGGCTTCTCTGGAGGGCGATACCCCAGATAATCCCGATACCCATCCTCCAACATCGCCCGATTTCTGCAAATCAACTGCATGCCCGAATGATACTCCCGTGGCGTCGACCCACTCTCTGCCCTCCCCGAATAAATCGGCAACTCCTCCACCGCGTGCCGCACCACCATGCCAAATCCATTTCCAATTCTCGCCTTCTCCATCCGCCCAGACAACTCCGTCGGCCCATCCTTCAACAGCTGGCAGAAAAATGTTTTTAAATGACACGCTGCGACCACTTTCTCCGTCTGCAGAACCCGATCTTCCGACTCCACCTCCCATCCTTTCCCCACCTTGCGCACCTCCTTCACCCCTTGCCCCAAAAAAATCTCCCCGCCGTGCCTCTGCAAACACTTCACCAGCGCCGTGGCTAACGCCCCACTCCCACCCTTCGCCCGCTTGGCCCCCCCTTTGTGAATCATCGCATTCCAACCAAACATATCCCCACTCGCGACCTCCGCTGGCGCAGGCCCACTTTGCGCTGAAAGCCAAAGCATCGCCGTCCGCAAATGCTCATTTTCAAACGTCTCGTGAATCACATCCCCATACGGTGCCATCAGCTGCCTCGCCGTATCTAAGCTCGACCACAACCGCCGCGATTTGGGTCGGAACAGGTTCCTTTTTAAAATCGTCCCAAAAAGTCGCCCCGGTGAGGGCGGCGCTAAAAAGGTTTCAAATACCCCTTCATTTAATTCCGACCACCTCTCCACATACTTCCGGTACGCCTCCGCGTCCCGAGGACTGAAGGCCGCGATACTCTCACAAGTTTTTTCTACCGACCGATAAAAGGAAATTCCACGACCCGTCCCCTCAACGGGGTAGTAGGCCCACGGATCCATCTCAATGTACTCCAACCCTTCTCTGGCTAAATCCAACTCCGCCAATACCGGAGTCAGATGAATCATAATGTGAACCGAGGAACCCACATCAAACCGAAATCCCGGCACCAGATCATCCCGCGTGCAGACGGCACCCCCAGGCATATCCCTCTTTTCTACCACCCCCACCTTCAAACCCGCCTTGGCGAGATAACAGGCGCAGATCAGCCCATTGTGACCCGCACCCACCACAACGACATCGTAAGGCAAAGCCGGATTACCTCACCACCGCCAAACGAGGCGAAGCTTTGCCAAATTTTTTAGCAAATCGTACAATTCGTTCCGCCGCTACTTCAATCCGATCCAAAGATGTCGCATAGCTGCATCGCACAAAACCCTGCCCTCCCGGCCCGAAAGCTTCCCCCGGCACCACCGCCACCTTCTCCTCCTCCAACAACTGCAAGGCAAACTCCCTCGAGGTCAATCCGGTGCTCCGGATGTCCACAAAAAGATAAAAAGCCCCCGCGGGCTGAGTCGGTTGCAACCCTGCCTCCTCCATTTTCCTCTTCAGAAAATCCCTCCGAATTCGATAACTCTCTCTTGCTTCCCCAGTCGTCACCTCCGCCCCTTTCAACGCCTCGACCGCTGCCTCTTGGCTCAAGGTCGAAGCGCACAAGATCGCATACTGGTGGATCTTCATCATGGCTTCGATCAAGGGAGCCGGCGCACAGGCGTATCCGATCCGAAATCCAGTCATGGCAAAGGCTTTGCTCAGCCCGTGCAGAAGAATTGTTCTCTCCCGCATTCCAGGCCGCGTCACGATCGACTCGTGGCTCCCCTCATAACTCAGCTCCGCATAAATCTCATCGCTGATCACCAGAAGATTCTTTTCCACGCATACCTTCGCCAGCGCATCGAGCTCTTTCCCCTTCAAAACCGCCCCCGTTGGGTTCGTCGGGAAGTTTAAAAGCAGAACCTTGGCTCCCTGGGCGGCATCCGCTACCGCTTTTGCATCCAATCGAAACCCGTTGGCGGCATGGGTCTGAATTCCTTTCCCCTTCGCATGCGCCAAGGTGATCGATGGTGCATACGACACATAACACGGCTCATGATACAAAACCGTCTCCCCAGGATTCAAAACCGCCCGAAGCGCAAGGTCGATCGCTTCACTCACCCCCACCGTAACTAAGATTTCACTCTCCGCCTGGTAGCGCTGACCAAAAACTTTTTCTACGTAGCCAGAAATCTCATTGCGTAATTTCAGGCTCCCCGAGTTCGATGTGTACCCCGTCCGACCATGCTCCAAGGAGTAGATGGCCGCTTCCCGTACCGCCCAAGGGGCCGAGACATCTGGCTCCCCAATTCCCAACGAAATGACATCCCCACGCTTCTGTACGATTTCAAAAAAATCACGGATTCCGGATCTTGGAATCCCTTTGACATGATCCGCGAGGAAATCCCCCGCACTTTTCACGGAGAAACCGAGAGCCGCTCCGCTGGGTCATCCTGCAGGAACAGTACCCCCGCCTCCTTGTACGTCTTCAACTGAAAATGGGTTGCCGTTGAGATCACTCCTTGGATCGTAGAAAGTTTTTCTGCCACGAATCCCGCCACACGCTTCAAATCGGAACCCTCCACCACAATCAGCAGGTCATAACCCCCACTCATCAGTTGGCAGGATACCACTTCCGGATATCGGGCCACCCGAGCCGCGATCCGATCAAATCCGCCGTCCCGCTCTGGCGTAATTTTCACCTCAATCACCGCTCGCACTCCGCCATGCCCCGTTTTGTCCGAATCGAGAATCGCTTGGTACCCCAAAATCACCCGATCGGTCTCATAACGCTTCAGTGTCTTCTCCACCTGCGCCTCGGTCTGACCCGTCAATTTGGCCAGCTCAGCCGTCGACAGACGACCTCTCTCTTTCAGAATTTGTAAAAGGGGATCCATGGCCGGACTCAAGTTCGTCCCCGCTTAAGAGCCTTAGGGAACGAGGAAAATTTTGCCCGTATAAGGGCACTTCACTTCCGTACCAGGAGCAAATCCCTTCACATCCACCAACCCCGCATAAGGAGCGTAAGGACTCCGCACCATCCCCGTCTTTCCAGAAACCTTTTCCCCTTTGGGATAGCTCGCCTTGGTGGGGCTACTTTTTTCTGCCGTATCGGGCGGAGACCACGGCTTCTTTTCGTCGCTCGCCGCGGCCTGAGGCTTGCTGCTTTCCTCCGCAGGTTGACTCGCGGCGGGGGTCGTGGTGTCTCCATAGGTCGTCGTGACGTTTTCCGCATCTCCTGGGACGGTACAACCCGTCCAAGCCATGCCCACACCAAGCAGAACCACCATGAGCCAATCAAATTTCATAGTGGGTAAACTTATCACAGTCACTTCTTTGGAGCAATCTTCGGCTCTTTCTTGCGAAAGGTCACTTTGAGGCGCCCCTCCGCTTTCTCCCCCGGCTTCAAATCCAGATGCTGCCCGAAAAGCACACAGTTCCCCTGCCGAATCGGCCCCTCAGGCCCCTTTTCTGCATCCAGCAGCGGGTACCCTGCTACCCAAGGCAGATTTTCCGGTGACATCGTCACCTCCAACCCGTCCGGAGACCCAGCCACCACTCTCGTTACTCCATCCCCCTGCCAACGATCCCGATCCGACTTTTTGCTCTCCCCAAATTGCCATACCCCACGTCCCGACTGATCCGGTCCCACATTCAAATTCAACTCCGTCGCAAACACCGCCTCCAAAGGCAACCGACCCGTATTCGTAATTCGGTAGGAGACCTCCACTAAACTCTCTGCCGCATCGATGGCATACGTTTTCTCCACCAAACAGGGCAGCCGCGTCCCCACACGGTACAACCCCCCGTCTCTTTGCAAACTTAAGGTCACCCGACTCCCGGTCTGACGCATCTGTGTGATCTCAAACGGTTGCAGAATAAAATCTCCCAACTCCGGATACGTCCCCGCCGAGAGCTGGTCGACCGTTGTTCCCTTCGCAAAAAAGTGATCTTGGAACATTCTCCTTTCGTACCAGTCGGTCGGGGCCGCGCTCGCCCCATTCATTCCCTCATCACGCCTGGTCAAAACATCCGCTAAATTTCTTCCAAACCCAGGCAAGCCTACCTCCAAACACGCTCCACCCAAGTGAGGCGCAAAAAGCATCGTTAGGTCGGGATGCCCTGCCACCACCTCAATCTGCCCATCCGCATTCACATCCTCCCGAACAACCTCCATCTCCGTTTGCCCAGCACGCATTTCCGCCTCCGCCATCAGCAGCTCCCGCCAAATCGCGCCCCGCAAATGAGGCAGGTGAAGCCCCCCCTGAGTCCCATGCCACTGCGCCGTGGAACATTGGGACCTCCACAACCGCTCCGTCACCCCACGTGCCCCTGGAAATTGGCTTTTCCCCTTCAACCGACGAGCCAGTAGTAAATTTTTCCGATAGAGCAAATTCAACTCCTCATAACGCACCCGAAAAGAAGCCCACGATCCCCCCCGAAAGAAGGGAAGCCACTTCGCCGCATCAAACCGCTGCGCCAACTGCCCCCTCTCCCTGAAAAACTCTTTTCGCGCTGCCCCAGGCAAGGACCATCCCCCCAACTCCGCCGGCGTTCCAGGTGGCAAAGAGACCCGCCCTCTCGCACTTTGACGTAGCAGCTGCGCCTGTCCCGTAAGGGTGTTCACCCAGTTGGCCGACTCCCCCAGCTTCACAAAAAGTTTTTCCAAATATCCAGCAACCCCGCCGGGAACCTGACTCCAATTCTCCAAATTGGCCGCTACGCTCAGGGTGATGTCCTCCGCCCGGTTCGCGATCCTCCGCAGATGCCCAAATAACTCATCCAGCGGAGCATGAGGAATCAGCCGCGCTAAATCCGGACAGGTGGGAAGAACCGACAACAGATTTCCCGCCTGATCGGTCACATAGTGCCCATTCATCCTCGCAGGAATAATTCCCCCTTGCTGAAAGAAACTTCCGTCCACCAACGTATATTTCAATCCCGCACGGCCAAACGCCCCGCATAAAGACGGCCCCCAAACTCCCTCCGCCAACCAAACCCCCGCCGGCGCCGCTCCTAACCTCTCCTTCAGCCACTGATTCATTTTCCCCAACTGCCCGTCTCGATCCTCCTCCGCCCACTCCACCAGCACAGGCTCGTAAAAACCACCCGACAACATTTCCACTCGCCCCGTCGCCACCAAATCCTTCAGCTTCTTGATCAGATCCCCATGCCGCTCCGACCAAACCTCCAGCAACGGACCGCTCACATGCAAATTGACCGCCACCCCAGGATACTTTTCTAACACCTCCAAAACCGGCCGATACACCTCCTTCGTAATCCGATCCACCACCTCGGGAAAATTTCCCACAGGCTGATGCATGTGAAGAGCCAGAACCAGATTTACGTTCTTCATGGGTGTATTTAAATATACCAGTTTTTCATATCCAAAGCACGCATCGGCCCACGAAATTCGATCAGCCCCCTCTCAGGATACCGCTCCACCTCCACTCCCCCGCGTATGACCCGAACCAGAAAACTCACCTCCGCCCCCTCCCGTCCCCACCCCAACGAATCAAACGGCACCTTCCCCTGCACCCCCGCCCCATGAGCCACCTCCACACTGCTTTTCACCGGAGCATACTCTAGTCCGTCAACCGACTTTTCCACCTGCCCGACCCACCCCCCCTCACCCTGCCGCAGCCTCACCCGCACAGCCGCCGGTTCATGAAAGTCCAAGACCACCTCATCCCCCAGCCCATCCTTTCCCTCCAAACGAAAATAAAAATCTGTCTCCCCAAAACCGTAATGAATCGTTCGTACCCGCCGATCCCCCTGCGCCATCGCTCCCTGATCCCTCCAAGCTTCATACCGACCCGAGCCCGACCAGTCTAAATAACTCGGCGTCCCACTCAACCTCGGCTCAATCTCCCGGACCGGCGGCGTTCCCAACTGCATCTCCGCCCCACAGATCGGTACACTCAATCCCGGAGGTGGCGTCACCCCTAACCTGCGATACACATTCTGCAAACGCCCCCGAAACAACGCATCGAAAATCATATCGCTGTCCGTTTGAAAATCCGGCCCGTACCACCAGAACCAGTCACTCCCCTGCGCCGCATAGAGATCCTCCCAAGCCGCCGCCATCACCTCTGGCTTCGCCGCCCCTCTCTTTTGCTCCTTCAAAAGAAACTCACGCGTCCTCTGAATCCAACTCCATCCCTGATTCTCCTCCGCATCCCCAATCCAAATATCAAAGTTTCCCCCAATCCAAGATCCCGAGTGCAAACGCCCTAACGGCTTTCCCTCTTTCGTATCCAGATACGTCCCCAACAGAGTCGAGCTCAACCCCTTCGTTTTTTCCAGCCGCTGATAAAACTCTTCCAAGAAAGATTCTCCACTGTCCGGAAACGCTTCCCACGCGTTCTCTCCATCCAAGGCTAAAAGCACCACTCCATCCTTCGGCATCACCTGCGCAATATTTTCTAAATGAATTCGCAAATGCTCCGCCGCCACCTTGGCCTCCGTCCGAGATGCTGTGAAACCGATGTAATCGGATAGAGGTCGCTCCCGAAAAAGCACCTTCATCGCCACCCCTTCTTCCTCCACACGCCAAGCTTGGAAAAGCTCTGTGTGCTGCCCCTTCCACCCCTGCGCCTCTAACCCACGAAACAAGACCATCTCATCCGTGCAAAAATACTCAAATCCCGCCCGCACCATCAGCGGAATCACCTCCGGACTTACCGAGCCCTCCGATGGCCATAACCCCCGCGCCTTCCGCCCAAAGACCCGTTGATGCGCCGCTTGCGCCTTTTCTAATTGAGCCAACGCATCCTCGGGTGCCCGCAAGCGCTCCGGCAACCGTACACCCGGCATCGCCCGCTTCGCCACATCCGTGTCAACCAGCAGTGGCAAAATCGGATGGTAAAATGGTGTAGTCGTTAGCTCCACCTGCCCCGAATCAGCTAACGCCCGATACTCACCCAAAATTCCTCGCAACATCTCCTGATGAATCTCCATCACCCTCTGCTTCTCCTCTTCGGTAAAATCTCGCCCCTTCTCAATCAGCTTTCCTAGCTCGGGATACCTTTTCCTGGCCGCAAATCCACACCAGCTCAAGTTGAACCACACCTGTAAATCGCGAAAATCTTTCTCCCGAAATCTTCGCATATTCTGCTCCGACTGCCCCGCCCCAGCTCTCCTTCCCCGCAAATCCAACAACTGCCGATACCTCGGATACGGATCCACACAGGTCACCCAGTTCACCTTAAAGAAGTGCTCCAGTAACTGCTGCTTCTCCTCCTGCGTCAGGCTGTCCGCACGCTTCAACCCCAACTCCGCCCACCGATCCTTCACTCTCCTCTCGGCCAACTCCTCAATCTGCTGCACCAAAACGGGCGTTAAATTAAAGTTCAACTTTACCCCAGGATGCCTCCGGGCCATTTCCGCCATGTCCGCATATCCTCGCACCGTATGCAGCCGCACCCACGACATCGCCACCTCCCCCGTCGCGGCGTCCACGTAAGAAGGTTGATGAAAGTGCCAGAGCAGGGCGACATCAGCCACGAGTCAACGCCTCCCGCAAGATCCCCGCAGCCTCCTCAGGCAGAGTGGGGTTGATGTAAAACCCAGTCCCAAACTCAAATCCGGCCACTCCCGTCAATCGAGGCAAAATTTCCACATGCCAACGAAAATCCGCATCGATCGTCGTCCACGCGTTCGGCTGCCGACTCCGCCGAAACGGTGCATTGTGCAGGATCAAATTGTAGGAGGGCTGATTCAGTGCCGCCGCATAGGCCTGCAACACCCGCTGCACCGCCTCCGCGAGCTGGACCAGCACCTCGTCCTTCGAACTCTGAAAATCTGCCGCCTGCTGCCTTGGCATAATACAAGTTTCAAACGGAAACCGGCTGGCAAAAGGGCAGAAGACGGTAAATCCATCATTTTCAAAAACTACCCGATCCCCCACCTTCCGCTCCGCCTGAAGAATATCTCCAAATAAACTCCGATCTTTTTCCACGTAGTACTCCCGCCCCGCCGCTAGTTTTTCCTTTAAAACAATCGGCGTCACCGGCATGGCAATCAGCTGGGTGTGCGGATGAGGCATCGTCGCACCGGCCATCGCCCCGTGATTCTTAAAGACCAGCGCATAGTGTAATCGCTGGTCTCGCGACAGATCCAAAATTCGTGCCCGACATGACTCAAAAACCCGTGCCACGCCTGCCAAGTTCTGCTTTTCCAAAACTAATTTTGGATGCGGCGTCTCCACAATCACCTCATGCGCCCCAATCCCATTCATCCGATCATAAAATCCCACCGCCTCTTTTTCTAACTCCCCCTCCACCCGCAACGCCGGATAACGATTCGAAACCACCCGCAACTGCCACCCCGGTCCGTTCGCCGCCCCACCTCCTGGACGGATCGCATACAACTCCGCAGGGGTATACGCCTCGTGTCCCTCCAAAAACGGGTTGTCCTCCGGCCTGGTCGGCAGCAGCTCCTCGCACTTATACCGTTCCGGCCGGATCTGCCGCTCCGGACTGAAAACCACCCATCGTCCCACCACTGGATCTTTTCTTAATTCTGGCATCGTGTTTCTCCCTTGGGGTTGATCAAAGAACGGTAGACTTTTTCGTAGGCCGGCACAGCCGCCCCCCAACTCCAATCCTCAGTCATCCCGTTTCGACGAACCTCATTCATCATCGCGGGTTCATTCCAAATCGCCAAGGCTCGATCCAGCCCCCCCGCCAACCCCTCCGGCGTCGGCACGAACCGCACCCCCGTCCCCACTCTCTTTTTCCCGTCCCACTCCCTCACCGTATCTCGCAACCCACCCACCTCTCCTACCACAGGGATCGCCCCATAACGCATCGCATACATCTGGGTCAGCCCGCACGGCTCACTTCGCGATGGCATCAGGAAAAAATCCGCCCCGCCAAAAATCCGCCGCGCTAACCCCTCATCATACCCCACCCGCACGGCTACCTTTTTTGGATACCGCTCCGCCAACCTTCTCCCCTCCTCCTCCAACACAGGATCCCCCGCCCCCAAAACCACCAACCGCCCCCCCTGCTTCACCAACCCTTCGACCCCAGCCCACACCAAATCCACCCCCTTCTCCCACGCCATTCTCGTCACCATTCCAAAAATGGGTCGCCCGTTCGCCGCCTCCAACCCCATCTCCCTCTCCAACGCTGTCCGACACTCCACCCGCCCCGTCATCGACTTCACCCCAAATCCCTTTTTCAAAGCCCCATCCGTCGACGGATTCCACCCCACCATGTCGATCCCGTTCAAGATCCCCGTCAGCTTTCCTCTCTGTTCACGCAAAACCTCGTGCAACCCGTGCCCTCTCTCCTTCTCCTGAATTTCCCGAGAATAACTCGGGCTGACCGTTGTCACCGCATCCGCCATCAAAATCGCCCCCTTCAATAAATTCACCTTTCCATAAAACTCCAAACCCTCCGGCCGAAATACCCCCTCAGGCAACTCCATCTTCGCAAAATCCTCCGCCCCAAACTCCCCCTGATAACCTAAGTTGTGCACCGTACACACGGTCTTCATCGGTAACCCCAAAGCCTTGACATACGCCGGCACTAATCCCACATGCCAATCGTTCACCTGAATCACCTCCGGTGTCGGCTCCAGATACCGCGCCAACTCCACCGCCCCACGCGCCAAAAAGGAAAACCTCTCCAAACTATCTGCATAATCCACTCCTCCCTCCCCATACAACTGCTCCCGATCAAAATACTCATCTCTCTCCAACCCAAACAACGCCACTCCACCCCTCTCCCCCTCCCAAATCCTCGCCCGCATCCCCCTCAAAACCTCCACCTCCCTCTCCGTTCGCCGAAACTCCCCCGACCTCTTCAACCCCCGATGCAACGGCACCACCAAACTCACCCCGTGACCCGCCTCCACCAGCGCCTGGGGCAACGCCGCCATCACATCCGCCAATCCCCCCACCTTGGCATGGGGCGCTAACTCCGCCGCGACGAATAGTATATTCATACAATTTAGGTACCATTATGAGCTGAAATCTATGCCCGCCGCCAGCCACTTACCCGACCGCCTTCTTGCCCTCCTCCAAGGCAAAAAAGCTACCCCACTCGATCCCCCCACCCTCGCCAAACGCCTCCGCGTTCCCCTCGCCGCCGTCACCCGCACCCTTCTCTCCCTCGAAAAAGAGGGCCGCGTCGCCCGCGTCCGCCACACCCACTACATCGCCGCAGGCGATGCCGATCTCGTCACCGGCACCATCCAATTCCACGCCAAAGGCTTCGCCTTTGTCATTCCACCCGACGGATCCCCCGATCTCCACATCGCATCCGAAGACACCGGCACCGCCCTCCACGGCGATCTTGTCGTCGCCCGCATCGATCGCCGTGCCGGTCCCGCCCGCGGTCGCCGTCCTTCCGAACCCGATCGCCTCCGCGGCCGCATCCTTCGCATCCTCGAACGCCGCGCCGCCATGATCGTCGGCACTCTCCAAAAAACCGCCCGCTTCTTTATCGTCATTCCCGACGACCCCCGCCTCCTCCACAACCTTTACATCCCTGCCCCCGGCACGGAAGGCTCTCCTCAAGCCGAACCCGGCGACAAGGTCGTTGCCAAACTGATCGACTGGAAAGATCGCCAAACCAACCCCGAAGGCATCCTCGTCGAACGCCTCGGCCGCGCCACCGACCCCGGCATCGATATCCTCTCCATCATTCGCAAATTTAATCTTCCCCACTCCTTTCCCCCCGAGGCCCTCGCCGAAGCCGAATCCTTCCCCCCCGTTGAACTCCCCGACCGCCCCGTCGGCCGAGAAGATCTCCGCGGCGACTTCATTATCACTATCGATCCCGATACCGCCCGCGATTTCGATGATGCCATCTCTCTCCGCGAACTTCCCCAAGGCCACGTCGAAGTCGGCGTTCACATCGCCGACGTCTCCCACTACGTCAAACCTGGGTCCGAACTAGATCACGAAGCCCGAAAACGCGCCAACAGCGTTTACCTCGTCAACGGGGTCATCCCCATGCTCCCGCCCCGCCTTTCTGACGGCCTCTGCTCCCTCCGCCCCAACGAACAACGCCTCACCTACTCAGCCTTCATCCGTTTGAATGCTGAAGGCAAGCCCGGCGCCACCCGCTTCACCCGCTCCGTTATCTACTCCCGCCACCGCCTGACCTACGCCGAGGCTCTTCTTCGCCTTCGTCGCCCCGCTCAAGACGATCTCGACCGCTTTCTCCAACGCGCTTGGCACTTTGCCTCCTCCCTTCGCAGGCAACGCTTTGCCCAAGGCTCCCTCGACCTCGATTTCCCCGAACTTCGTATCCTCCTCGATCCCCAGGGAAAACCCAACCGGATCGAAAAAGAGTCTTCCGACGAATCCCACCAGCTGATCGAGGAGTTCATGCTCCTCGCCAACGAATCGGTCGCCCGCCACCTCAACCACGAAAAACGCCCCGCCCTTTATCGAATTCACGAAACACCCGACGAATCCCGCTTAGTCGAATATCGGGAACTTCTCATCGCCCACGGCATCAAAGCGGGCGACCTGACCCAGCGGGGCGAAATTCAGAAAATCCTAAAAATTCTGCCCGGTCGTCCCGATGGCTACGCCCTTAAGATCGGTCTTCTTCGCTCCCTCAAACGGGCCGTCTACTCTCCCAAAAGTCTCGGACATTTCGGCTTGGCCAAATCCCACTACACCCACTTCACCTCCCC
>CAMBGW010000017.1 GCA_945866245.1 Verrucomicrobia subdivision 6 bacterium | reverse complement strand
CGATCTCTTCTTGGCTTTGGAGTTTGAAAATAGTTTGAAACGGACAGCGGCTTTTGATCATCCCCTTTACCAGCAGTTTGAGGCTCAGGTCCTCAAGCCAAACGCACAGAAGATTGAAGTACTCGAATTTGAAATGGATCCGGGAAAAGACGTACGTTTTTCCTAACGACGCGCGAGGGGGCTGAGCCGCGATGAAAAAGCGGGCGGTGGTTGGGGTTGGAGTGGCAGGTTTTCCTGAAAAAGCGGCGGGTAACTCTTGGGCATTTTTACAGTGGGGATTGGGATTACGGGATTTGGGGTGGGAGGTGTGGCTGGTGGAGTCGTTGCGGGCAGAGGAGTTAAAAAACAGAGAGGGAGAGAAGACTAACTTAGCGGAGAGTGTGAATCTGGCCCACTGGAAGCAAATCTTGCGGGAGATTGGCTGGGATGATCGGGCGACCTTACTGGTGGAGGGGGAGAAGGTAGATGAGAAAGGGTTGCGGCATTTTGCCGAAGGGGCAGATCTTTTTTTGAACTTATCGGGCCACTTCAAGCGACCTGATTTGGTGGAGAAGGTGGCGAGTCGAGTTTATGTGGATTTGGATCCTGCGTTCACTCAGATCTGGGCGAAGGTCTATCAAAGTCCGATGAACTTTGCTGGACACAATGCGTTTTGGAGCGTGGGTTTGGCCATGGGGCGTGGGGCGGTGGTTCCGGACACGGGTCACGATTGGAAAGCAGTAGTCCCGCCAGTCTGTCGGAAGTATTGGACAAGGGAGGCGATGGGGTCGGTCCGAGGAAAAGCGGTTGAGCTAAGTGAGAGTCACTGGACGACGGTGGCACACTGGTATGGGTATGCGACGGTGGAGTGGGAGGGCAGGTCATACAGCAACAAGGCTCCGGAATTCGAGATGTTGAGAGATTGGCCGAGACGAAGTGGAGTAACTCCGAGGGTGGTCACGGATTTAGGGGTGGGGGAGGAGCGGAGCTCTTTTGAGAAAGCGGGATGGCAATTTGTGGATCCGCTTCTGGTTTGTTCTGATTGGCAGGAGTATCGCGCTTTCTTGGCGGCCAGCCGTGGGGAGTTTTCCCCTGCGAAGGGCGGATACGTCACGGCGAAGACGGGTTGGTTTAGTGACCGAAGCGTGCTCTATCTATCGCTAGGGCGGCCTGTTTTACTGCAAGAGACAGGGTGGTCAGACTGGTTGCCGGAGGGGATGGGCTTGGTGGCTTTTCGATCGTTGGACGAGGCGGTGGAGAAAGTAAAATTGATTGAAAAAGATTATGGCGCGCACTGTGTGGCAGCAGAAAAGGTTGCGGCAGAGTTTTTGGACGCTCGGCGGTCGATTCCCCAAGCATTGGCTTGGTTGTGAGCCGATGGTTTAGTTTGAGGGGGCTATTTGGAAAAGAGCGAGGGCGGGATTTTCGACGAATTTTTTGATGGCGATAAGGAAAGTGACCGCCTCTTTCCCGTCGATCAAGCGATGGTCATAGGAAAGGGCGAGGTTCATCATCGGGCGGATTTCCACCTGATCTCCGATGGCGACGGGGCGTTGTTGGATGGCGTGGAGACCGAGGATGGCGGATTGGGGCGGGTTGAGGATCGGGGTGGAGAGAACGGAGCCGTAGACCCCGCCATTGGAAATGGTGAAGACACCTCCGAGAAGGTCGGGCAGAGAGAGTTTGCCTTCGCGTGCACGTGCAGCGACGGCCGCGAGTGATTTCTCGAGGCCAGCGAGGTCGAGCTGATCGCAATCCCGAAGAACGGGAACCACGAGACCCTTCTCGGTGCCAACGGCAACACCGATATCGAAATAGTGTTGTGAGACGATTTCATCCCCTTCGATTCGTGCATTGAGTGCGGGGACAGCTTTGAGGGCGTGGACGGCGGCTTGGAGAAAGAAGCTCATGAAGCCGAGTTTGACCCCGTGCTGGGCCTGAAAGGTGGATTGGACTTCTGAGCGTAGGGCGATGAGGTTGGATAAGTCCGCTTCATTGAAGGTGGTAAGAATCGCAGCGGTGTGCTGGGCGCTGACCAGCCGGTCGGCAATTTTCCGGCGAAGAGGGGACATTTTCTTGCGAGATTCGCGATCGGATCGGGAAGAAGTTTGAGATAGGACGGCGGTATCGGCCTCGGTATGGACGAGGGTGGGGGCGGTGGTGGGGAACGACTCTCTGGTCGGAGTTTTAGCGACGGGTGCACTGGGCACTTTTTCCCGTGTTGGAGTTTCTGGGGCTGTGCTTTTCCGGGAGGGGGCTTTTCCTGGATGAAGGTTGCCAACGGTTTGGCCGACTTTTACCTCAGTACCCTCTGCAATGAGAATCTCGAGCGTACCATCCGCTTCCGCAAAAACCTCAGAGGTGACTTTATCGGTTTCGATTTCAAAGAGGGGGTCCCCCGAGGAGACAGTGTCTCCATTTTTTCTTTTCCATGATCCAAGGACACCTGAGGTGATGGATTCGCCGACCGATGGAACGCGAATAGGGAGGAGAGTTGTGGTGGTGCTCATTTTTTCTTTTTCCTTGGGGTGGTGAGGGTGGGTTTCTTGGCGCGGTTCGTGGGCTGAGAGGAGGAGGGCGAGGGAGCTGAGGCGAAGGCTTCTTGGACGAGCTGAGTTTGTTCCATGTTATGAATGACGAGAGAGCCAGTAGCGGGGGAGGAGGAGGCGTCGCGCCCGACGTAGCGGATCGGTTTGCCCAGCAGGGTGGAAAGGCGAAGGGCGAGGTGGGACCAAGCCCCCATATTTTCCGATTCCTCTTGGCACCAGATGATTTCGGCATCGGGGGAGTGTCGGGAAAGGATATCGGTTAATTTTTTGGCGTGCAGGGGGTAGAGCTGTTCGAGGCGTAGAATGGCGGTGTCTTGGATTTTGTTTTTTGACTGAAAGTCTTGCAGGTCATAAAAAACTTTTCCTGAGCAGAGGATGATGCGGCGGGCTCCTTTCGAGATGAATGGATCGGGCAAGACTTCCTGAAAGGAGCCTTGGGTGAGATCGGATACGGGGCTGGTGGCTCGGGAGTCGCGCAGGAGGCCCTTGGGGGTAAGGACGATCAGCGGTTTAATGATCTTGCGGAGGGCTTGGCGACGGACGAGGTGGAAGTAGTTGGCGGGGGTGGTGGGGTAAGTAACGGCCATATTGTCTTCGGCGCAAAGTTGCAGGAAGCGTTCGAGGCGGGCGCTGGAGTGTTCCGGGCCTTGGCCATGGTATCCGTGTGGAAGAAGGAGAGTGAGTCGGGAGGTGGTTCCCCATTTCGATTCGGAGGAGGAGATGTACTGGTCGATCTGTGTTTGGGCTCCATTGGCAAAGTCACCAAATTGGGCTTCCCAGATCACGAGCATATCGGGGCAATCTAGAGAGTAGCCGTAATCAAATCCGAGGACGGCGGCTTCTGAAAGAGGGGAGTTGTAGACGCAGAAGGAGGCCTGTGATTTTGAAAGATTCTTTAGCGGGATATAGCGGGCACGGGTACGAAGGTCGTAAACGGCGGAGTGACGGTGACTGAAAGTGCCACGTCGACTGTCTTGCCCTGAAAGGCGGATCGGGGTTCCGGAGGTGAGAAGAGAAGCGAAAGCAAGGTGTTCGGCGCAACCCCAATCAAGCGGGGTCTTTCCTGCGGCCATTGAGCAGCGCGCATCGAGAACCCTACGAATCTTGTTGTTGATTTGAAAATCGGAAGGAATGGTGGAAATTGAGATACCGAGCTCGGCAATTTTCTTGGCAGGGACAGCGGTGGAAGTTTCTTGAAGAAGTTCGGGGCAGGAGAGGGGTGGGTGGATTCGGGGTTGAATTTTGCTGACGGCTTGGCGGGACTCCTGCAGTGCCTCCTCGGAGACGGTATTGATCTGGCTACGAATCTTTTGAATTTCTTCTTCGGTAATGAGACCCGCATCGAGAAGGCGGCGAGAGAGAAGGCGACTGACAGGCGGGTGTGAATCGATTTCGGAGTAAAGGGTGGGTTGGGTGAAGTTCGGTTCATCTCCCTCGTTGTGACCGTGGCGGCGATAGCAGACGATATCGAGGATGATGTCCTCATGGAATTTTTGACGAAATTCGAGAGCCAGTTGGATGATGGCGGCGGCAGCCAAGGGATCGTCTCCGTTGACGTGAAAAATAGGCAGACCAAAAGCTTTTCCGGGGGCGGTGCAGTAGCGAGTGGAGCGGGAGTCATCGGGCAGAGTGGTAAATGCGATCTGATTATTGACGATGATGTGGATGGTTCCGCCCGTGCGGTATCCTTCGAGGCGGGAAAGATTGATGGTTTCAGCAACGATACCTTGTCCGATAAAAGCACCATCTCCGTGGATGAGGACGGGAACAACTTTTTCCCGTTTGACGGTGTCGTCCCGAAGGCGTTGCCGGGCGCGGGTTTTTCCTTCCACCACCGGGTTGACGGCTTCGAGGTGGCTGGGATTGGGTGCAAGAGAAAGACGGATTTTTTCTCCATGGGAGGTAGTGACCTCATTTTCATAGCCGAGGTGGTATTTCACGTCCCCGTCACCCAAAACAGTTTCAGGGACATAGTTTTCATGAAATTCGGTGAAGAGTTTACGGCGGGATTTTCCAAGAGTGTTCACGAGAACGTTCAGGCGGCCGCGGTGGGCCATACCGATGACGACCTCATTCACGCCCAAGGAAGGGCAGGATTCGATGAGTGTGTCGAGGACGGCGATGAGGGTTTCCCCGCCTTCCAAGGAAAAACGCTTTTGGCCGACATAGCGGGTGTGGAGAAAGCGCTCGAGCGATTCAGCCGCAATAATCTTTTCTAAAATGCGACGTTGTTGGGCAGGGGAGAAAGAGGGTTGGTTGCGAGTGCGTTCCATTCGATCTCGGAGCCAGCGGCGAATGGCAAAGTTCATAATGTGCATGAACTCGACTCCGATATGGTCGCAGTAGGTTTGTTTTAGAAAGGAGATGATTTCCCGTAGAGTACGCGGGCCACCACCGCCGAGCGTGCCGGAATCGAAAACAGAATCGAGGTCGGCCTCGGTGAAGCGAAAGGTGGAAAGAGCGAGATCGGAATTTTCCTCTGGGGTCAGGCCAAGGGGGTCGAGGTGAGCGAGAGTATGGCCGAGGGCGCGGTAGGCGAAGAGGAGGTTATAGATGCGGGCTTGGGGAAGTACGTTTCCGAATTCAGGGGAGGAGCCACCGTTTTGGGTGCTCGGGGTGGAGCGAGTGGGCGGGCGGAGTTGGCAACCGAGCTCAAATCCCTCAAAGAAGGCCCGCCAGGTGGGGTCGACGCTGGAGGGGTCGGTTTTCCAAGCTTCGTGAAGCTCCTCTAAAAACGCGGTGTTACCAGGGTGACCGATTCGACCGAGGGCTGGGGAGGGGGAAAGGGAGGTACGATTTGGATTCAGCCGATCGAGAATTTCTAGGGCAGGATCTTTTTCTGAAGCGGGAGAAGCCGAGAATGAGGCCATGAGTCATTATTATTTCATAAAAAGAGGGGTAGAGCGAGTTTGGATTCAAAAATTGTTATTAGCTCTAAGCCCCTCATGGACAGATAAATAAATCGGGGTTTTGCTTTGCGATTATGGGAAAAATGGGCGGAGGCTTTGCGTTTTGCTGGGTTAGGGCAAATTAGGGGGATGAGAAGTGAGCAGAGGAATGTGTTAGGGGGAGAGCTAAAAACTTGTTCGGTGGATCCGATGACTGGATTTACGAGGTCGGGGAGTTGTGAGGGGCATGAGGCGGATCGGGGGTGTCATGCGGTATGTGCCCAGATGACGGAGGAGTTCTTGAGTTATAGTCGGGAGGTGGGAAATGATCTTTCGACTCCGCGGCCGGAGTACAATTTTCCCGGATTAAAGGTGGGGGATCGGTGGTGTGTTTGTGCGGCGCGTTGGGAGGAGGCTCGTTTGGCAGGGAAAGCCCCGCTGGTTGTTTTAGAGTCGACGCATGAGTCGGCTTTGGGGCATACGGAGTTGAAAGAGTTGCGGAAGCACGCTTCGGATGTCGCGGGATAGTGGGTGAGTCAAATTCGCACCGGTGTTTGATTTTTGATTGGCGTAGTGGCGTGGGGAGTCTTGTTTGGGAGCGAAAATGGGGCAGAATTTAAGATTCGATGGCCTATGCAAATTCCAGCAAATGGGTGGAGAAGCTTGAGCAGGAGGGAGAGCTGCTACGAGTTCGTGAACCTGCGTGCGTTGAGTTAGAGATCGCGGCGGCGGCGGATCAGGAGTCGAAGTCGGGGCAGGGAGGGAAGGCTCTTTTATTTGAGTCCCCCGTGCGAAGGGATGGAACGGCTTATGGGTTTCCTGTTTTGATCAATGGATACGGATCGGCCAAGCGGATCGCAATGGCGTTAGGCCGCGAAAAGGTGGAGGAGATTGGGGATGAGGTGGGGGCGCTGGTGAAGGCAAAGCCCCCGGCGGGTCTTTCGGAGGCGTGGGATCTTTTGAAAAAGGGATTGGAGCTACGGCATGCCAGGCCTGTTTCGGTGGGGCGCGGAGAGTGTCAGGAGGTGGTGCATCGTGTCGAGGATGGGGGAGAGGGTTTGGCCAAGATTCCCGTCTTAAAAACTTGGCCGAAGGATGGGGGTCCATTTCTGACCTTGCCCCAAGTGATCACGGAGGATCCTGAAACGCACGAGCGAAACGTGGGGATGTATCGGATTCAGGTGCTAGGGCCTTGGGAGGCAGCCCTGCATTGGCAGCTCCATAAGGTGGGGGCGCGGCATGGAAAAAAGTATCGGGAGATGGGAAAGCCGATGCCCGTGGCAGTGGCCTTGGGAGGTGATCCGGCCAATGCATTTGCGGCAACGGCACCGTTGCCCGACGGAATCGATGAGTACATGTTTGCCGGTTTTTTACGAAAGCAGTCGGTTGGGTTTGTTCCGGCGGTCAGCCAACCGATTCAGGTTCCGGCGGACGCGGATTTTGTCATTGAGGGAACGGTGGATCCTGCTGGGGAGGCAGTGAACGAGGGACCGTTTGGGGATCACACAGGATTTTATACTCCGATGGACAAGTATCCGAGGTTCCGGGTGACGGCGATTACCCACCGAAAAAAAGCGATCTACCCCGCCACGGCGGTGGGAAAACCACCGATGGAGGATTTTTGGTTAGGATCCGCCAGCGTCCGAATCTTATTGCCGGTGCTGAAAATGAATTTTCCGGAACTGGTGGATCTGGCTTTGCCGGCGGAGGGGGTCTTTCACAATTTGGCTTTTGTCAGTTTGAAGAAGCAGTATCCCTACCAAGCGTTTAAGTTAATGCATGGGCTATGGGGGGCTGGGCAGATGATGTTTACCAAGATCATTGTGGCGGTGGACGAGCAGGTGAATGTACACGACACGAGTGAGGTCCTGTTTTATCTTGGAGCCAATGTGGATCCGGAGCGGGATATGATTTTTATTAAAAGTCCGTGCGACAGTTTGGATCATGCCACGAGCCAACCGAATGTCGGGAGTCACGTTGGCATCGATGCCACCCGGAAATTGCCGGGGGAGGGTTATACCCGAGGTTGGCCAGAGGAGTGTCGCACATCTCCTGAGGCGGCGGCACGTGCCAAAGAATTATTGCAGAGGGCAAGAAAGGGGGGTGGATGAAGCTGGTGATCGCAGTCACGGGGGCGAGCGGGTCGATGTACGCCCAGCGATTATTGGAGCAGATTGCCAAGGCCAAGGAGGTCGAGGAGTGCCATGTGGTCTTGAGTGAGCACGCGCAGGAGGTAGCGGCCACCGAGCTCGGGGCGAAGGGGTTGACGATTCCGAAGGGCATGAAGGTGCATGGGGATAAAACGATGCAGGTTCCTTTCGCCAGTGGATCGGCCAAGTTTGAAGCGATGGCCATCATCCCCTGTTCCATGGGGACTTTGGGAAGAATTGCACATGGGTATAGCGATGGGACGATTGCCCGGACGGCGGATGTCTTTTTGAAAGAGAAGCGAAAGTTGATTTTAGTGCCTCGGGAGACTCCTTGGAATTTAGTTCAGGCGCGGAATGTGGTGACGCTCTTAGAGGCGGGAGCCATGATGTTGCCGGCGATTCCGTCTTTTTATGGAAAACCAAAAACGGTGGAGGATGTGGTCGATACGGTCGTGGCCAGGGTGTTGGATCATCTCCAATTACCCAATGATTTAGTCAAGCGGTGGAAGAGTGGAGTTGGGGAAAAAGAGTAACCTTGAGATTGGAACTCTCGCGCGAGAGGGTTAGGGTTTAGCGATGTCGTTTGCCAGCATAGAAAAAGTCGCTGGGGTTCCTATTGTTTTGCGTCCCCGAGCAGAGGCTCCGGGAGTTTCCGTAGGGCTTTTTTATCCAGCAGGTTCCCGGTGGGAAAAGTCGGAGGAGCATGGGGCGGCGCACTTTGTGGAGCATCTTCTTTTTAAAGGCACGAAGAAACATTCCTGCAAGGAGCTGAGCCGCGAGGTGGAGGGGCGGGGTGGAGATTTAAATGCTTTCACGGGGGAGGAGACTTTGTGTTTACACGGAAGAGTGCCGTCGGGACATGGAGCGAGGTTAGTTTCCCTTCTGGCGGAGATGGCATTGGATTCGACCTTTCCGGCGGATGAGGTGGAGCGGGAGCGAGGGGTTATCACGGAAGAGATTCGGATGATGGACGATCAACCGGCGATGGTAGCGGGGGAAGCACTCAATGCTCTGTTGTGGCCGAATCAGGCGGTGGGGCGTCCGATTGCCGGAACGATCGCGTCGGTTGGTGGAATTTCCCGTAGTGGATTAATGGGCTACTGGCAGAGGAGGATTCAGAAAGTTCGACCAATTTTGGTGGTCGCAGGGGGCATTACGCAGAAGGAGGTGGTGGCGACAGCAAAGAAAGTTTTAGGAAAGTCGGGTCGGGAGTGTGATTTAGAGCCGACGCCGGCCAAGCGAGTGGCGAGCAAGACGGTTCGGGTAACCGCGGTGGCCAAGCCGGTGCAGCAGGTGAATGTGGCGCTAGGTTTGTATGCGTTTGGGAGATTGGATCCTAGAAGGCATGCGTTGCGAATGTTGAGTGTCATTTTGGGAGAAGCGATGAGTTCCCGATTGTTTCAGCGTTTGCGGGAGGAGCAGGGGTTGGTTTATTCGGTCTCAAGCGGGACCCATCTGCAAAGGGATGATGGGGTATTTTATATTTCGGCGGGGTTGGAGCCGGGAAATTTAGGGAAGGCATTAGGATTGATTGCGGAGGAGTTGCGATCGCTAGCGGAGAAAGGACCTGGGGCGGCGGAGTTGAAGCGGGCAAAAGATTATGCCACAGGGCAGTTTGCTTTGGGGTTGGAGGGGACGAGCCAGCAGATGTTTTGGATGGGGGACGCGATGTTAACCCGGGGGAGAGTGGTGGAGCCCAAGGAGGCGATTGAAAAGCTTTCCGCAGTGGATGTGAAAGCGGTTCGGGATGTGGCGCGGGAGATGTACCAGCCAGGGCGAATCAGTGTTTCGGCCGCTGGACCGGAGATGAGTGAAGGGATGTTGCGGGCGGCGGCACTTCCCTTGGGAGGGGGTTGAGGGTGCTAGAGAAACTGGCAAGTGCCTTACCGAAGGCGGAGCTGCATTTGCATTTAGAGGGGACTTTGGAGCCAGAAATGGTTTTTGCTTTGGCAAAAAAACACAATGTGCGGTTGCGCTTCCCTTCGGCTGCGGCCCTGCGGGAGGCATACCAGTTTCAAGATCTGCAATCCTTTTTAGATTTGTATTATGAGGGGGCAGGAGTCTTGCGGGATGAGGAGGATTTTCATCAATTGACCTTGGCCTATATGGATCGGGTTGCTCGGGATGGAGTTTGTCATGTGGAACCCTTCTTTGATCCGCAAACACACACTGGAAGAGGGGTGGCGATGAGGGAGGTTGTCGAGGGGGTGGTTGGTGGGTTGCGGGAAGGGGAAAAGAAGCACGGAATCAGCTGGCGTTTGATTCCGTGTTTTCTGCGGCATCTAAGCGAGGAGGAGGCACGCAAGACGTGGCGGGATTTAATTCCATTTCAAAAATATTTTTCAGCGGTGGGGCTGGATTCTTCTGAAAAAGGAAATCCACCTGGGAAATTTTCCGGGGTCTTTGCGGAAGTTCGGGCGGCGGGCCTTTGCGGGGTGGCGCATGCGGGGGAGGAGGGGCCGGCCTCGTCCATTCGGGAAGCGCTGGAAAAGCTGCAGGCGGTGCGTATCGATCACGGGGTGCGTTGCGTGGAGGATCCGGATCTGGTGAGGGAACTGGCTAAAAAGAGAATTCCGCTGACGACCTGTCCCCTCTCGAATGTTCGTCTTTGTGTTTATGAAAAAATGTCCGATCACCCTTTGAAGAAACTTTTGGATGCGGGGGTCAATGCGACGGCCAATTCGGATGACCCCCCTTTCTTTGGGGGCTATCTGCTGGACAACTGGCTGAGTTGTCTGCGGGAATTATCCTTGGAGAAACACCATTTAGTTCAACTGGCGAAAAACTCTTTTGAGGGAAGCTTTCTGCCGGAAAAAGAAAAAGCCAAGTGGATGGAGAAGGTGGATCAGGTGGCGGCCTCGTGCGTATGAGCAAGTTTGAGGTGAGTCCATCCGCGGCAGTGGTGAGGGGGGACTTTGGGCCTGGGGTGGTTTACTTGGGGTACCAGCCGGATCGAATTTTAACGGGCGGGCCCGGGGAGACGGGAGAATTGGAGGCGGAGTTAAATCGGCACAGGAGAAAGAACGTTTCCTGGGATCAGCCTCATCCTGCTGGGGCAGCGATCGGGGGATTCGATTTTGAGGGAAATTGGCATTTTTCTTTTTACTCCAAGTTGGAGGTGCGCCCGTTGGGGGCTCTATGGCCAGAGGGGGAGGGAATCTTTTCGGCTTTGGAGGAGGATTGGAAATGTCGGACGGGGCCTGAGGAGTATGCGGAGATGGTGCGGCAGGCACACGAGGAGATTCGGAAAGGGGAGATTTATCAGGTCAATCTAGCGCGATTTATGCGATATGAATCGGAGGGTCTGGATGCGTGGGAATTTTTCCGATGGTTATGGCGAACGGGGCAGGCACCGAGAAGTTTCTTTTACCGAATGGGTGAAGAAGCATTGGCGGGTGCTTCGATGGAGCTTTTTCTAGGACTTGAAGGGGATCGGGTGGTTACCCAGCCGATTAAAGGGACGCGGGCTCGTGGGTTGAATCGGGAGGGAGATGAGAGAGCGGCTTTCGAGTTGGGTACAGACCCGAAAGAGGTGGCGGAATTAGTCATGATTACCGATCTTTTACGAAATGATTTGGGAGCCATTTGCCAGTTTGGCTCGGTAGAAGTGAGGGATCTGGTGCGGAGCCGCAGCTTTTCGCATGTGCATCATCTATTTTCGACGATTGAGGGAAAGTTGCGTTCGGGTTTAGGAATGGTGGGAGCGGTGAAGGAGTGTTTGCCGGGGGGGTCGGTCACCGGAGCTCCGAAAAAAAGGGCGGTAGAGATTTTGCGGAGTTTGGAGGTGGAGCCTCGGGGATTTTACACAGGGGCGGTGGGATATTTTGGGTATGATGGGACCGCCCGCTTTGCCATGGGAATCCGGATGGCGGAGATTTCGGGAAATACGGTGAGGTGTGGGGTGGGAAGTGGTATTACCATCGGGTCGGATCCGCTCGGGGAGTATGAGGAGACAAAAGCCAAGGCGAGAGTCATGGTGGAGGCGATGGCGGCGTATCAGGCGGCGCGTCGGGTGCGGGCGTGAGTTTGGCCCAGATACCGATATCGGATGCTGGATTTCGGCACGGGGTAGGGGTTTTTGAAACGGTACGAGTGGAGGGGGGTCAAGCGAGGTGGAAGGATTGGCATTGGCAATCGATTCAAAAATCGGCCGAGGTGCTGGGGTTGAGGGCGGAGGAGGAGGCTTTGAAAAAAGTTCCGGAGGGGGTGGGTTTATGGAGATGGTTTGTCACCGAATCGGGGACGCGAAGCTGGTGGAGTGAAGGAATCGAAAAGCCGCCTGCTGGTTATGATTTAGATTTGGCGGAGACGGGTGTTTGGTCGAGCTCGTGGGAGGCGCGCTATAAGACCTTAAGTTATTTGAATCGGATCCAAGCCAGACGGGAGGGGCAGAAGGCGAATGAGGAGCGAGTGATGTTGAATGAGAAAGGGGAGATTGCGTCGGTTTCGATGGCAAATCTTTTTTGGGTGAGGGGAGGAAAGTTAAGGACACCTGCGTGGGAGTGTGGGTGTCGGGCTGGGACAGTGAGGAGGTGGGTTTTGGAGCGGAGTGGGGAGAAGGTGGAGGAGGGAAGATGGAAAAAGGAGGAGCTGGATGGGGCGGAGGAGATATTTTTGACGAATGCAAGGATGGGTATCCAATCGGTCTTTTCGTGGCAGGGAAAAAAGTTAGCTGCTGGTGGAATGACGGAGGCGCTAAAAAAAGCATTTTGGGCGTCGTAGGTCGGGATTGAGGCGGGGCGGGGGGTGGCGTAGGGTGTCGGGACGATGCGCTGGACTCAGACCCTGTTAACGACGTTGCGTGAGGCTCCTGCTGAAGCGGAGATTGCCAGCCATCAACTTCTTCTTCGGGCTGGTTTGGCGAGAAAGTTGACCAGTGGGCTTTATAGTTTTCTGCCGTTGGGGCTGCGGGCGTTGCGGAAGGTTGAAAAAATTGTCAGGGAGGAGATGGATCGGGCGGGTGGGTTAGAAATTCTCATGCCGGCACTTCAGCCCCCCGAGTTATGGGAGAAGAGTGGCAGAATCGTGGCGGCGGCGGATGTTCTCTTTCAGGTAAAGGATCATCAGGATCGGCGTTGGATTCTGGGGCCGACGCATGAGGAGGTGGTGACGGCGTTGGTGGCGGGTGAGGTGCAAAGTTATCGGCAGTTACCGAGAACGTTGTATCAGATTCAGACGAAGTATCGGGATGAGATACGGCCGAGGTTCGGGCTGATGCGGGCGCGAGAATTTATTATGAAGGATGCCTACAGCTTTGATGTGGATGAGGTCACGGCACAAAAAAGTTACGGGGCGATGACGGGGGCTTACCGAAAGATATTTGAGCGAGTGGGACTAGCGGCGCTGCAGGTGGAGGCGGACACGGGTGTGATGGGGGGAGCCAGTTCGCATGAGTTTTGTGTGGTGGCGGAGATTGGGGAGGGGCAGTTGGTCACGGAGGAGGGAGGAAGTTATGCGGCTGCGATTGAGAAGGCGGAGGGGAAGCCTGCGGAGAGAAAGGGTAGAGAGGGTAAGCTGGAAAAATTTCCAACCCCGGGAATACGTACGATCGTTGATTTAGAGAAGAAGCATGGGGTGGTGGCGCAGGATCAGGTGAAGACGTTGGTCTTTACGAATGGAAAAGAGACGGCGTTGGTGCTGGTTCGGGGAGATGATGAGGCTCAGGAGGCCAAAGTGGGAAGGGCGCTGGGTGTGGGCTTTCGATCTGCAATCGATGCCGAGGTTAAAGCGGCGATGGGAGCCTCGCCTGGAAGCTTGGGGGCGGTGGCATCGACCTTGGAGGGCAAGAAGTTGACCGTGGTGGCGGATCTGGCGTTGAAAGGACAGAGGGGAATGGCGACGGGAGCTAATGACAACGGGTTTCACTTTCAGGGAGTTGATGTGGAGAAGGATCTAAAAATCGACAAGTGGGCGGATGTGCGAACGGTGCGGGAGGGGGATCTTTCGGTGGGAGGAAAAAAGCTGAAGGTGAGTCGGGGAATCGAAGTGGGGCATGCATT
>CAMBGW010000016.1 GCA_945866245.1 Verrucomicrobia subdivision 6 bacterium | reverse complement strand
ATGATGACCGACTGGTCTGGCGATGCCTCAATCAGGGCTTTTAATCTTCCGCGTAACTTCGGCATATCCCGATCATCCCGCCCGTCAATTGTACTATCGTTAAAAGTCACTAATCCCTCAGGTGTCACCCGCAATGTCACAGGACTTTTGGCTGTGCTCGCGGCGGTTGAGGCCCCTGGAACCTGCACCCCCAACTCCGCCTCTTTCACCTGCTTCCCTGCCATCACCATGAAAAAAAGCAGAAGTACGAACATCACGTCCAACATCGGAGCGATCTGTAGCCCATAGTCCCCATCGCTCGATCCTCCTCCTGCCATAACTTACCCTTTCCCACCCTTGGTCGTGGCAAAAACAACATTGGCCACCCCGGCTGCGGCCGCTGCTTTCAGAACCACTTTCGTTTTTTCCCAGCCCAAATCTTTATCGGCGCGAACCAGAACTCGATAGCTGGCATTGGGGTTCAGCTTTTTGACCTGCCCATAATCATCTTTGATTAATTTAGAAAGAGCCGCCTCTTCCAATCCAGTTCTGCCCTGTGCCTCCAGACCACCCATTTTGTTAATATTCACTGTGAACTGACCCTCTCCCTTCTCTCGATCTTTGGCATCTTGCGCCTCCGGAAGAGTCAAATCTGCCATTTGGCTTTTGATCTCGGTGGTTGTCGTCGCGGTGAAAAACATCAGAAGAACAAGTAACACGTCGACCATGGGAGCCACTTGAAACTCTGGATCCTCATCCCCCCCTTGGGAGTGGACGCTAAATTTTTTCCCGTGCCCAGACATGGCACGCTCTCCTCGCCTAGGCCGCTGGGGCAGGGGCTGCCGCCGCCGCACCCAGATAATCGCTGACTCGATAGCCGGTCAGCTGCTCGAAAGGAATGTCCTCTAACAACAGATTAACCTCTGAATCCACCGCGACCGAAACCGTCTGAATTCGATTCCGAAAAACGTAGTACAAGATGAACCCAGGGATCGCGACAAAAAGACCCGCGCCGGTGGCCACAAGCACCTCTGAGATATTCCCTGCCAATTTGCTCGGATCCGCCGCTCCCGAAGAACCTAAGGTTTCGAACGCCTTGATCATCCCCATGACCGTACCCGTCAAACCCACCATGGGGCTTACCACTCCGATGACCGACAGGTACTGAATATTAGCCTTAATCCCGTTCAGCTCCTTCGCCGTGGTATCCCCCACGGCTTGCTCAACCGCTTCCCGCCCACGTCCCAATCTCTCAATTCCCGCTTGGACAATTCGACCCAGATAGCATGGGTTCGCGGCACAGACTTGGTAAGCAAGCGGATAGTTTCCTGAAACAATCGCGTCTTTGAGTTGGGCCAATACTGCCGCAGGCGCCAACCGAGCCACCCGTATTTTAATAAATGCCTCAATCGTGAAAGCCATAATCAGGATCGAGGCGATCAGAAGAATCCACATGACAATTCCACCCTCGTGAAAAATTTGCCAAGCCGTCTTCGGAGCTTTTCCAGCCTCTCCTTCCGACGCCAGCAGTGCGGGAACCCATAAAAGCATTCCAAAGAAAAATGCCTGAACTTTTGCCCAACGACTCAATTTCATAAGGTAACTCTATTCAAAGAGCCTAATCAGTGACGAGATCTTTATTTGCCTTGCGTAAGTTTTCCGCTTTCTGGTCGGCCCTCTGTCCCAGAGATAAGGGCTCCGGATAAAGTGCTCCCACTCGAATGAAATCCTCAAGGGCTTTTTTTGCATCCCCTTTCTTTTCATAAGCTCCACCTCTGGCAAAATAGAATTCCGCAAGAGCTTCTCGATCTGCTCGCATCGGCCGTAAACTCTCTTTCAGCTGCCCCTCCATCTCTTTCAATTTTTCTAAAAGCGCCCCCGCATCCCGGCTCGAAGTGGCCTCCGCCAAACCGACTGAGGCGCGTAAGGCAGCGGGGCCCTGCACATAAAACTTTTTCATTTTGCCGTAGAGTGCCTCAGCATCCGCAACTTTTCCTAAAGCGAGATAGGCCTGACCCAATCCCCCCGCGCACTCCAATACCCACGGCGAGTCCACCCCAACCAACGTATCCACCGAAGGCTTCCAGCGAGTGACCACCTCCTCCCAGTTCCCCTTTGTATATGCCTCTCTTCCTTCCGGCACCCCAGGTCTCTCCTCTAAACGAACCTCCGCCAAATCCGCCGAGGGGTACCCCAGCGTACCTTGGGCAAATTTGAATGTTAAGGTCATCGATCCTTCATCAAACTTCACCGCTTGCCCCTTTAAAACCTCCCCATTTTTCAGCCGGATCACATCCTCCGCTAGAAGCCCTGCGACCGAAACCCAAAGAGCCCCAAGAAAAATAAAGTACTTCATTCGCATCTCCTTGATTTTGCGCTTCCCTCCTCCCCCCCTAGCAAGCCAAAAAGGAGGATGATCACTCTCCTCCATGATAAGTTAAAAGGTCTACTTCTTCTCCTTCTCGCGATTGTCGGGGTGTCGTTTATTTTTTTCGGTAACTGGACTCCGCAAGGTGGTCGCGATCCCGCCTCTCAGACCCTTGGCAAAATCGGCGGTCAATCGATCAACTTGAATGAGTTTGTTGCGGCCCAACGACAGGCTCTCCTCGAAATTACCCTCCAGAGCGGCCGCATTCCCTCTGCCGAGCAGAGTGAATTCCTTAATTTTCAAACTTGGATCCGACTCCTCCAAATTCAAGCCGCCGACCAAGCCAAGATTGATGCCCAACCCAGCCAACTCATCGCAACGATTAAAAAGAATCCGCTCTTTCAAAAGGATCAGGCCTACGATCCAGAAATCTTCCAGCGCTTCAATGCGAACTTCCTCGCGCCTCAGGGATTCAGCGGCGAACGATTCAACCAAGCTGTTCTCGATTCCGTCCGCACCGACACTCTACTTCGGGCCCTTGCCTCCACCGCTTTTGTCGTACCCGAGGAGGCCGAAAAAAAACTTCAACAACTCTTCGGTGCCGTTCACGCCCAAGTCGTACGCTGGGATCCCTCCAAAACAACTCCCCCGGAACCGAAGTCGGAAGATCTGGAAAGTTTTTACAAAGCCAATGCAGCCGAGTTTGCCATTCCGCCCCGTCGCACCGTCGACGTAGTGGAATTTCTTGCGGCAGGATCATCGGAAGAACAGCGCGCCAAAGCAGGGGAGGCAGCCTTTGCCTTCACTTCGCAATTTTTTAATCTTCCTGAAGGTAAGGCTCGCCCCTCCTTCCCCGCTCAAGCTGCTGGCGCCAAATTAAAAATTCAGACCCACGGCCCGTTCGCCCCCAGCGAAAGCCCCTTCCCGGGCGAAACCGATCCCAAGCTAACCGCGGCCGCCTTCGCCCTTACCCCCGACGAGCCGGTCAGCGACTACTTACCCTCGAAAAACGGTTTTCTCGTCCTGCACCTTCGCGAGGAGTTGCCCGGACGCAACCGGCCCCTCTCCGAAGTGAGCTCCGAGATTCGCACCCGTTGGCAAGAGCAAGCGCGCTACCAAATGACCGCACAAGCAGCCCAGCTCTTTACTCAGAAAGCCAACGCGGCAATGGCTCAAGGCCAAAAGTGGGAGGATCTTGTCAAAGCTGCAGGCCTTGCCTCATCCACACTTCCCGTCTTCACCCCGGCAGACGAAAAGCCCCTGACCTTTCCTGATGCAGACCGAATCCGCTCCGCCGTGACCCTCATCGATGCAGGTCGGGTAAGCTCCCCCCTTCGCACCCAAAAGGATTTTCTGGCGGTGTACTTGGGCCAACGAGATCCCGCCCCTTCCGCAACCAGCGCTTCCACTCTTCCGAAAATCGCCGCTCAGCTCCTCAACCAGCGCAGAGGCCAAATCATTCGCGACTGGCTCAGTGGTCAAGCCACTCTTCCGGAAAATCAGTTGCCTCCAGAAGTACTTTCCCAACTCCGCGGCTCACTCTGAGCCAGCGCTCTTCGCCACGCCTCATTCCTTTTCATGGTCACCTTCACAAACCTAACGCGTGGTGCCGAAATTGGGGCAAACTCCTACCTCCTTCGTGCTGGTGAACACTCTGTCCTTCTTGACGCTGGGATGCATCCACGCCGCGATGGGTGGGATGCTACCCCCCTCCTCGATCAGATCCCCGACGATCTTGAAACGATTTTAGTCTCTCACGCTCACCACGATCATATTGGCTCTCTCCCTCTCGTCACTGCCTCCCACATCGGCGCCAAGGTCTTGATGACCTCGGGTACTGCCGCCCTGACGGAGCCCCTTCTTCACAATTCGGTCAACGTCATGACTCGTCAACGCCGTGAGCTCGGTCGCACCGATTATCCCCTCTATACCCACCGTTCGGTCGACGACAGCGCAGTCACTTGGGAACTTGCCAGCTTGAACCGCCCCATTCGGGTCGACTCCTCTGCCTTTGAATTCGTTCTGCACGACGCAGGCCACGTCGCCGGATCCGTCATGACAGAAATTCGCGCCGAAAAACACCGCGCCCTCTATACCGGGGACTTCAATCTGCAGAGACAAACCCTCATGCTCCCCTGCCAGCATCCCACAGGACCCTTCGATACCTTGATCATGGAAACAACCCGAGGCGCGCAAGCTGCCGTTCCAGGCCAAGACCGTGCTTTTTTCGAGGAAGCCCTTCTTGCTGGAATTCGCCAAACATTTGAGCGCGGGGGAGCCGTCCTCATTCCTGTTTTCGCAATGGGAAAAACCCAGGAAGTGTTGGCCCTTCTGCACCACGCTCGGTTGGAGGGAAAAATTCCAAAAGCTCCGATCTACATTGGTGGCCTCGGTCGTGTCATGACCGAAGTCTACGATCGGCAACGTACCCTCAATCCCCGCCAGCACGGAGGACTCCGGCTCATTCCCGAAGCTCAGCCTGAAACTTTTGATCCCCGCCGCCTCCCCGCTCTTCGGCTACGCGCAGGACACATCTATCTCCTCAGCTCAGGGATGATGACGCCGAATACCACCAGTCATTCCATCGCCAGACTCTTTTTCCCCCGCGAGCACGATTCGATCTTTTTTGTCGGCTACACCGATCCCACCTCCCCTTCGGGCCTACTCCGAAAGGCAGGCCAAGGAGGGAATGTCGATTGGGGTGACACAGGTTCTGTGCCCGTCCGTTGCGAAGTTCGCTACTTCGACCTTACCGCTCACGCCACACGGGAGGACATTCTTCGATGGGCTTGTGAAGATATCCAACCCTCTCGTGTTCTTCTGGTTCACGGAGACCCGGACGCCCAAGCGTGGTTCGCTTCGCAAATCTCCCTGCAACGACCCAAAACAGAAGTGATTCAGCCCCCTCCGGGTCAACCGATTCCTCTCTTTGCCCATCTTTCCTAGTTTCACTTTTTTCCCGTTCGTTGCATTCTTTCCCTATGTCCGCACGCATCCTCGATGGTGAAGCCTTTGCCTCGCAAATCCACCGCGAGACCGCCTCCCGCGTCACCGCCCTAGCCCAGCGGGGTATCACCCCACGTTTGGTTTTCATCCGCGTCGGTGAAGACCCCGCTTCCCGAGCCTATGTATCCCGAAAGGAAACTCGCGCCAAGGAGGTCGGAATCAGTAGCCACACCATGGTCCTTCCCGAATCGACTCCCTTGGCCACTCTTCTTCGTGAAATCGATACCCTCAACGCTGACCCCAAAGTCCACGGCATCCTCATCCAATCGCCCCTTCCCGCCGGTCTGCCCAATGATCAGGTTTATGCTCGGGTTTCACCCGCGAAAGACGTAGACGGATTTCATCCGGTTAATTTTGGGAAACTACTTTTGGGAGATCCCACCGGATTTCTTCCGTGCACCCCAGCAGGAATTCTTGAGATCCTTCGCCTTGGAAAAATTCCTACAAAAGGAAAACACGCCGTCGTCGTTGGTCGCGGTCAAATTGTCGGTCGCCCTCTTGCCGTCCTTCTGGCACGAAAATCAGCCCACGCCGACTGCACCGTCACTCTCGCACACTCCAGCACCCCGAATCTCCCCTCCATCACTCGCCAAGCCGACATTCTCATCGGCGCCTTGGGTCGCCCCCATTTCTTAACCCCAGATCATGTTCAACCCGGTGCCACCGTCATTGATGTCGGTGTAAATCGTATTGCCGATGCCAGCAACCCTCGGGGTTATCGTCTTGTCGGGGATGTGGACTTTGCCTCCGTCCAAACGATCGCAGGAGCAATCACCCCAAATCCTGGTGGTGTCGGTCCCATGACCATCGCACTTCTTCTTTCCAATACTCTCCGTGCCGCAGAGACTACTCTTTCATGAGTACCTCTCGCGCCGATGGTCGCTCTCCATCCGATCTTCGCCCCCTCTCCTTCACTTGGGATATTGCCCCTCAAGCCGTCGGGTCGATTCTACTCAAATGCGGAAAGACAGAGGTGATCTGCACGGCGAGTGTGGAGGAGGTGGTACCTCGCTGGATGAAGGAAAAGGGAGTGGCGGGTGGCTGGTTAACCGCTGAGTACTCGATGCTTCCCGCCTCCACCTCAAGCCGGAAAGCTCGCGATTCTGCTCGTGGAAAAGTCGATGGCCGCTCGACCGAGATTCAACGCCTTTTAGGCCGTAGTCTCCGCGCGGTAACCGACCTCACTGCACTTGGGCCACGCAGCCTGTGGATCGATTGCGATGTCCTTTCTGCCGATGGCGGCACCCGCACCACTGCGATTACTGGTGCTTGTCTCGCACTGCGGCGTGCTATCGAACGCCTGCAGCTATCAGGAAAAATGACGGCGGATCCCTTGCGCACTCCTGTCGCCGCAATCAGTGTTGGTCTTCTCAACAACCAGCCTCTTCTCGACTTGAACTACCCAGAGGATCGGGATGCTCAAGTGGATATGAATGTGGTTATGACAGGTACAGGCCGGCTGGTTGAGGTTCAGGCAGGCGGAGAAGAGCACGACTTCAGCCGCGATGAATTCCAATCTCTACTCAACTTGGCCCACGAGGGACTCAAAAAAGTTTTTGCTTTTCAGGAAAAGGCTTGGCAATCCCGTCCAACGGCGACTCCGCTTGCCCCTCCCGAAGCCTAATCAGGCTTGCCAAACGACTCTCTAACTGGCATTCCGATACGCTTGCTTTTTACTCATGCCAACAAAATCTAAATCCTCTAAGGCTAAAAAGAGCTCCAGTAAGTCTCCGAAGTACGTTTACTCCTTTGGAAATGGAAAGGCGGACGGAAATGGCAAGATGAAGTCTCTCTTGGGTGGAAAAGGGGCCAATTTGGCGGAAATGACCCGCATCCGCCTCCCCGTACCTCCCGGTTTCACCATCAGCACAGAAGTTTGCACCTACTACTACGACCATAAACGGACCTACCCTCCCGCTTTGGAAAAACAGATCGACGAAGCGATCCACAAACTCGAAACCGCTATGGGAAAAAAGTTTGGCGATCAAAAAGATCCTCTTCTGGTGGCGGTGCGCTCGGGCGCTCGCGACTCGATGCCCGGAATGATGGACACCATCCTCAACCTCGGCCTCAATGATCGCACCGTTCGCGCTCTGGCCGAGCGCAGCAAAAATGAGCGCTTTGCCTATGACTGCTATCGCCGCTTTCTCCAGATGTATGGTGACGTCGTTATGGGTGTTCAAAAACGTGCGGGTGAAGATCACGAACCTTTCGAAGTTGTTATTGAAGAGCTGAAAAAAGAGCTCTTCCCCAAAGATCCCCACGTCTCCGACACCAAGCTGGATGCCACCGCCCTTCGCAAATTAACCGACCGTTTCCGTAAGCTAATTCGGGAACGCACAGGCCAGGACTTTCCTGAAGATCCCCGCGAGCAACTCCGGGGTGCGGTCGGTGCCGTTTTCGGCTCTTGGAATAATGAAAGAGCCATCATCTACCGCAGGAAATATAACATCCCGCATGAGTGGGGCACGGCCGTCAATGTCCAAGGCATGGTCTTCGGCAACACCGGAAACGACAGCGGTTCTGGAGTTTCCTTCACTCGCGATCCAGCTACGGGCGAGAAAGTTCTTTACGGTGAGTTTCTTCTCAATGCCCAGGGCGAGGATGTGGTCGCAGGCGTTCGTACTCCTGAGCCCGTTCTGCAACTTCAGGTCGAGATGCCCGAGGTCTATCGTCAACTCCAAGATGTTCGGCATACCTTGGAGAGCCACTTCCACGACATGCAGGACTTCGAGTTCACCGTCGAACACGGTCGTCTTTTCATGCTGCAAACCCGCAACGGCAAGCGAACTGGATTTGCTGCGGTCCGTATCGCTGTGGAAATGGTGAAAGAGAAGCTCATCAAGCCAGATGATGCCATCCGCCGTATTCCTGCCGATTCCCTCAGCCAACTGCTCGCTCCCGTTTTTGATTCCCGTGCCCGCAAGACCACCCAAGTGATCGCCAAAGGACTGCCCGCCGGTCCAGGAGCCGCCTCGGGTAAGATCTACTTCTCCGCCAATGAGGCCGAAGCCGCAGCGCAAAGAGGTGAAAAAGTGCTTCTTGTACGTGTCGAGACCAGCCCAGAGGACATCCGCGGTATGTTGGCGGCAGAGGGCATCCTAACGGCCCGTGGCGGGGTCTCCTCCCATGCCGCTCTTGTTGCCCGCCAAATGGGTAAGGTCTGCGTCTGTGGTGCCTCAGAGCTCCAGATCGACTACTCCACCAATACTCTCCACGTCAGAGGTCAGAATTTCAGAAAAGGTGACTTTCTTTCGATCGATGGCACCACAGGAGAAATTTTCCCGGGCGAGGTCAAGACCTCCCCTTCCGATATTGTCCGCGTCCTGATCGATAAAGATCTCACCCCAGCCGAGAGCCCTATCTATCGCCTCTTTGCCCAGCTCATGCAGTGGGCTGATCAACGACGCACCATGGAAGTTCGCGCCAACGCAGATCAACCGGACCAAGTCGGCCATGCCGTCGCCTTTGGGGCACAAGGTGTCGGGTTGTGTCGTACCGAACATATGTTTTTCGAGGGCGACCGGATTGACCACGTTCGTGAAATGATCTTGGCAGAAAATGCCGACGAGCGTGGCAAGGCACTTGCCAAACTGCTTCCCGCCCAACGCTCCGACTTCGCAGGAATTTTCAAGGCTCTCAAAGGCCTCCCGGCTACCATTCGCTTCCTCGACCCGCCCCTCCACGAGTTTATTCCCCACGATGAGGCCTCACAAAAAGATCTAGCTGAAAAACTCGGCATCTCTGTCGACCGAGTTGCCCGGCGAGTCAAAGAGCTCCACGAGTTCAATCCGATGCTCGGCCATCGAGGCTGCCGTCTCGGTATCGTCTATCCCGAAATTTCAGAGATGCAGGCTCGGGCCGTCTTCGAAGCGGCCGCCGAGGTCCAAGCCTCCGGAATTAAAGTTCGCCCTGAAATTATGATTCCCCTCGTTGGCTTTCCGAAGGAGTTGGAGCTTCAGATCGCTCTCGTCCATAAAGTCGCCGCTCAAGTTCAGAAAGAGAGAAATATAAAACTTTCCTACTTGGTCGGAACGATGATCGAAATTCCTCGCGCCTGTGTTGTCGCTGACCAGATTGCAAAATCCGCCCAATTCTTCAGCTTTGGAACGAACGACTTGACCCAAACCACTCTTGGAATGAGCCGAGATGACGCAGGGTCCTTCCTCCCCCGCTATCAGGAAGAGGAAATTGTACGCCAGAATCCCTTCGCGGTTCTCGACCAGGGTGGGGTAGGCAAGCTGATGGAGACCGCCGTCAAACTCGGCCGGTCGACCCGCAAAGACATCAAACTCGGTATCTGCGGCGAACACGGAGGAGAGCCTGACTCTGTGAAATTCTGTCATCACCTCGGTCTGGCTTACGTCTCCTGCTCCCCCTTTCGCTTGCCGATCGCCCGTTTGGCTGCCGCTCAGGCGGCTCTGAAGAATTAATCTCCTCCCAAGGGGATCGAATACTTTTCAGTTACCCTTTCCCTTTTGCCCTAAAAGCCTCATTCTTTTCTTATGAGCGATTTCCGTGACGGTGCTCTGGGGGCCTATCTTCGCGAAATCGGGGATATTCCCCTACTCACCCGTGCCGATGAGCACCGACTAGGAAAGCGGATCAAGCGGGGGGATCGCGCAGCCCGTGAGCAGATGATTCGAGCCAACCTCCGCCTCGTTGTGAAAATTGCCCACGACTATGCTGGACTGGGACTGCCGCTGCTCGACCTCATCAGCGAAGGAAATATTGGCCTGATGAAGGGGGTGGAGCGTTTTGATCCTCATCGTGGCACTAAATTCAGTACCTACGGAGCCTGGTGGATCAAGCAAGCGGTTCGCCGCGCCCTGGCTAATCAATCCAAGACAATCCGCCTCCCCGTTCACTTGGTCGACAAATTGGCCAAAATGCGCCGAATTGCCATCCAGCTTTTCGATGAGTTGGGTCGGGAACCTACCGATGAGGAGTTGGCCAAAGAGTGCGGAGTCTCCGCCGCCAAGATCAGCCAGCTACGCCGCGTATCGATGCGCCCCGCCTCCTTAAACGCGTTTGTCGGCGAAGAAGCGGATGCCGAGTTAGGGGATTTAATCGCGGACGAAACGGTCGTCATGCCAGGTCGTGACCTCGAGAGCCGAAATCTGATCAAACAGCTTCGCACGGTCCTTCATATACTGGATGAGCGCGAACGAGCCATTCTCTCTCTGCGCTTCCCCCTGACAGATGAGACGCCGCCTACCCTTGAGCAGATTGGAAAGAAATTTAAAGTTACCCGTGAACGCATTCGCCAGATCCAAAATGTCGCCCTGAAGAAGTTACGCGCCGCCCTGGAAGCTTTACCCCAAGACGGCGACCAGCCCTCCCGCGACGATTCGGAATGAAGTCACCTGCCCTACGCAGTACCCGAGACCGCCTCCTCGCCTCCATTCGCACTATTGAAAGCGCCCGCCGCGCTGGTGAGCCCAACTACATCACCGATGGGATATACCAAGATGGTCAGCTCTTTCGCTTCGCTTGTGCCGATATCAACGAAAGGTATCAACGCCGTCGAATCGAAAAGGTCATCGCTTATGATTCTGCCGCCCTACCCCTTGCCGCCCCCCTCGCCTACTTCGCGGGTTGTGGCTTAAATGTAATTCAACCCTCAAGCCGTGGTCCCATTTTGGACCTGGAAAGTATTCCCCAGGGTTGTCGCCTACTTCTTGTGGCCGACGTCCTCCATCGCGGATCTCAATTGGCCTCAGCTGCCACTATCCTGCGCCAAAGCAAAGGTGAGTTAATCGAAATTGTGACTCTTTTGGAAATTGCCTCAGCCAAAGGTTCCGAACTTCTCTCACCTATTTCGACCTACTCAGTTTGCTCCTTGCGTTAAATCTCTTTGGCTTGGTGTACTGAGCACGCTGGACAGTCGTGCCTTTAGCTGCTGGAACACCACCCAGTTGGTGAGCTTTTTTCCAATCCGCAATCTGATCTCGCAGGAGTGCCGCCCGCTCGTACTCAAGTTTTTCTGAGGCCTCCCACATCTCCTCTTCAAGTTGATTGAGCACCTCTCGGGCATCTGCTGACTCCCCTCCACCCGCCACTTTCTCATGGATCCCGCGAGCCGTGCGCACAATCGTCTGCAAACTTTCCTGTACCCCTCGGTTGACCGAGCGGGGGACAAGGTTGTGCTCCCGATTATAGGCTTCCTGCTTGGCTCGCCTTTTTTCCGTAACGTCCAATAGCGCTTTCATTGATTTAGTAATCCGATCCCCGAAAAGAACGACCTCCCCATTCAAATGACGAGCCGCCCTTCCCGCAGTTTGAATCAGCGAAGTTTCCGATCGCAAATACCCCTCCTTATCCGCATCCAAAATACAAACCAGTGAAACCTCGGGAAGATCTAACCCCTCCCGCAACAAGTTGATTCCCACAAGCACATCGATTTCTCCAGACCGCAACTCTCGCAAGATCTCCACCCTCACAATCGCATCCACCTCCGCATGTAAATAGCGCGACTTCAGCCCCGCCTCCTTTAAATACTCGGAAAGATCCTCTGCAGTTCTCCGAGTCAGTGTTGTGATGAGTACCCTCTCTTGACGGGCAATCCGCTCCCGGCAAAGAGCGATGGTTTCATCTACCTGCCCCTGCAAAGGCCGAACTCGAACCGGGGGATCGAGCAGACCCGTTGGGCGAACAACCTGCTCCACCACCTGACCGCGGACTTTTCCCAGCTCAAAATCGGCCGGTGTCGCCGAAACATAGATTACTTGGTCGATCATCGCTTGAAATTCTTCCGCCTTGAGCGGCCGATTATCCAACGCCGAAGGCAGACGAAATCCGTGCTCCACCAACACTGTTTTACGACTGCGATCCCCTGCGTACATGCCACCGACTTGGGGCACGGTCGCATGGCTTTCATCCATCACCACCAGAAATTTGTCGGGAAAGAAATCGATCAGGGTACCTGGCTTTTCCCCGGGAAGCCTGCCGCTGAGGTGCCGACTATAATTCTCAATTCCGCTACACGTTCCCATCTCTTCCATAAGATCTAAATCATACTCTGTCCGCATCTTCAGCCGTTGCGCCTCCAAGAGCTTTCCGGCGGACTCAAACTGTGCGATCCGCTCAGTTAACTCAGCCCGAATCGCGACGACACCCTTTTTGAGCTTATCTTCCGATGTCACATAGTGGCGGGCAGGAGTCAGGATCTCCCGAATCGGCCTTCCAATCTCCTCCCCAGAGCCCACTTCAAATCGGGTCAAACGTTCGACGGCATCACCCAAAAGCTCAATTCGCACCCCCACATCCTCGTGCGCTAAAAGAACCTCAATGGAGTCCCCACGCACTCGGAACTGACCCCGCTCTGGGGCTAAATCATTTCTCTCATACTGAATTTCCACCAACTTCGCCAACAGCTCCTCCCTGGCAACCCGCGTGCCCACCTCCAGAAAAAGAAACATTTTTTCGTAATCATCCGGGGAGCCCAACCCATAAATGCATGAAACACTGGCCACCACGATGACATCTTTTCGGGTCAACAGACTCGTCGTGGCGGAGAGGCGCAACCTCTCGATCTCCTGATTAATGGAGGAGTCCTTCTCAATATAAGTATCAGTCCGTGGGATGTATGCTTCCGGCTGATAGTAGTCGAAGTAGCTGACGAAATATTCAACCGCGTTTTTCGGAAAGAAGCTCTTCAGTTCGCTGTAGAGCTGGGCTGCCAATGTTTTGTTATGACTCATCACCAAAGTGGGTAAGCCCATTTTTTGAATGACATTCGCCACCGTGAAGGTTTTGCCCGAGCCGGTTACCCCCAGAAGGACGTTGTGCTTCTCCCCCTCCTCGAGCCGCTTGAGGAGCCCCGCAATCGCCGCAGGTTGGTCCCCGGCTGCAGGGTAAGGAGATTCAAGTTGGAAGTTCATGAGGAGGTTGGGTCGTGTAGGATTTGAACCTACAACCTACTCCTTAAAAGGGAGCAGCTCTACCATTGAGCTAACGACCCCACTTTGAAAAAGTAGCGGATTCTGCGGTTCCGTCCATCCTGCCTTCAGGCCTTGGAAACACGAATCCTACTTCTCCTTCATTACCCAGACACCATCCCACTCTTTTTCCGGCGGATTTTTCTCAAAATAGTCGCAACGCTCCATATAGATCTTACTCAACTTATCCCCACGGTGGGCCTTGAGAGCCTCCTGAAATGCGCCTTTCGCCTTTTCCCAATCCTGCCTTCGATATTTGGCTAGGCCGTCCTTAAAGTGGTTGATCACCTCCATGGGGTTGGGAAAGGAAGCTTCCGTGTGATAATCCAAACACTCAAAGATCACAACCGGCTCAGTCTTTCCTTTGACCACCACTCGATCCGCTTCCC
>CAMBGW010000015.1 GCA_945866245.1 Verrucomicrobia subdivision 6 bacterium | reverse complement strand
ATGAAGGCATACATAGCACTTTGCGATGCCGTCAAGAGCTGGACGAACTCGGGCGTCGGGCCACTTGCATCGGTGATAATTTTCTCCATAAAGTCTTCAGCTGAACCTCACAAGTTATGACGGAGCACCAGAGACCTACTCAACATACGTGTAAATCATTCATCGCCAAGAAGTGTCAGCCTTAATCGTGCACTCTTTTCCTTTCAATTCAGGAGGACTTCGACGCCTTTGACACGATCCGTCATAAAACCGGTTGAGGTGCTATATATCTAGGGGCAGAACTGTCGCCTCCCCTGCCTCCCTCCATGTATTATCTCCTCCGCCCGAAACTTCCGACTCGTCCCACGGGGCGTCACGTAGGGTTACTCGCCTGTCTGCTCGTCTGGATAGCCCTGACGCCAGGCCATTCGGGGCCCCAGGTGGTCCATGACCCGGATGCTCAATTTAACCTAAAAAACGCCCACGGAATGGAGGTGCGACTGGCCTCCTACGGCGCGCGAGTCACCTCGATCAAAGTGCCAGACCGCAACGGCGTAATGACAGACATCGTCCTCGGCTTCGACACCGTCGAACCCTATCGGTCATCAGTCAAGAAGCCCTACCTCGGGGTGACCCTCGGCCGATATGCCGGGCGCATCGCCAACGGACGCTTCACCCTGGACGGCGTCGAACATCTGCTCGCGAAGAATAATGGTCCGAATCACAACCATGGTGGCGTCACCGGGTTTGACAAGGTCGTGTGGGAGGCGAAGCAACTTCGGAACGGCGTTCAATTCGATTACACCTCTCCGGATGGAGAAGAGGGCTACCCCGGAACGCTCAAGGCTCGGGTGACCTACACCCTGACCGATGCCAACGAGCTCATCATCGACTACCGAGCCACGACTGACCGCGCGACGCCGGTCAACTTATCCAATCACACCTATTTCAATCTGGCGGGAGAGGGTTCGGACACCGTGCTTGATCACGAACTGATGATTGATGCGGAGGAGATGCTTCCGATCGACAAAACTTCTGTACCCACTGGGAAGATTACATCCGTCGCGGGCACACCGTTCGACTTCCGTATGTCCAAGCCGGTCGGACGGGACATCAATCAGACCAACGAGCAACTGGCCAATGGGAGCGGGTATGACCACACTTTTGTTCTGAATCCGAAAAAAGGGGCAAAGAAGCCTGCCGCGACCCTGTATGAAAAAACCAGCGGTCGAAAGCTGGTGGTTTTCACCGACCAGCCGGGACTTCAGCTCTACACCGCGAATTTTCTCGATGGATCGCTGAACGGGAAATCCGGAAAACCCTACCTGAAGCGCAGTTCACTCTGTCTGGAAACCCAGCATTTTCCCGACAGTCCGAATCAACCGCAATTTCCCAACACCATCCTCCGGCCCGGTGAAACCTACCAGACCCGGACGATCTACCAATTCAGCGTAAGCGATTCCGCCGGGGAATGATCCGCATTGCACATGCTCCTTGCTGTGCTGGGACGGCCGTACGTTAAAGACCTCCTATGAAAGTTCTCCCCTTCCGTGCCGCCGTTCTGACTTTCATGCTGCCACACTTTGCATGCGCGGAATCAAACCCGGTCTCGTTTGCCTACATCCTGCAGGCCGATTCTTTCGCTAAAACAAAACCTGCGGTGATTGCAAAACTTAAGGAGAGCGGACGCGATTGGATCGTGCTCGACGCGACCTTCGCTAGCGATACGCCGTGGGAGCAGACGGACCTCGACACCATCCGCAGTGGTAAAGCGGGGCGAAAAGTGGTCGCCTACCTTTCGATCGGCGAAGCTGAGGATTACCGGTCCTACTGGCATTCCGATTGGGTCAGCAATGGTAAGCCAACCGCTGCCGCACCGGCGTGGCTCGGGATCGAGAATCCGGAGTGGAAAGGAAATTATCAGGTCAGATATTGGAACGCCGAATGGCAAAAGTTGGTGCTACCCGCGATCGACGATGCAATGGCACGAGGTTTTGACGGCGTGTATCTGGACATCGTAGATGGCTTTCAGACGTATGAGCAGGGAGCGGATGGTTACCAAGACGACCGCATCAACCCGGACACCAAGCAGACCTATCGCCGTGACATGGTGGACTGGGTGAAAGCGATCGCTGCTCGCGCCCTCGCAAAAAACCCCACGGCACTCGTCATCCCGCAAAACGGCTCCCAACTGGTCGCAGACAAGGACTTCGTCGACGTCATCAGCGCCCAAGCCATCGAGGATCTGTTCACCAATGGAAAAAAGCTTCAGCCCGCCTCGCACACGAATGAAATCCTGGGCCATTTAAAAACATTGGCTTTGGCAAAAAAGCCCGTGCTGCTCATCGAGTATCCAAAGACGCATCAGGGGGAGGCGCTGTCTAAGAAATTGGCCGAAGAAAACGGCCTCGTTTGGCTGGTGACAGATCGTCCGCTCAAGACACTTGGTGAGTCGGGCAAATAGCTCTTGCGATGGCTTTTTTTAGGGAGATTCGGAAATCAGCAAAGTTACTCAAACTAACCGTAGCGAAAACTTCAGTTCCCTCTTTTTTTCTCTGGCAGAGCTTTTGCCTCAAGCTCGATGAGTGATCGCCCTACCAAGGTATCTTTTCCAGGACGCAATATGCGGCGTGCTTCCGCTAGAGCATTTTTCGCCACGGCGCCCTGCCCCTCCGCTAATGCTGCTTCGACAAATGGAACAATAAGCCCGTAGTAAAGATTCCCCCCGGCCTGGCCCTTGAATTCGCGAAGCGCCCTGCGGAAGGCCGTTTCCGCCTCTGACCACTTTCCAGCCTCGATCTTTTCACCCACCTCCATGGCGGCGGCCCCGATTCCCAAATCAAAGCGGCGGGTTCGGTTTTGAACCAGAATTTGGCGGGAAAGACTCTTCACTGCCGCCTCATCCCCCCTCTCCTTCGCTAACTGGAGCAGCTTCTCTTGGCCGATAACCTTTAAGTCGGGGTAGATAGAAAACCGCTTTGTGTACTTCTCCCAAAACTCCACCCGTTTTTCAGGAGATGCTTTCCCGCCATCCAGTAGTTCGCCCTGCGCCTTCCACGCAGGCAAATATTCGGGCTGAACAAGCAGCGCTGCTTCCAACCATCGATCTGGATCACTCTTTTCCAAGGTCTTTCCTATATCGGTAAGTAGCTTTGCTTGCTGATGGGCCGACGACCTCTCTCTGCCTTTTGCTAAAAAGGTAAGCTCGGTATCTGAAATAGGCTGCCATACTTGAGGATCCATCGCGTTGCCAACGGGGTAGTTTTGAGATTCGTACCGCCCACAGTCGGTCTCCCAATGACCTGGTGAATCCATGAATCCAAACCAGGCATGTCCGCCATCATCCCCTTGCCCGGAAAAATAAAGGGTGGGCAATCCCTTTGCCTTTCCCGTATTCGCAGCAAAGTAAGCTTGGTCGACACAGATTCCACCCTTGGATCGGATTTCCGAGAAGGTGTAAGCGGGATAGGGCCAAACCAGTTGATTCGCTTCATAACGAGGAATGTCGTAACGAATCGAGCTAAAGACCTTGCCGAATCCACTTCGGCTGGCAGCGACATTCTTTCTTGCCCACTCCATCTCCGAGGCAACCAAAGGATGATCGATAACGAATTTCAATTCATTCACCGTAAAGTCTCTTAAATCAGTCACAAATCTTCGCGCCCGTTGTAACTCTGCCATCAACTGCAATCGGGCTACGGAATCGACCGGCTCAGTGGGAACTGCATCGGCCGCAACCTGACGGTGAGGCCATCTTTTGGGAAAGGGCTGATCAAAAACAAGGGCCAAGGCCGCGGCAAGACGTGGAAGCTCTTTGAGACAATCCGGACAAGCGATTTGCATCTGAAGAAGTATTTTAAGGACCTCATCCTGATGATCTTCTGGTCGGATGTTTTCAAGAACGGCTCGCCGAAGTTCGGATTTTTCCCCTAAAGTCCGGAAAGCCAAAACTTCCTCGGGCGTGAAATCGGTGCGGGCCCAGTCAAGCCACTGCCAGAGACGAAACTGCTCTGCCTCGTCGCTTCCTGGCTGAATATCAGAAGGTTTCTTTTTCTTAAATTCAGACCGAAGCGTGTCACCTAGCAATAATTTCTCATGAGCCCAAGTAGCTGGGTCAGGGTGAGCCTCCCACCAAGTGGCTGCACCAGCAGAAGAAATAAAGAAAACGGTCGACCCCAAAGCAAAGAGGAGCCCTCTCACAACCTTATCCCAATGGCACCGAGACCCTTTTTCGACCGCGAAAACTGGACAGCTCCCGATACCCAACCTCTTGAACCAGTGCAACTGCTCGATCGAACTCATAACCCACTTCCGCAGGAGCGTGTGCATCGGAGGAGATTAAAATCGGTATCTTTCTTCGAAAAGCCTCTTCGATGAATGTCTTGGAGGGATAGATTTCCATTACCTCTTTACGCAATCCAGCCGTGCTGACTTCCATTGCGATTCCAGCCGCCTCGATCGCATCGAGCGTATCCTTGTAATAGGGACGCAAATCTCCTTTGGGACGATGACCGAATTTTTTCACTAAATCAGGGTGAGCCATGAAATCAAACAGACCGCTTTCCGCTGCTTGGGTCATGGCCTTGAAGTATTTGGTCCACACCTCCTCTACCGGCTGATCCTTCCATCGGGCTAACTTCAGCGGATTGTCCACATCCCAATCGGGCGTGATGTAGTGGACCGCTCCAATGAAATAGTCGAAATGAGCCTTGGTCGCTAATTCTCGAATCCACCCCTCTTTTCCAGGAATAAAGTCACACTCTAACCCAAGCCGAATTGGAAGTTGGGGAAACTCGGCCCGTGCCTCCTCCACCAAGCGAAGATATTCAGGGAAATCGACCCAATCCATTCTCCAATCATCAAACTTCGCGGGCATCGGGTTGTGCTCCGAAAAGCCGATTTCTTGGAGCCCTTTTCGAACGGCTTCCGCCGCATACTCCCGCGGGTGCCCCGTTGCGTGACCACACAAAGGGGTATGCATGTGATAGTCAAACCTCACCCCTCCTATCTACCTATCTCCCAGCCTTTTCCAAGGCCATAGGGGAGCGTTGCCCAAACACCCATCTTTCGGCATCATCTGGAGATGCCACTGTCTTCTCAAGTTCATCTCTCCCCTGCCCGCCTCAAGTCGGCCCTAGCGCGACTTCGACGACTGCGAATTCTGGTCGTGGGTGACCTGATGCTCGATGAGTTTATCTATGGTCGCGTTTCTCGTATTTCACCCGAGGCTCCGGTTCCGGTTGTCCATGTGGAGCGGGAGCAAGCCTACCCAGGTGGCGCCGCCAACGTGGGTCGAAATTTAGCCGCACTCGGTATCCATGCAGAGATCGGCGGTGGAATCGGTACAGATGCTGCCGGCCAGCGCCTGCTCAGCCTTTTGCGACATGAAAAGATTGGCACGTCTGGTGTTTGCAGATCCTCTCGATTTCCAACAGTGGTAAAGACCCGTATCTTGGCGAGGCATCAACAGGTCGTCCGTGTTGACCGAGAGGAGCCGAGCCAACTCACCTCAAAAGAGAGGCAAGCAGTGCTGAAAAAGGCATTGCAGGTTCTTCCTCGTTGCCATGCACTCATCCTAGAAGATTATGGCAAAGGGCTATTCGACCAAGAGCTTGTCGACTCCCTCCTGACGGCCGCTCGCAAAAAAGGGGTTCCGACTGCGGTCGATCCAAATATCCATAATCCTCTTGATTGGAACGGAGCGACTTTGGTTAAGCCCAACCGGGTGGAAGCATTTGGCGCTTTAGGCCAACCTGACTCCTCGCGCCCCGAGGATTGGATTGCTGCGGGAGAGGAGCTGCTCCTGCGTTGGGGGTGCCACTACCTTCTTCTCACCTTAGGGGAAAACGGAATGATTCTCTTTCAGCCCGATCATCCCCCCTTCTCCATTCCGAGTCGCGCCCGAGAGGTATATGATGTTTCTGGTGCAGGGGATACGGTTATCTCCCTTCTCGCATCCGCCTTAGCCGCAGGGCTTCCTGGAAAAGTCGCTGCGGAGCTCGCCAACCTCGGCGCGGGCATCGTCGTAGGAAAACTCGGCACAGCCACAGTAACCCCTGCGGAGCTGATCGATGCCGCCCGACATCATGGGTAAAAGGGCTGTCTTTCTCGATCGCGACGATACGTTAATCGAAAACGTTCCCTACCTTGGCGACCCCGCAAAGGTAAAGCTAATGCCCGGGGCATCTGAAGCCCTCCTGCAATTTCGCAAAGCAAATCTCACCCTTGTGGTGATCTCAAACCAGTCGGGCGTGGGGCGAGGTTACATCACAAAAGCCCAAGTTCGATCCGTTGACGCACGCATGGAGGAGCTCCTGGGGGGTGGGCAGATTTTCGCACACTACGGTCACTGCTTTGCTGCCCCGGGCGATCCGTACGATGACTCACGCAAGCCCTCCCCTAAAATGATCCAAGAGGCTGGGGCAAAACTCGGAATCGAGTTGGAGCGCTCTTTTATGGTGGGAAATAGACTGAGCGATATTCAGGCGGGCCACTCCGCGGGATGCAAAACAGTGCTGCTCAAGCTTTACGTTCCACCCGATGAGGTTGCGGATGCGGATAGGCTGGCGGGTTTCTCCGCGCCCGACTGGGATTCTGCAAAGGAATGGATTTTAAAAGAGGTTGGGAAAACCTAATGAAACGGCCCCGAGTGGTTGCTGTCATTCCAGCGCGGCATGGCTCGACCCGCTTTCCTGGAAAACCGCTGGCACAAATTTTAGGGAAACCCCTGATCCAGTGGGTCTGGGAAGGGGCAAAAGAGTCGAAGTCATTACAAAAGGTCTTAATCGCTACGGATGATCCGTCGATTGCTCAAGTGGCGCGCTCTTTTGGGGCGGATGTAGTGATGACTCGGGCGGATCATCCCTCGGGAACAGATCGGGTGGCGGAAGCGACTGTACACGAAACCGCTGATTGGATTTTAAATCTACAAGGTGATGAACCCCTGATTCGCGGATCTGTTCTGGATGAAATGATTCAGGGGCTGCGTCCAGACTACGGCATGGGAACCATCGCCACCCCTCTTGATAAGGTCAGCGATCTCAATACGCCGGACATCGTGAAGGTCGCCTTTACCCCTGAGGGGAAGGCATTGGGGTTTCGGCGGCAGGTTGCAGAAAGTGAAGGGGCAAAATGGATGCATCAACATGTCGGTCTTTACGCCTACCAGCCTGCAACCCTCCAGAAAATCGTTCAGTTGCCCCCCTCTGAAGGGGAGAAACGGGAGCGACTTGAACAGTTGCGTGCCTTGGAGAACGGGATTGCGATTCAAGTCCTGATGCTTAGCTTCAAATTTGTTGGTGTGGACACGCCGGGGGACGTGACACGCGCGGAACGAGCCCTGGCAGACCGCGCCACAACTATCTCCAAATGAAATACATCTTCATCACCGGCGGAGTGATTAGCTCCTTAGGAAAAGGCCTCACTGCGGCCGCTTTAGGAACTCTTCTAGAAAGGCGTGGTCTGAAGGTCGGACTGATGAAGTTTGACCCCTATCTCAACGTTGATCCAGGTACGATGAGTCCCTACCAACATGGAGAAGTTTATGTTTTAGAGGACGGCGCAGAAACTGATCTGGACCTAGGCCACTATGAACGATTTACCTCATGCCATCTGACTCGGCGACACAACCTGACCGCAGGCCAAGTTTATGAAGAAGTTTTAAGAAAAGAGCGCCGGGGCGATTATCTCGGCAAAACAGTTCAAGTCATTCCGCATGTGACCGATGAGATAAAAAATCGACTCCGCCACATGGGCCAGCACGAAAATTGCGATATTATGATTACAGAAATCGGGGGGACAACAGGCGATATTGAAGGCCTCCCCTTTTTGGAGGCATTGCGGCAATTCTCGCTGGAAACAGGACCAGGCCACTGCCTCTTTATTCACGTAACTCTTGTTCCCTTTATCAAAGCCGCGGGAGAATTAAAATCGAAACCAACGCAGCAAAGCGTTGCAAAACTGCGTGAAATTGGTATCCAGCCGCAGATTCTCGTCTGTCGCAGCGAACATCCTGTAGATCACGAAACCAGGCAAAAGATATCGAACTTCTGTAATGTTTCTGTTGAGGCGGTCATTGAGGAGCAGGATGTAAAGCACACGATTTACGAGGTTCCCTTAATGCTCCATCGGGAAAGGATGGATGAATTGGTTTTATCTTATTTGGGGATCAAGGCACCCGCGGCAGACCTGAAAGATTGGGAAAAACTGGTAGGCCGAATGATTGCCCCAAAGCACCGGTCGAAGATTGCCATGGTTGGAAAGTATCTTGGTGTACCTGACGCATATAAAAGTGTTACCGAGGCCCTTTTCCATGCTGCATCAGGCGAAGACGTGGGAGTTGATCTGATCAAGGTCGACGCGGAGGAGATCGAGAAGCAAGGGGCGGATGCCTTCCTGACTGGTGTGGATGGAATCCTTGTCCCCGGCGGTTTCGGAGAGAGAGGCATCGAAGGAAAGATTGCTGCGGCAAAATACGCGAGGGAGAAAAAGATTCCTTATCTTGGCCTTTGTCTTGGGATGCAGGTGGCGGTGATTGAATTTGCGAGAAGCGTCGCGGGCTTGAAGAGAGCCCACAGCTCTGAATTTGAGCCGGACTCCAAAGAGGCGGTCATCTCTTTGCTGCCAGGCCAAACGGTGAATGGGACCAAGGGAGGAACGATGAGATTGGGTAGTTATATCTGCTGTTTGACTGCTGGCTCAGTTGCGCAGAAAGCTTACGCCCAAGTTGAAATTCAGGAGCGCCATCGTCACCGGTACGAATTTAACAACGCCCACCGCGGAACGCTGGAGAAGTTCGGCCTGAAGATCAGCGGGGTTCACCCGAAGGGAGATCTGGTAGAGGTTATCGAGTTGCCCGATCACCCTTGGTTCGTAGCTTGTCAATTTCATCCAGAGTTTCGCTCGAAACCGGATGTGCCGCATCCCCTTTTCAGGGGCTTCGCGCAAGCCACACAAAACTATGCCAAAAAGAAATAAATTCCTTCTGATCGGTGGCCCTTGTGTTTTGGAGTCGCGCAAAACATCCATGCTGATCGGTCGTACCTTAAGAGACTTAGCTCACTCCCTAGGCTGGGACTATGTCTTTAAAGCTAGTTACGATAAGGCGAACCGAACCTCCTTAAACTCTCCTCGAGGCCCTGGCTTTCAAAAAGGCCTGAAGGAGCTAGCTGCGATACGCAAACTTTTGAAAGTACCCGTCCTCACGGATGTGCACTCTGTGCAGGAGGCAAAAGCGGCAGGTCGAGTTGTCGATATATTACAAATTCCTGCCTTTTTGTGCCGCCAGACCGACCTGCTGATTGCTGCGGCAAAAACGAAAAAGGCCATCAGTGTAAAAAAGGGCCAGTTTCTCGCCCCTCAGGCCGTATCCGCAGTCATGGAGAAACTTCGACGGGGTGGCTGCAAAAAAGCATGGATTACGGAGCGGGGAACCTCTTTCGGGCACGGCGATCTTGTCGTGGATATGCGGGGGTTGGTAACCATGCGGGAGCAAGGTCATCAAGTGATCTTTGATGCCACTCACTCCGTTCAGCGCCCGACGGGGGGTGAGATCACACGTGGTGAAGCCCGATTCATTCCAGCCTTAGCTCGTGCCGCAGCTGCCGTTGGGATTGATGGGCTTTTTATTGAGGTGCACCCAAATCCTAAAAAGGCTCTCTCCGACAAAGAGAGCATGCTCCCCCTCTCACAAGCGAAACCCCTCTTTCGCCAAATTCATAGGATCCTTTATGCCGTCTCCTAAAACCGTCACCCTTTGCCTTTTGGGGTTGGGACTTTTGCCTCTCTCTGCGGCAAACGGCCCCGAATTTCCTATAGGCTCCGTTATTCAGAACTTTTCACTTCCTCAGGCGGATGCCAGCGGTAAGAAAACCGCCGTGGTCCATGGAAAGCGAGCTACCGTCGTCAGCCCCAATCAGCTGAAGATCGAAGACCTGAAAGTTGAGCTCTTTAATGGTGAGGGGAATGTCGAGACAACCATTACAGCGACGCGCAGTGATTTCTGGCGGAAGGAAAATCGCCTGACTACCGATACAGGAATCATCGTAAAGAGGCCGACCCTAATGATTTCCTCTAACGGCATCGATTGGAATGTCGCCGACTCAAGCGGCACGCTCTACAATCGTGTGCGAGTCGTTCTCTCCAACTCAGCCCCATGAAATACATATTCTTTGCCTTTCTCGCTGCAACGAGTTGGCTTTTAGCCGAGGACGCCCCTCCCCCCACGCCAGCCAGTTCGACCAATAGCTCGACAACCATCGAAAGCGACTCCCTTGATCTCAACTTGGGCAAAAAACAAGGAAAGAAGCAGGGAATATTCCGGGGAAATGTAAAAGTTGACGAGCCCCGCTTCACGATGACCGCGAAGGAGATGACGGTTTTCTTTGCCGACAACGACGCTGTAGAATCACTCGAAGCAAGAGAGGATGTTGTTATTAAGAGAAAGGATGGATCCTCGGATACATCCAGTGAAAAGGCGCTCTACGATATGTCGGTTAAGAAGCTGACTCTTCTCAAAGTGACTCGACAACCCAAGGTAGTTTCGAAAGACAAAACCGTTTTTGCCGACAAAATTATTCTCTATCCGGAAGAAGACAAGATGACGACGGAGGGGGCAAGCCGGGTAATGCTTCAAAAGGCCCCCTGAGCACGGATCCAAAATCTACCCCTCTTCCCGCTGGAGAACCGATCCTCTCCTGCAATGGTTTGGTGAAACGTTACGGAGAGCGAAACGTGGTCAACGGAGTGAACTTAAACATTCGTGCGGGCGAAGTGGTGGGTTTGCTCGGGCCAAATGGAGCAGGAAAAACCACCAGCTTTTATATGCTGGTTGGCCTAGTGCGACCTACGGCGGGCACTATCCAGTTCTCAGGCGAAGACGTTACAGGCATGCCCATGTATCGAAGAGCTCGGCGTGGGATTGGCTATCTTCCCCAAGAGGAATCCATCTTTCGCCGCTTAACCGTCGAAGAAAATCTGATGGCGATTCTGGAAACACTTCCCATTACCGATCAGGAGCGGAAGGAGCGCTGTCATGAGCTCTTGGTGGAGCTAGGGCTGGATAACCTGATTAAGAGTCATGCCATCCAGCTTTCCGGAGGGGAAAAAAGGCGATTGGCCATTGCGAGATGTCTTGTGACCCGCCCGAGTGTTCTGCTTTTGGATGAACCTTTTAGCGGGGTTGATCCCCTTGCGGTTTATGATATTCAACAGATTATCTTAACGATGCGTCGAAAGGGAATTGCCGTGCTGATTACCGATCACAATGTGCGCGAAACTCTTTCAATCGTGAGTCGGGCCTACTTGATCTGCGAGGGAAAAGTGGAGAGCGAAGGAAATGCGGAGTTTCTGATCAATGATCCTGTAGCGCGTGGCCTCTATTTAGGCCCACGTTTTTCAATGTGATCACTCTTTTTGTTTTCATGAATCGGAATCGATTCCTCTGCGAGGATGGATTCCAAGACAGCTTCCGGGTTTGCTGCTTTTAAGATGGGGCGTCCCAAGACAATACGGCTGGCACCATCCAGCAGAGCTTCCCGTGGTGTTTTGGAGCGGGCTTGGTCGTCCTCCTTACTTCCCTTGGGCCTGACTCCTGGGGTGACAACTTCACCCTTCTCACCCCAGACCAACCTCTCACTCTTTGCTTCATGGGGGCTACAAACAACACCTGCCAGACCGGCTTTTTTCGCCAAGGTGGAAAGATTGCGTACTGCACCATCCACTCCACTATGCCAGCCCACTGCTCGGACAGCCTCCTCACTCAGGCTTGTCAGAAGAGTGACTCCGAGAACATGGGTCTCCTTAGCGGCATGGGAAACAGCCGCTGCCATCATCTCCTCTCCTCCCGAAGCATGGACGGTTAAGAAGCGTGGCTTCCAAGGTGCGACGGCGCGTACCGCCTGCCCGACGGTATTGGGGATGTCGTGGAACTTAAGATCCAGAAAGATGGGGACTTCCAGCTTTTGCAGCCCCGACAAGACTTCGACTCCTGAACGCAAATACAGCTGCAGTCCGATTTTGAAGGTGCCAATCTTGCCGCGGAACCGCTTGGCCCAACTTAAGGCTTCTTCCGATGTGTCGACGTCAAGGGCAAGGATGATCTGATCAGGCTTCAACCCACCCATTGAATCGTGAAATGAACTCCATGACAATCCGAGCCTACGCCAAGATCAATTTAGATTTACGCTTGGGCCAACGCCGACCAGATGGATTTCATTCCATCGACACATTTTTTATTCGCGTCGACCTATTCGACACCATCAAGGCTAGGGCTACCCAAGACGGCAACTGTACTCTTTCTATTCTCGGTGACGCCCACCTGTCCGCTGGCTCAGACAATCTGGTATTACGCGCGGCGCGCGCCCTACAGAAGTTTGCCAAGCACGGTGCTGGTGTTCATCTCGACCTTGAGAAGAAGATTCCACAAGGCGCCGGGCTCGGGGGCGGGAGCAGTGATGCTGCCTCCACTCTTACTCTATTACGAAAATTGTGGTCTCTCACTTGCACAGACGAACAGGTAGCCACGCTAGGTGCTGAACTGGGAAGTGATGTTCCCTTTTTTCTGCAGCCCTACGCTTCGCGCGGAACAGGCCGCGGAGAAATTCTCCATCCCAGCCCGATGAAAGATCTGCCGTGGGCTGTCTTGATTCACCCAGGCTTTCCCTCCCCGACAGCAAGTGCCTACGCGGCCTACGCGCAATCCCCAAAAGAGGGTGTTGAGGGGCCCGAGCTCACCTTAAAGCAAGAGAACGGAATGAATCTCATTCTGCGGCCAAGAAACGATCTGGAGGAGGCGGTCGAGAAGAAATTTATCTGGATCCAATCAGCCAGAGAGTGGCTGCAATCGCAGCCCGGAGCCCTTGCCGCGCGCATGAGCGGAAGCGGATCGACCGTATTTGGCTTGTGGCCAACGAAACAAGAGGCGGAACAGGTTGCGAGTCGCGCTAAGACACACTTTGGTTCGGAGGCATGGATACAGGCCGCCCAACTAATTTGCGGGGCGAAGTGAAATTAGCGAAGCTTGTGAGCGATTCGGGATTTGATACGAGCCGAGCGATTTCGGTGAATGGCTTTACCCTTGGCCGCACGGTCCAGACGACGCTGCAGTTCGGGGAAAAGTTTTGCGGCTTCATCTTTTTTCCCAGCTGTCAGCAGGGCGACCAACTTTTTCTGGGCAGTGCGAGCATGATCCAAGAGAAGACGATTGACCACCCGGCGGCGGAGTGCGCCACGGGCTTGTTTTGCAGCAGAGGCAGTGTTGGCCATAAGGGGAAAGAGTGCCCGAAACCCCTCCCCCTCGTCAATCTATGAACTTACTCCGCCTTATCGTTTCTTTGCTCCTCTGGCCAGGTCTTGTCGCAACCCTTATTTATTTAGGAAAGCTTTTACGATCGATCACTCATTCCCCTCAATTTCCTTGGGCGACAGTGGCCGCCTTTGGGGCGGGGGTTTTCCTGTCTTGCATCGCTTTTTTTACCCTACCCCGTCCGCGCGGAATTTATGTTTTGGGGCATGAACTCACCCATGCCCTTGCCGTTTGGTGTAGTGGGGGAAAAGTTCACTCCATCCAAGCCAGCTCAAAAGGAGGAAAAGTTTTATCCGATCGAGTCTCACCTTGGATTAGTTTAGCCCCCTATATTTTACCTTTTTACCCCTTGCTGGCAGGAATTCTTTGGCTGGCGGGGACACGAGTTTGGCCGGAGCTGCAGAATTACACCCTCCCTAGTCTAGCCCTTTGGGGTGTTATTTGGGGATATCACTACTCCTTCACCCTGAGCCTTATTCCAACAGCCCAACCTGACTTTTTGATCTATGGGAGAATCTTTTCCATCACGCTCATCTTGATGGGAAATACTTTTCTGATCGGAATGTTGCTCTGGGGGGCTTTCCACCCAGCTTCGTTTGGCCAAACTCTTCTTCAATTGGGAACTGAGTGGGTATGGACGTACTCAACGATCGCTCTTTGGCTCTCGGGCCTGCTCTTGCGCTACCTACCCCATTCCGCCTAAAACATTCTGCTCGTGCTAGTTTCAGACCTCATCAACGAAAAGAATCTACTACCCGATCTTGTCGCTAAGGACCGCAATAGTGCCTATCAGACAATGGTGCATTCCATTGTCAGTAATGGATTTATGAAGAGCGATCTCTCCTCCCCTTCGTTGGAGGGTTTACAGGCAAGAGAGGCCAAAATGACCACCGCGATGGGCGGAGGCTTCGCCCTGCCCCACGCCACCATTACAAAACTGCCCAAACCTTGTTTCCTACTCGCCCGTTGCCTCCAAGGGGTGGATTGCGAAGCGGTCGATGGCAAACCGGTCACCCTTTTCTTTCTTATTCTTACTCCTCCAGACCATAGCCAGGAACATCTCCAAACCCTTGCTACCGTAGCCAAATTCTTTAACCGCCGCGGAGTTAAGTCGAAACTACTTCAAGCACCTGGGGCGCCGGAGATCCTATCCATCCTTCGTACTCCCTAATGTCCCTCCGAGCTGACCTCGAAAACCTCGTCCAAGTCTGGGCACAAACTCATTACCCTCAAGTAGGTACAGGGCCATGGGTTCGCCCCTGTGCTGATCCACGACACGGCCACTTTCAAACTCACCTCCCTATGGTGGCCGGCAAACAAACTGGAACGAACCCACGTGAAATTGCCGCCCGTTT
>CAMBGW010000014.1 GCA_945866245.1 Verrucomicrobia subdivision 6 bacterium | reverse complement strand
TATAAGTACTTATTAACTATTTACTTATAAATAGTTAAATACCTTCTTTTCGGTTGTAGAGGCTGATCTTTTCCGTAGTATCACCAGATGGCAGCCAAGGAAAAAATCGTCGTAACAGGAACGTACGATGCTTCGAAGATTGATAAGCTGGAGGGGCTGGAGGCGGTCCGTAAGCGGCCTGGGATGTATATCGGGGATCCGGACGAACGTGGACTCCATCACTGTGTTTTCGAAGTTCTAGATAACTCGGTCGACGAACATTTAGCGGGTCACTGCGAACACATCGAAGTGACGATTCACGTTGATGGATCGATCAGTATTTCCGACGACGGGCGCGGTATTCCAGTCGACATGCATCCGAAGTTTAAGATGCCTGCGGTGGAGTTGGTTCTGACAAATCTGCATGCGGGAGGAAAGTTTGATCAGGGAGCGTATAAATATTCCGGTGGATTACACGGGGTAGGGGCGAAATGCGTCAACGCACTGTCCGAATGGTTTGAGGTCGAGATCTCGCGGGACGGGAAGCTCTATCACATGGAGTTTGCCCAAGGAAAGACCACCTCGAAGCTCAGCGTCACCGGAAAGTCAAAAAAGACCGGAACCAAGATCACCTTTAAGCCAGATGCGATCATTTTTACCGATACGACGAAGTTTAAGTTCGACCTGCTGGCCAAGAGAATGAGGGAGTTGGCGTTTCTTAATCCCGGTCTATCGATAACCCTGACGGATGAGGGGAAGAGCGGGAAAACAGAAACTTTTCTTTATAAGGATGGGATTGAGGAGTTTGTGAAGCAGATGGTCAAGGCGAAGTCCCCCATCCACCCCAAACCGATTGTTTTAGAGAGAAAAAAGGATGAGGTGTTTGTTGATTGCGTCATGCAGTATCACGACGGATACGACGAAAATCTTTTACCTTTTGCTAATTCGATACCGAATCCGGACGGGGGAACTCACGTTTCAGGGTTTCGGTCGGCTCTAACCCGCGCGATTAATCAGTACGCTTCAGGAAAAGGCCTAGCGAAAGATAAGGATCCGAAGATTACGGGTGAGGATGTGCGGGAGGGGTTGATCTGCGTGTTGAGCATTAAGTTGCCCAACCCTCGTTTTAACGCTCAGACAAAGGTAAAGTTGGTCAATGCGGAGATCGAGGGGATCGTCGGAAGTTGTGTTTACGAGGGTCTCCTTGCCTTCCTGGAAGAGACTCCTGGAGTTGGGAAAAAGATTTTTGATAAGGCGCTGACGGCAGCTCGTGCCCGGGAAGCGGCTCGCAAGGCGAAAGAGACAATCCGTAAGGGTGCCTTTAGCGGGGGTGGATTGCCTGGTAAATTGGCAGACTGTTCCGAACGGGACCCCTCCCAGTGCGAGCTTTACATTGTTGAGGGTGACTCCGCAGGTGGCTCCGCCAAGCAGGGACGGGATCGGCGCACGCAGGCGATTCTACCGATTCGCGGAAAGTTAATTAACGTGGAGAAAGCCTCGATTGATCGAGTTCTCAACAATAATGAGATTCGCACGATCATTACCGCCGTAGGAACGGGAATTGGTACCTCTGCTGAAAAAGATAAGAAGACGGGGGAAGATTCGGAGGGAAGTGGTGGTTTTGACCTCAGCCGTCTGCGTTATCATAAGATCATCTTAATGACTGATGCGGATGTGGACGGATCTCATATTCGAACTCTCTTGCTGACCTTCTTTTTCAGAAAAATGCCTGAGTTGGTGGCTTTGGGGCATATTTACGTGGCGCAACCCCCCTTATTCCTGATCAAACGGAAAAAGAGGGAGGAGTACGTGGATGATAACGAGACTCTGGATAAGATTTTGATCGAGCTTGGAACGGAGGAGGTTTCGTTGGTTCGTCTCTCTGACAAGAAGGCCTACAACAAAACGCAATTGATGGATGTACTGGTCTCCTTGCAGGAGCTGGAAAAGTTATCCCGTGCGGTCACTCGCAGGGGAGCGAAGTTTGAGGATTACCTTGAGGCGCGAAACGCAAAGTCGGGTGACCTACCGAAATATATTGCGAAGGTGAGAAAGCAAACCGAAGAGACATTCGAGTTTTTGATGGACGACAAGGAGGTGGCTAAGTTTCGGGATAAGATGGGAATTGAGGATGAAGGAGATGAGGACGAGAAAGAGGAGAAAGGTGGCAAGGCAAAGGATGCCAAGGAGAAAGATGATAAGGCTAAGGAGGAGGATAAAAACCGTCCCAAGGCCAGAATTTATGAGATTTATGAGGCCAGCAGTATCTCCAAGGTTCTGCAAGCTTTAGGGAAAAAGGGGATGGCGATGGATCATTTCTCGGCTCAGGACAAACCTCTCTTTGAGCTGATTGAGGGGGAGGGAGACAAACCGACGAAGACTCCCATCTTCTCGATCGCAGAGATTCTTACGGGTGTGAAAAATGTCGGAAAGAGGGGGGTGCAGATCACTCGGTTCAAGGGTTTGGGTGAAATGGATGCGAAGGAGCTCTTTTCGACTACGATGGATCCGGAGAAGCGGCAGTTACTCAAGGTGGATCTGGTGGATGCGGCAAAGGCGGACGAGATTTTCACGACACTGATGGGAGATGAAGTGGAGCCGCGGCGAATCTTTATTGAAGAAAACGCCTTGAACGTTCGGAACCTAGACATTTAACCCCGAAGAAAACGATTATGGCGATTTCTAAAGAGAAGATTGTTCCGATCAATGTTGCGGATGAGATGCAGAAGTCGTTCCTCGACTACTCGATGTCGGTTATTATCTCGCGGGCGTTGCCCGATGCGCGGGACGGGTTGAAGCCTTCGCAACGCCGTATTTTGTACGCGATGGACGGGTTGGGAGTTCAGCCCAACCGCAAACCGGTGAAGTGTGCGAAGATTGTCGGTGAGACGATGGGTAATGTCCATCCCCACGGTGACATGGCGATTTATCCAACCTTGGTGGGAATGGGGCAGTGGTGGGGGACGCGCCATCTGCTGATTGAGGGAAGGGGAAACTTCGGCTCGATCGACGGTGATCCACCGGCCTCGATGCGGTATACGGAGGCACGGTTGCACCATTTGGGTGCGGCCCTGATGAACGATATGGATCGGGACACGGTCGACTTTGTTCCGACATACGACGAACGATTGACCGAGCCGGTTGTTCTGCCTGCGGCATTTCCGAATCTGATTGTCAATGGGGGAACCGGAATCGCGGTGGGAATGGCGACCAATATTCCTCCCCACAACCTAGGGGAGACGATCGACGCGATTGTAGCGCTAATTGAGGATCCTAAATTAACCGCTGAGCAGATCTTGAAGATCATGCCTGGGCCGGATTTCCCAACGGGTGCGTTGATTTGCGGGAAAGAGTCGATTGTCTCCTATTATAAGACGGGGCGAGGTTCCCTGAAGTTGCGGGGTAAGGTTTCGGTCGAGGATGGTCGATCGGGCAAGCAGCAGTTGGTGATTACCGAGGTGCCGTACAATGTGAACCCGGAGGAGTTGATTAAGCGGGTTGCGGAGTTAGTGGAGGAGAAAAAGCTGGAGGGGATCAGCGATGCGCGCAATGAGTCGGACGAGTCGATTCGAATCGTTCTCGAGCTGAAGAGGGATGTCATTCCCAAGGTGGTGATCAACAATCTTTATAAGCATACGGCGTTGGAGAGCAGTTTTGGGGTCATCATGCTGGCGCTGGATGGTCGTCGACCCAAGTTGATGCCGATGCGGGATATGCTGATTTGCTACCTGGAGCATCGTCGCGAGGTAGTCATTCGGCGGACCAAGTTTGATCTCAAGGTAGCGGAGGACCGGGCGCATATTTTGGAGGGGTACAAGAAGGCGTTAGATCATTTGGACGATTTCGTGAAGATCATTCGTGCGTCGAAAGATCGAGCTACTGCCAAGGAGAAGTTGATTGGGAAGTATAAGCTGAGCGATCGTCAGGCCGACGCAATTTTAGAGTTACGCTTGTATCAATTGACGGGCCTCGAGCGGGACAAGATTGAGGAAGAGTATCTGGCGGTGATTCAAAAGATCGAAGAGTTGCGAAGTATTTTAGCGAGTGAAAAAAAGGTCTACACGATCATCAAGAAGGAGCTGCTGGAGATTCGTGAGAAGTACGCGGATAAACGCCGCTCCCAGATCGTAAAAGATGAGGGTGAGATCGATGTACAGGATCTGATTGCGAAGGAGAGCACCTTAATCACGCTTTCGCACGCTGGGTATATCAAGAGGACCTCGGCGGATAGTTATCGGGCTCAGAAACGTGGGGGCAAAGGGGTCATTGGCATGAAGTCGAAGGAGGAGAAGGGGGAAGATGAGGAAACCGACTTCGTGGAGCATCTCTTCTCTGCTTCGACCCATGATTATCTGATGTTCTTTACGAGCACAGGCAGGGTCTATGTGGAGAAGGTGTATGAGATTCCGGAGATGGGTCGAACGGCCCGCGGAAAATCGATTGCCAACGTTCTCGCTTTGCAGCCGGGGGAGAAGATCGCCGCTTTAATTTGCGTGCAGGAGTTTACCGATAAGCAGCATTTAGTCATGGCGACCTCTTCAGGAATCGTGAAGAAAACCAACCTTTCCGATTATTCGAACTTCAGAAAGGGTGGAATTATTGGAATCAAGATTGAATCTGGGGATCACCTGATTGCTTGTGCCTTAACCAATGGGACGCAGGAGATTGTTTTGGTTACCTCGGAAGGGATGAGCCTTCGATTCCATGAAGACCAGTTACGGGATCAGGGGCGTGCCACGGTTGGGGTTTATGGAATCCGGCCCGAGAAAAAAGACAAGGTGGTCGGAGCTGCGGTTGTCGATCCCAAAGCCACCTTGTTGGTGGTGGGAGAAAACGGGGTCGGGAAGAGGACTTCTTTTGAGGATTACCGAAGTCAGACCAGGGGCGGGAAAGGAATTATCACGATGAAGACGACCGACAAGACGGGTTTAGTGGCAGGTGCCATTTCGGTGAAGGACGCGGATGAGATCATGATGATTACGGAAAAAGGGCAGATGGTTCGAACCAAGGTGAAGGATATTCGGGAGTCGGGGCGAAACACGCAGGGGGTCTATCTGGTTCGATTGCAAAAAGGCGATCGATTACAGGGGGTGGCGAGGGTGGTGGATACGGAGGAGGACGAGCAGCTCGAGTTAGGCACGTGAGAAGTGTTTGTTGTGGGATTTTAGCTTTTTGTTTTCTAGACGGTTTTGTCTGGGCAGGTTCGGACGAGGCGATCGAGCGGATCGGATTCGGCTCCTGCTATAAACCAGAGAAAAGCACAGAGATTTGGAGTGCGGTAAAAAAATTCGAGCCTCAGCTGTGGTTGTGGTTAGGGGATAATTTTTATAATGATTGGGTGGATGGAAAGTACGTTCGGTTTAATGATGATCCCAAGGCCTTTGCGAAGGGGTATGATTCTCTGCGACAAAGTCAGGGCATGGCGGCCTTACAGCAGCTGATGCCGGATCGGGTGATGGCAACGTGGGATGACCATGATTTTGGAAAGAATGACGCAGGGAAGGAGTACGCCCGGAAGGAGGAGGCACGAAAAGCATTTGTGGCTTTCTGGGGTAGCCCGGACCGGGCGGATGGGGTCTATTCAGCCAAGGATTGGGGGCCAGCAGGAAAGTGCGTTCGGGTGATTATGCTCGACCTGCGTTACCAGCGTGACCCTCTTCCGAAGAAAGGTGAGCCAAAATCGAGCGGTGACATGTTGGGAGAGATGCAGTGGAAGTGGTTAAAAGATGAACTTTCCAAGCCTGGGGCAGACCTTGTCTTGATTGGATCCAGCGTCCAGTTTGTCGCGGAGATGCACCGATTTGAAAAGTGGGCCAACTTTCCCAAGTGCAAAGCTAGGATGCTCAAGTTGATTCATGATACGGGTGCTCGAGGGGTCATCTTTTTGAGCGGTGACCGGCACAATGGGGAGATCTCTTGTCAAAAGGGAAGCGAGGCCGGATATCCGATTTACGACTTCACCTCCAGCGGTTTGACGGAGGTTTCCTCGATTCGAGAAGAGGAGAATCCCGATCGAATTGGCTCCCTCGTCAATGGTCAGAACTTCGGCGTGATTCAGATCAATTGGTCCTTAGCAGATCCGATGATTACGGGTGAATTACGTCGGTCGGATGGAGATCAAGGTGAATCCGTATCCTTTCCACTGTCCCAACTTGCTCCGCGGAAGCCGTAACCTAACTTCTTGAGATGGCTATGGTAGTACCACGACCGGAATTGAATCTTTGGGAGAAGCTTTATCTTCCTTCGATTGTCGGGGGCATGCTGATCACGCTGCGGCATATGGCGGAAACCATTCTTGGGCGCCTTTTTCCGCGAAAAGAGGGTGGTGCGAGATCCTTGATGGATATGAGCAGCACGGGCTTGATGACGATGCAGTATCCGGAAGAAAAGTGGCCCATGCCGGACGGGTATCGGGGCGCACCTGTTTTAGTCAGAGATCAAGAGGGACGGGAGAAGTGTGTTTCTTGTCAGCTTTGTGAGTTTATCTGTCCCCCCCGAGCGATTCGGATTACACCAGGATCCATTCCCAGTTCGGATTTGCACGCGAACGTGGAAAAGAAGCCGCGGGAATTCGATATCGATATGTTGCGATGCATTTACTGCGGAATGTGCGAAGAGGTTTGCCCTGAAGAAGCAATTTACTTGAAAAAAGAGGAGCCAATTTTTGTGGGCACGACTCGAGCTGGAATGGTTCGGCACAAAGAAGAACTTTATGCCTTGGGGGGTGTGATGGATCGGCCGATTCGGAAGTGGCGCGGGAAGTAGTCGGAAGGGTTGATGGCGGATGGAAGCTGTTTCGTTTTGGATTCTTGCCTCCGGGCTCCTGATCTCCGCGACAGCGCTGGTGGCGTTTCGCAATCCCGTTACCAACGCCGTATGTTTAGTGGTCGCGCTGGTGATGCAGGCGGCGCTTTTCATCACCTTGGAGGCGTTTTTTTTGGCAGCGGTGCAAGTGATTGTTTATGCGGGGGCGGTCATGGTGCTTTTTCTTTTCGTCATCATGCTGCTGGATGTCAAAGAGGAAGCACGGCGGAAAACTTCTTGGGCGAAGGTGGTCGCCGTCGTCGGAGTGGGTGGAGGTGCGGTTTTCGGTGCCACCAAGATTGCGACACTTTTCCCTTTTGCGGAAAAGACATTGCACTGGGGAGAGGGTAAAGGGGGTGGATCTGCGGCAGAGCTGGGCAAGTTGCTTTTCACTTCTTATAGCCCGCTTTTTCTGGCCACAGGGGTTCTGCTTTTGGTGGCAACGGTAGGTGTGGTGGTTTTGTGTCGGAGGGATCCCCAGTGATGAACTTCGGCGAAATCACTCTGAGTCACTACCTCGCGTTGAGCTCACTACTCTTTTTGATCGGGCTGGCTGGGGTTATTTTGCGTCGAAGTCTACTGATTATTATGATGTCGCTCGAACTGCTGCTGAATGCGGCCAATTTGGCCTTGGTGGCGGTGGGGCGTTTTCAAGGTTTACCTGATCCTCAAGTAGCCGTTTTTTTTGTCATCACGGTTGCTGCGGCGGAGGTTTCTCTAGGACTGGCGATCTTGGTAGCCATTTTCCGAATTCGTAAAACTACGGCGGCGGATCAGCTTGCCTCCTTGCGATTCTAATGTTGGCCTATACTCCATATCTGATTTTGCTTCTTCCGCTCCTCGCAGCGGTTTCGATACGATTTTTTCTTCATCCGTTTCCTCGGGTTTCTGTGGCGGTTTCTACCTTTGCCTGTTTGGGAAGTTTTCTGGGCTCTTTGGCCTTTCTTGTTCTCGGAAGTGGGGAGGGTGTTTTCGCGGTTCCCTCGCTTCCTTGGATTGAGTGGGCAGGTTTGCGTGCCAACTTTGGTATTTTAGGGGATCCGCTAGCTCGCGGAATGGCCACGCTTGTTTCTGGAGTGGCCTTTCTGGTGCACCTTTTCTCCATTGCTTACTTGGAAAAAGATCCCTCCCGTAGCCGATTCTTTGCTGAGCTTTCTCTCTTTGTCTTTGCCATGCTGGGAATTGTTTTGGCCGATAATTTGGTTTCGATGTTTATTTTTTGGGAATTGGTCGGGTTGAGTTCTTATCTTCTGATTGGATTCTGGGTTGAAAAACCTGCTGCGGGTGCAGCGGCGAACAAAGCCTTCTTGGTGAATCGGGTGGGTGACTTTGGATTCATTCTGGGAATCTTAGGCGCTTGGGCACTTTTGGGGACGGTGCACTTTGCCGACTTCCCGGCTCGGGTGATTGGGGTGGCTCCGGGGTGGGCAGTGACCGCAATCGGGTTGGGTCTTTTTTGTGGTTGCCTAGGTAAATCAGCTCAATTTCCGCTGCATGTTTGGTTACCCGACTCCATGGAGGGTCCAACCCCTGTTTCCTCGCTGCTCCATGCTGCGACCATGGTGGTGGCAGGGGTTTACATGCTCATCCGCATCCTGCCTATTTTAGAGTTAAGTCAAACAACGATGATGACGATTGCTTGGGTGGGTGGTTTGATGACCCTTTTTCCTGCTCTGATCGCGTGCCAGCAAAACGATTTGAAGCGGATCTTGGCTTATTCGACCCTTTCGGAGATCGCCTACATGGTGATGGCCGTGGGCTTAGACGTGCCGGGTAGCGCGATGTACCACCTGACAACCCATGCTTTTTTTAAGTGCCTTCTGTTTTTGGCGGCTGGGTCGGTGATTCATGGATGTCATGAAGAGCAAAATATTTGGAAAATGGGCGGGCTGATGAAGCGGATGCCCTTTACTGCTTTCGTTTTCCTGGTGGGTTCTTTAGCGCTTTGTGGGATCCCACCAATTTCTGGGTTCTGGAGTAAGGACGCCATTTTCGCGGCCACAGCGCACTATCCGGGACTGGCTGCGCTCTCGATGGTGGCGGGGTTTTTCACCTCATTCTTTATGTTGCGAGTCATTTTAGTGGCCTTTACAGGTGAGCCAAAAAATGAGGCGGCACGTCATGCGCATGAGGGTCCATTTCTTATGATCGCCCCTATGGCGGTCCTAGCCCTCCTTACGCTTGTTGCTGGGCTTTTTCCGATTGAGAAGTTTTTGGGGCAAACTCATCAGGGTGGTCATGCGGCATGGACATTATGGATCTCCCTCATCTTGGCCCTTGCTGGATTTATCCCTGCCTACCGGCTTTATCGGAATGCGTCGCACGACCCACTTCATCTGTTGCTTTTGCAAAATAAATTCTACGTTGACGAATTTTACCAGAGGGCGCTGGTGCGGACTCAAGACTCCTTCGCTAAATTGGTCGATGCATTTGAAGGGTGGGTGGTTCGTGGATTTCTAGTTCGAGGTTCAGGGGTAGTGGCTCGGGCATCCGGTCAGGGATTGCGCTTAGTGCAGTGTGGACAAGTCCAGGTGTATGCGGCGGTATTTATCCTTGGGGTCTTTTTTCTGATTGGATGGCTTTGGCGGGGCGGGGTTCTCCGATGATGCTGTCTTACTCGCTCCCTTGCTTGCTGGGGCTTCCTTTGTTGGGGGTTGTGGCGATTGCGCTTGGGGCGCCTGCTCGCCGGACGGCTTTGTGGGTGTCCGTTCTGAATTGCGTTCCTGCGTTTCTCGCTTTTGGGGTGGTGTTGCGCCAAGGGGAAATATTGTTTGGGCCTGAAGTGACATCGATTCGCGAAGTGTTTCCTGTTCAGTTCCGGTTGGCCATGGATGGATTGAGCCTTCCCCTGGTTCTCTTGACGCTCGTGGTCACGCTAAGTGCGGTAGGGGTTGCTCGCGCCGAGGTCAAGAGAGCCAAGGAGTACTTTCTTTGCCTCCTCCTGATAGGGTTAGGAGCGTTAGGAGCATTTCTTTCTGTGGATCTATTCTATTTCTTCTCCTTTCATGAAGTGGCATTGATTCCGAGCTTCCTTCTGATTGGGATTTGGGGGCAGGGGGATCGGACTGGCGCGGCTTGGAGAATGACTCTTTATCTAATGCTGGGGAGTTTGATTCTTTTGCTGGGTTTGATTGGGCTGGTTTGGTCGGCACCCGAAACGGCCCGCACCTTGGATTGGAGAGTTTTGAGTGAGACTTTGCGAGCCAACCCGATTCGTGCGGAGAATCAATTTTGGTTGGCGGGACTTCTTTTGGTTGGTTTTGGGACTTTGGTTTCGCTGGTGCCTTTTCATAGCTGGGCGCCAGGAGGCTATGCCTCGGCTCCTGCTCCTGCCGCCATGTTGCACGCAGGTGTTCTGAAGAAGTTTGGTCTGTATGGACTACTGCGCCTGGCCTTACCGATGACTCCCTTAGGATGGAAGGAGATCAGCTGGATCATCGGAGTGATGTTAGCGGCAAATATTTTATATCTCGGTTTTGCTTCCCTCGCGCAACGCGACTTTCGCTGGCTTCTTGGATTCTCAAGCGCGATGCATATGGGGACAGTTTTCTTAGGATTAATTGGGGGAACGGTTCTTGGATTAGGGGGCGCCTTGGTTTTGATGGTCGGACATGGATTTAGTGCGGCCTTAGGGTTTGCGGTCGCTGGGGAGATTGGCAATCGCACGGGAACAACTTGGATGCAGGATTTGGGGGGATTAGCTCAAAGAGCACCCAAACTATGGTTTTATCTGCTCGTGGCTGGGATGGCTTCGATTGGTCTACCGGGAATGGCTAATTTTGCGGGTGAAATCATGATCTTCTTTGGGGCATGGTCGGCTCATCCTATTCTTGTCGGAATCGGGGCTTGGGGTGTTGTTTTGTCGTCGATTGCCATGCTTCGTGCCATTCGGGGCATCTCGACCGGTGCCTGCACGGCGGCTTTGGTGACTCATCAAACTGCAGACCTCAATGGAGTGAAAGAGGTTTGGCCCTTTGCTTTACTAACCTTTTTTCTTTTTGCCATAGGATTCATTCCGAATCTTATTCTTGGACCTGCTCGACCTGTGTTGGAAAGAATTCTTCAGCCATGAGCGGGTGGTTTTGCCCAGAGGTTTTGCTGGTACTGGCAGGAGTCGTGCTCATTCTGGCCGACTCGCTGGTTGCCGATGGGAAAAAAGGGTGGCTCCCGAAGTTGGCGCTGGTGATCAGTTTCGCGTTGTTGGGGTGGACTTTGTGGGGTGCGGGCCAGCCGATGCCGACCAGTTGGGGCAATCTTTTTGTTACGGATGGGTTGTCTTTAGTCTTTCAACCATTCTTTGTGCTTTGCCTTGTCGGGGTGACTTTCATGTCAGTCCGATATCCGATGGGGAAGGAGGAGGTTGTCAGGGCGGAGTTTCTAGCCTTGCCCTTCTTTTCCACCGCAGGGCTATGCCTGCTGGCAAGTGCCCGTGATTTCCTTGCGATCTTTTTGGCCTTAGAGCTTGTGGCCATATCTCTCTACTTGCTTGCAGCTTTTCATAGGAGTCGAGCGGCCAGTCTTGAGGCGGGAATGAAGCTGCTCGTGATGGGGGGGCTTTCGACAGGGTTTTTAGTAATGGGAATTGCGTGGCTTTATGCGGCCACTGGATCTACCGATTTTAGTAAAATCCTGCTCGATCAAGCTGGCCGTCCGGCCAGTTTAGCTTTTCTTTTGGCGGTCGGATTAATTTTAACGGGGTTGGCGTTTAAAATTGCGGCAGTTCCTTTTCATGCTTGGGCGCCTGATGTCTACGAGGGAGCTCCCACCCCCATTACATCCTTCCTCGCGATCGCCTCCAAAGCGGCTGGCTTTGTTCTTCTTTTAAGAGTCTTTGGGCTTGGGGCTTTTGCACTCGATTCGGTTGCGGTTGTCTTTCGTCCTGTTCTTTTGACGTTGGGAATTGCCACGGTGACCCTTGGAACCCTTGCCGCGCTGCCTCAGAGAAACTTAAAAAGGTATTTGGCATATTCCGGAATCGCCCATGCGGGTTATATGCTTTTGGCTTTCGGAACCTTAGGGGAGGCCGGCATGGGGACCCTGGTGGGGTATCTTTGGGTATATTTACTGTCCTCTTTTCCAGTTTTTATTTTCATCTTGGAAATGGAGAGAGTGCACGGAAGTGCGGATTTGCGGCATTTGGATGGTTTAGGTCAAAGGGATCCGGGTGTGGCTCTTGGTTTGGCGTTATGTTTCCTCTCCATGGCAGGCTTACCCCCTTTACTGGGTTTTTCCGCGAAGTTGTCGGTTTTCACGACTTTGTGGAATGCGGGTGAGGTGCCAGGGCTGGTCGTTGGAGTGGTCATGGCTGTGGTGGGATTGGGCTTTTACCTGATGCCGATCCGGGCGATGTACTGGGAGCGCGAGGCGGACTCGATTCCTGCGCAACGTTTTCCAGCTTTTCTGGTTTGGATTTTGCTGATGGCAGGCTTTTTCCAGCTGTTTTTAGGGCTTCAACCGCGTCCTCTGGTTCGCTTGGTGGAGCGAAGCTTGGCGCCCACCTCAAGTAGCCTATTCCCAGAAAAGTAAGCAGGCTGGTTGAGTGTGAAAAATCGGTCTAGGATGAACTGGTGATTAATTCAATGGCAGTAGGGGGATCGGCTGGACCTATGATTGGGTCTGAAAAGCTGGTGAAGCTTTCCGATGCAGCCGCGACCCACTTGTTGGATTTACTCAAGAAGAAGGAGTATCCGGAGGGTGCCTTGAAGGTTTCAGTGGTTGGGGGTGGATGTAGCGGCCTGCAGTATCAGATGGAGCTGGTGCGGGGTGCTGGTCCAAAAGATATTCTGGTGGAGAGCCGAGGAGTGAGAATTTCGGTTGATCCGAAAAGTGCTGTTTTTATTAGTGGATCGGAGGTGGATTTCAGCACGGATCTTCTGAAGGGAGGTTTTCGGGTGACCAATCCGAATGCCAGAGCTACCTGCTCGTGTGGAGATAGTTTTAGCACTTAGGAAAAGAGAATGAAAAAAAGAGAGCGGGTAGGGGTTAAGAAGAAGGCCGCGGCGAGTAAGGGGAATCTTTCCTATCAAAAGCGGCTGAGAATGGGTTTCGCCAAGGTGGAGAGTGATCTGCAGTGGTTAATGGAGTCGTTCTGTGAACTATTGTTTGATCTTGGGGAGGAGGCGGTGGTTCACGCGCTTCCTTTTCGGGGAAGTGGGAAGAGGGAACTGCCAAAAATTGAAAAAGGTAAAGTTACGCGCGCTTACTCATTGGCCTTCGGCCTTTTAAACGTTGCGGAGGAGGCTACGGCAGCGGCGATGCGCAGGATGAATGAAGAGGTTCATGGCCCTGGCAATGAACCTGGCTCATGGTCCCAAGCTTTGCGGCAGATGAAAAAAGAGGGCGTGGACTCGGATACCCTTGCGGCGGAGTTGCCTACTTTACGGGTTGAGCCAGTCCTGACGGCTCACCCGACAGAGGCGAGGCGCCGATCTGTGTTGGCCTGCATGCAGGAAATTTACGGTATTTTAGTTGGAAGATCTGTGCTCGGGGAGAAAGATTCGGGGGAGCGAGATCGAAAGGCCCAGTTGAAGGTTGTTTTAGAGCGGTGGTGGAGAACGGAGGAGGTTCGAACTCAGAGGCCTACGGTGGATATGGAGAGGGAGGGGGTGATTCACTGCTTGGCCGGATCGATGGCAAAGTCGATTGCAGAAACAGATCGTCGGCTGCAGGAGGCATGGGTGCTAGCGGGTTTGGGTCGCACGGGGCCTCATCATCCTGCGGTGCGACCTTCTCTTTCCTTTGGGACTTGGGTAGGGGGGGATCGGGATGGGCATCCTTTGGTTACTTCTGCGACAACGGCGACGAGCTTGATGCAGTATCGGGAGGCAGCCATACGCTTGTTGAGTGTTTCGTTAGAGAAGCTGGCGGCTCGGCTTACTCTTTCGAAAAAGTACCATGGAATCCCTCCAGAACTTGAAAAGTGGTTGGGAGATTGGCGAAAGAGAGTCGATCCGGATCGGCGGAACAAAATTGCAGTTTATCAGGAGGAGCCTTGGCGGGAGGCGGTTCTTTTAATGCGTGCGCATCTGCCCCCAGAAATAGAGGGCCAAGGGGGTTACATCCAGCCGGAGGATCTAATTTTAGATTTGGGGGTCATTCGTCGTTCGTTAATTGCCGTGGGCTCGGCTCGACTTGCGGCAGCCGAGGTGGACCCCGTGATCCGAATCGTGGAGGTGTTTGGATTTCATTTGGCGGTACTGGATGTACGTCAGAACAGCGCTCGTCATGATGAGGCGATTGAGGAGCTGGAGGCCGCCACCGGCGGTAAAGTGGGCACTCCTTATCGAAGTCGCTCCGAGCCGGAAAGAAGAATTCTTTTAGAAGGATGGCTTAAAAAAACACCTTGGACCGTGGAGCAGGCGATTGGAGCAGGTCCAGCCGCTGCTGACGTCATTGGGACTTACCAAGTTCTCGCCCAGCATGCGCAATTGCATGGGATCGATGGGCTAGGGCTTTCGATTATTAGTATGACTCGGGATGTGTCTGATCTTTTGGCAGTTCATATCTTTTGTCGTGCAGCAGGGCTGACTTGCCCTGGGGAGGATGGATCGGAAGTCTGTCCTTTACCTATCACTCCTCTCTTCGAAACCCTCTCGGATTTGCAGGCAGCCCCGCGCGTGGTGGGTGAATTTCTGAGTCATCCTGTCACCCAGAAAACGATCAAAATCTTGGCGCAACAAGAGGCTCAAGTTACCTTGCGAAGAAGGGTGGCCTTGGTTGATCCAGGGGAAGGCGCGGTCATTTTACCGATGGAACCCCCACCCATCCTACGGGTGATGATCGGGTATAGTGACAGCAACAAGGACGCAGGAATTTTAGCGAGCCAATGGGCGCTTCACCGAAGTCAAAAGGAGATTTACCAGTCGGCGAAAGAGAGGGGTGTTTCTGCGCGATTTTTTCACGGAAGAGGAGGGACAGTCAGTCGAGGAGCGGGACCTACCCATCGCTTCTTGGAAGCGCTCCCTCGAGGGACATTGACGGGTGACCTACGATTGACAGAGCAAGGAGAGGTGATTGGACAGAAGTATGGCACAGCGGCGACAGCAGCTTATAACTTAGAACTTCTTTTGGCAGGCACGGCGAGGAGCTCTCTTTCTTCGGTTAGCGTTTCCGACGAGGATCCGCAGATGGGGGAAGTCTTTGATCTTCTTGCCGAGGCCAGCATGAAATCGTACAGGGCTTTTGTTGAGGAGCCGGGGATGATCCAGTTTTTTCGGCAGGCAACTCCGATTGATGTAGTCGAGAGAAGCACCATTGGCTCTCGGCCCTCGCAAAGAACAGGGCAAGCGGGTTGGGCTGATTTGCGCGCGATCCCGTGGGTTTTTAGCTGGTCGCAAGCGCGATTCTTTTTGCCTGGGTGGTATGGGGCAGGCAGCGCCTTAGTTCGATTGGAAAAAGAGAATGCAAAGCTTTTTCGAGTCCTGAAAGGGAAAGTGACCGAGTGGCCGTTTGCCCGGTACGTTTTTAATAACCTCGAAAGTGGTTTTGCGAGTGCGGACCTTGAAGTGGGCCACTGGTATGGCGATCTGGTCGAGGATGAAAAATGTAGGAGTCGTATTTTCGGGATGATCGAATCGGAGTTTGAGGCAGTCAAAGAAGGTTTAGCGCAACTATTTCCAGATTCTTTAGCCAAAAGGCGTCCTCGTTTCCGCTTTACCGTGGAGAGACGAGTGCGCCCCTTGCGGGCCTTACATCGTTGGCAAGTAAACCTTCTGCAGGACTGGCGTTCAGCAGAGAAGAAGGGTGATGGTAATCCAGATGCTCTGCTCGCGGAGTTAAGGCAAACCATTGCAGCGATTGCGGCTGGTTTAAGGACCACAGGTTAAGATGCGAAATCCTGGATGGAGAGTTGTCGCTGCGGGAACAGGAATCAATCTGGCGCTTGGGATTCTTTATGCGTGGAGTATTTTTAAAAGTGCGATCGAAAAAGACTTTGGGTGGGACCCGGCGCGTTTGAACGATCCCTATGCTGTCTGTTGTCTTGTTTTCTCATTCGTCATGATTCTAGGTGGGCGTTGCCAGGACAGGTTTGGCCCCAAATGGACGGCAATGCTGGGGGGAGTTTTGGTGGCGGCTGGGTTGGGTATTTCGTCTCAAAGTTCCGATTACCTTGTTTGGGTGTTAGGTTTTGGGGTGCTTGCGGGAATTGGGATTGGTTTTGGATACTCTGCGGCAACGCCACCTGCCTTAAAGTGGTTTCCAGCTTCGATGACTGGCAAAGTCGCAGGGGTGGTCGTGGCGGGTTTTGGGTTAGCTCCCCTCTATATTGCTCCTCTGACTGATCTGCTTCTGAAAAAGGGAGGGGTTGGCTTTGCTACGTTGTTTTATTCTCTTTTCTTTCTTATCTCCGTTTGTGGATTGGCCATGCTCCTGAAGAATCCGGAGGAGAAAGCCCTTGTTGCAGGTAAAAACTCGCCAGCCCTGCAGGTTTCGGTGCAGCCCCTTGGTTTATTTGTTCGAAAAGATTTTTATCTTCTTTGGATGATTTACTTTATTGCTTCGGGTGCGGGGCTGATGGTGATTAGTAGTATCAACGGAATGGCAAAGAAAAGTATGGGGGAAATGGCTTTCCTAGCTGTGGTCGTTCTCGCGCTCGGCAATGCTTCTGGAAGGGTGGTGGCTGGCTTTGTCTCCGATAAGGTTGGAAGAAAAGTGACCCTTCTTGGGGTGACGATTTTGCAGGCGATCTGCATGCTGCTCGCTGTCCCTGCC
>CAMBGW010000013.1 GCA_945866245.1 Verrucomicrobia subdivision 6 bacterium | reverse complement strand
AGCGTCGGGGCCCACTCGATCACCGTCCACCTCCGCGAAGATCGTCGCCACATCCAAGACGATGACGTTCTCCGACTCGGCCGAGAATGCCGCGAAAAGCTCAACCTCGAAATGGCCGCCACCCCCGCCATGCTCGATTTTGCCCTTCGCCTCAAGCCAGCCGAGGTCTGCCTCGTCCCAGAAAACCGTGCGGAAGTCACCACCGAGGGCGGTCTCGATGCCGCCACCCAAATCAACACCCTCCGCCCCATCATCGAAAAACTCAACCAAGCGAAAATTCTCACCAGCCTCTTTCTCGACCCCGACCTCCATCAAATCAAAGCCGCCGCATCCCTCCAAGCCCCCGTTGTCGAACTCCACACCGGTCGCTTTGCCGACTCTCCCCCCGCCCAGCGTCCCGCCGCCTTTGCCAAACTCAAATTAGCTGCTGAAGAAGCCCACCGCCTAAAAATCCAAGTCAACGCAGGCCACGGTCTTCGCCTCTCCAATCTTTCCGATCTCCTTCCACTACCTCACCTCCACACTCTCAATATCGGCCACTCTCTCGTGACCCACGCCCTCCAAGTTGGCCTCAGCCAAAGCGTTCGCGATTTCCTACAAGCCATCTCAAAGAAATGAACCACGAGCAAATCCTCGGGCTCGGCATGGATCTGGTCGAAATTGACCGAATTCAACAATCCTTGGACCGCTTTGGGGATCGATTCCTCGAAAAGATTTTTCACCCCTCGGAAATCGAGTACGCCCGCACTCAATCCCGCCCCGCCCTCCCACTCGCCGCACGTTTTGCCGCAAAGGAAGCCGCCTCGAAAGCTTTCGGCACGGGAATTGGCGAATCCTTGCCCTGGCTTGGTTTGGAAGTTTGTCGTCGCTCTACGGGAGAACCTTTTCTCCGCTTTCATCATGCCGGCGCCACGCTTGCTCAGACTCGAGGTGTCACCCGTTCGCTCGTCACCCTAACCCACACCCGAACCCACTCTGCCGCAACCGTCATTCTCATCGGACCATGATCGTCCTTCCCCCGATCGTTGCACGCACTTGGGAGGAAAAAAGCCTCCAAGCGGGGGATCGCATCAAGGATCTAATGCGCCAGGCCGTCAGCGGATGCCTTCGCGAGCTTACCCCTTTTCTTCCCAAGCCCAGCACAGCTCTCATCCTCATCGGTCCAGGTCATAATGGAAACGATGCCCTACTTCTTGGAATGGAGCTGAAGGAGTTAGGCTGGAATGTAGATTTTCTTCTCTCCCGCCCTCCCGGTCGCCGGATTCACCCCGACTCACGTGTGAAATCGAAACATTGGAAAAAAGCTCTCATCTGGCCTGCCAAGCCCTCCCGTTTCTTAAAAACAAAGGCCCCACGTCTCGTCATCGATGGTCTTCTCGGCCTAGGTGCTACCCCTCCTGCTCGTCCGACCGAAGCAGGAATTCTCTCTTGGATTTTGCGGGAGAAGAGAGGCTCCGATCTCTATGTGGCCATTGATATTCCTTCAGGTCTTCATCCCGTCACGGGCGCCACTCCTGGTCCAACTTTCCCAGCAGATCTGACCCTCGCCCTTGGTTCTGTAAAAACAGGTTGCCTCCGTGATTCCGCCCTACCCTTCGTAGGTCAACTCCGAGGAATACCGATCGATTTTGCCACCCCGCTACCCAAAATCAGTTCCGATTTTTTCCTACCCTCCGAGGCCCACTCCATCATTCGCTCGCGTCCCGCCAATGCACACAAACGCTCGGCAGGGGTCGTCCATCTTTGGGCTGGCTCTGCCGAGTTTCCTGGCGCCGCCTCCTTAACCTCCCTTGGCTCACTTCGCTCCGGTGCAGGATACGTCCGTCTTTTTTCAAACCGCCCGATACCCGATTCTATTTCCCCTACCCTGCCGGAGCTTCTCCTTCATTCACTCGACCCGGGCCAAGCTCCCCAGGTGGATGCATTTCTTCAAGGCGCATCTGCTCTTGTCATCGGTCCTGGACTCCCCCCCACTACCGTTTTGGAAAGTTTTCTTACTCAACTCCTGCCCAGAACAAAGGTGCCAATCGTTCTCGATGCAGGTGCTCTTGAAATTGTTGCCCGCCGACCAGAAATTCTCAAATCGGCGACCGGCCCAACTCTTCTGACTCCACATGCAGGAGAGTTCTCTCGGATGCTTGAAAAAGCAGTCGAGGACCGGGCCGATGCGGCTCGCGAATGGCTGGCAAAGTTTCCTCACACTCTTCTCATCGCCAAAGGCCCCCACACTCTCATCGCCACCAACGAACATCCATTCAGCTTCAACAGCACGGGTGGACCAGCCCAAGCTACCGCGGGCATGGGAGACCTCCTCTCAGGCATCCTCGGCGGACTTCTTGCACTTGGGTACCCTCCTTTCGACTCAGCCCGCCTCGCCGTTTTATGGCACGGGCTCGCATCTGATCTAGCTCTCCAAAAGGGTGGCCCCACCACTCTGGCCACTGATCTCAACCGCACCCTTCCCCCCTCTTGGCGAATTCTCTCAAATCGTGCAGAGTAACAAACCCAATGTTTTTCAACCATCACCGCCACTCTCGCGTTGCGCTGCAGATTGCTGATGGACTCCTTGCTTTTATCTCCATCGCTCTGGCGTATTGGATTCGATTCTATTTTCTGCCAGTTGCTGTGCCCCTAGAATCTCGCGAAATTGGTCAGGGCCTAATCTACCTCCCTTACGCCATTCTCATGGCCTTTGCCGCACCAATTGTGCTGGAGCGGCGGGGCTTTTACCGCCATCTGGCCCTCAGCGGCTCTGGCCGAGTTGCCTCCCTTCTGGAAGTAGCCCTCGTTCTCTTTCTCTTAGCCGTCTCTCTCATCTTTTTCTTTAAGGAAAGCCCCAGTCGATTGGTCTTCCTGCTTTTTGTTCCCATCCTCACTCTGCTCCTCTATTTGCGCCAATCCTTGCTGGAGAAGCTTCAACAGCTACGCCGAAACAAAAATGAATACTCCACCAATCTAATTTTAGTCGCCGACACAGCATTCGGAACTCGCCGCTGGCCCGATCTCTTAATGCAGTCTGGCTCTGGCATTCGCGTCGCTTGTTACCTAGACCCCTCCAAGATTTCCATGGCCGCCTTTGTGCAATCTCTGCACGACGAGTCGGCAGGAATCGTCCTTTTTGATGTTAGCTCGACAAACCTTCCTTGGGCGACCCAAGCGATCCAAGCATGCGAAGAAGAAGGTGTTGAAGCATGGCTCAGCACAGAATTTGTTGGAGCCAAAATTGCTCAGGCTCACTTTGAGGAGGTTCTCGATCAAAACCTTCTGGTCTTCCGAACCACTCGGGCTGGGATATGGCAATCGGTTCTGAAAGTTATCTTCGATCGCCTCGCCAGTGCCCTCTTACTCATACTGCTATTCCCAATCCTACTGATCATTTCTATCGCGATTCGCTTAGAGTCCCCTGGATCATCCATTTTCCGACAAAAGCGTAGCGGTCGACACGGGGCCCCTTTCACCATGTACAAGTTTCGCACCATGGTGAGTGATGCCGAAATGCAACAAGCCGAGCTCAAAGCTCTTAATGAGATGAGTGGCCCTGTCTTTAAGATTAAAAAAGATCCGCGTGTTACCAAGGTGGGTAACTTCCTTCGCTTCACCTCGCTCGATGAACTCCCCCAACTTTTTAATGTTCTCTTTGGGCAAATGAGCCTTGTCGGCCCTCGTCCCCTGCCGACTTACGAGACCCTCGCCATGACTGCAAATAACCAGCGCCGCCGCTTGAGCGTTGCCCCAGGCATGACCTGCCTCTGGCAAATATCGGGCAGAAATGATGTGAACGACTTCTCCGATTGGGTCCGACTTGACCTTGAATATATCGACCAGTGGTCCCTCCTGCTCGATTTCCAGATCCTCCTGCGCACCATCCCTGCCGTCCTCTTCGGCCGTGGCGCCCGTTAGTACTGCTAGGTCATCGGACACACCGCTTCCTATGGTAGACTAATCGAAATGCTTCCCCTCCTCCTCGATCAGCCGGTAACTGAGTGGGACCTCCCCCCAGACCAGCCCTACCGCGAAAAACAGATTCGCACCTGGGTCCTCCAGCGCTTCGTCTCCTCTTACGATGAGATGACCGACCTCTCACTTCCTCTCCGCACCTCCCTCGCCTCCCGCTTTCGCCTACGTGCCGCCGAGCCCGTCACGATCCAAGGATCCGAAGACACCACCCGCAAATTCCTTTGGAAATTAGGGGACGGATCGTTTATCGAATCAGTCCTTATCCCCGCCACTCCAGGGAAGGAGGGAAATCGCAGCACCCGCCTCACTCTTTGTGTCTCCAGCCAAGTCGGCTGTGCCTACGGCTGTCGCTTCTGTGCTAGCGGCATCGATGGATGGCGCCGAAACCTCACCGCGGCTGAAATCATCGGCCAAGTCCTCGAAGCTTCCCGCATCGCCGGCCGCCGACCCGACAATCTCGTCTTTATGGGTATGGGAGAGCCCCTTGCCAACCTGCCGAATCTTCTCCCAGCCCTCGATCTACTCATCTCCCCCGCCAATGTCGGTATGGGCGCAAGACATGTCACCATCTCCACCAGTGGCCTCGCACCTCAAATCGAGGAGTTAGCTTATCACCCACTCCAATTTCGGCTTGCGCTCTCCCTTCACGCCGCCAGCGACGCCATCCGCGATCAGATCATGCCCGTCAACAAACGTTATCCCCTCGACCGACTCCTCGAAGCTTGTGACGTTTTTGTCCGTGCCAAAAAGAAACAGATTTTCTTTGAATACATTCTCCTCGCAGGAATCAACGACTCTCCAGAACAAGCCACCCTCCTCGCCCAACACGCCCGCCGTCTTTTCGCAAAAGTGAACCTCATCCCCTATAACAAGGTCGAAGGCCTTCCCTACGAGAGACCTTCCGAAGATGCCATCAACCTCTTCTGCCGCACTCTTCTCAAAGCTGGAGTGCGAGCCACAGTCCGACGCGAGAAAGGTCACGACATCGACGCCGCCTGCGGCCAGTTGCGACTTCGGGAGGAAATGAAACAGTCCCAACCCGCCTAATCCTCCGTGTACATTCTGGAATCCCCTCATCTCACAACCCAGAATCTTTCTCTTCCCCACGCACAAATTGAACGACCGGGCCGCCCTCCACTTCTTCAGATCTACTCCCCCACCCTTACCCCACTTCGGCATCTTCAACGCCAACGTAAAGGAAAGATACGAAAGCTTATCGTTCGACCCTCGACTCACTTCCAGCTACGCATCGCCCAACGCCTGCTGATCACGAGCGACCAGAGAGTCGTCGCCAAAAAAGATCGCGCCATCCCTCGTCTTAAAATTCGTGCAGGTCCCGCTTTCGGCTCAGGGGAGCATGCCACGACTCATCTCTGCCTTCGCTACCTGACCCACTTTTTAGCTTCCTCTCCAAAGCCGAAACCTACCGTCCTAGATCTCGGATGCGGCTCAGGGATCCTTGCCCTCGCTGCTGCCAAGTGGAACGCAAATGCGATCGGTTGGGATCTCGATCCCACCGCCATTCAAGAGGCCCAAAGAAATGCACGCATCAATCGTCTCAACAACAAAGCGAGGTTCTCGATTATCGACGCTCTTCGTGCTCCCCTCCCAGACGCAGATCTGATCGTCGCGAATCTTTACGACTCTCTTCTGCTTCATCTCCTTCCTCGCCTCGAGCGACACCGCAAGTCACATACAACCCTAATTCTTTCAGGAATTCTTCATGGCCAAGAAAATAGCATCATTCGCGCAGCTCGAGGGTTTCGATGGAAACTTCAACGTCGGGGTCGACTCGGCCGCTGGCACTGCCTCCAGTTCCGAGCCTAAATTCAGTACCGCAACACCTCTCTCAACGCGGCCGCGATTCTCACCGCCGTGGGCCGATGGGCCGCCCATAAATTCGGATGGTAAGGAATAGGAGTGTCCTTTGCATTGAGGCGTTTCGGCGGCGCATCGAGCAGCTCAAATCCTTCCGAAGCCACCCGCGCCACCACTTCGGCAGACGCACCACCCCACGGCCACGACTCCCCCACCGCCAGCAATCGTCCCGTCCGCGCAACACTTGCCAAAATAGTGTCCGTATCCAAGGGCTTCACCGTTCGTAAATCGACCACCTCGACCTCATATCCCTCCCCTACCAGCTCCTGCGCAGCTGCTACCGCCTCGTGCACCATCGCGCTATACGTAACACATGTAATGTCCCGCCCAGGACGCACCACCTGAGCACGAAATGCGGGCACCGCGCTTTTCGGCAATGCATCCGCCTTCAAGTGGTAGTACAGCAACTTGTGCTCGCAGAAGACGACAGGATCCGGCATGGCAATCGCTTCCAAGAGCATGGTGTACGCGTCGTCCACCGTCGCTGGGGTCATCACTACGATTCCTGGATAGTGGGAATAAATCGTCTCCATCGACTGACTATGAAAAGGCCCGCTTCCTGGCGTACCACCCGAGGGCAACCGTAGAACCATCGGACAAGGCTTGCCCGTCCTCCAAAAAGTGGTCGCTGCATGATTCAACATCTGATTCAGCCCAACCGTCGAAAAATCAGCAAACTGCATCTCGACAATCGGTCTCATTCCTTCCATTGCCGCCCCTACCGCCATCCCCACCATCGCATCTTCCGAAATCGGGGAGTCGATCACCCTGCCAGGATAGCGCTTCGCTAAATTTTTCGTTGCCTTAAAAGCACCTCCAAAGGCCCCAACATCTTGCCCATAGATAAAAACCGTCGGGTCATCCTGCAATGCCTTCTCCTGCGCAGAGCGAATCGCATCTAAATAAGTTACACTCACGAGGAACCCAAGACCTCCGTACCTGAACCCATCTGCGTCGCCCACCAATCCTCCTCAAATGGATCTGGAACCGGTTCTGCCGAAACCTTGGCCACTGCCTCCTCTACCTCACGAAAAGCATCCTCCCTCCAACTCAACCAATCTTTCTCCCGACCCATTTTTTTCATCTGATCCCCCATCACTTGCATACAATCACGGCCTCGGCCCGAACTTTTCATCGTGGAATCGATATACAACCCATCATCGTGCTCCCCGTGCCCGCAGAGCCTGAGTAAGGTGCCCACCACCAACTGCGGGCCCTCTCCCCGTCTGGCTCGCTCCACCGCACGATGCAGAACCTCGCCGCAAGCAATCGGATCGGTCCCATCCACAGCAACTCCCGCCACTCCGTACCCTTTGGCACGATCTACCAAATCCACACACGCAAATTGCCTCTCCCTTGGTGTCGAGTACGCATATCCATTATCTGCCACCACCACCACCAGCGGCAGTCGCTCGACCGCCGCTAAATTTAACCCCTCATGAAAGGATCCGGTTGAGGTCGCCCCATCTCCTACACAGGTCAAGCCCACCCCTCCCCTCTCTTTTTTCATCCGCTTTGCCATGAGCACCCCTGAAACCGTCGAGACCATCGCGCCCAGATGACTGATCATCGGCAAAATCCCTCGTGAAAGATCCCCCCGATGAATGTTTCCATCCCGCCCTTTCATCGGGCCCAATCTCGATCCCAAATAGGCTCTCAACGCATCCTCCATCGGCTCGCCAAACGCTAACCTTCCCGCCATATCCCGAATCAACGGCGCAAAGACATCCCCCTTCCGCAACGCCACCCCACCCGCCCCACTCAAAGCCTCCTGCCCCCTCCCCAAATAAACCCCACCCACAATCCTTCCCGCCCGATAGAGACTGCCCAACTTCTCCTCCAACAACCTTGCTCGTATCATCGCCCGACCAAGCCTCTCACCTCGAAGCAACAACTCCTGCTCTGACCGAGGAGCAACTGCGCCAGCCGTTCGTGTGGCCATCAACTTAAATTACCCGCTTCTTCCCTCTCGCCAAGCTCAGCCCCTTAAATCGCCCAACCCGCATACATCTTTTCCAGTGCCGTTCGTACCGCTGCCGCTGTCCGCGGCTCCTTCCATGCCCCCTGATACATCGGTAGCTGCTCTAATAATCGCACCAGTCTTCGCGCCAATGACTCCATCATCTGACGCTGAAATTTACCTCTCCCCCCACTTCCAAATCCTAAAAGTTTCCTTACTTTGGCCGCGGGGACAATCAAAGCACTCACACCACTCTCCGCCACCACGGTCGCGGATCGTCGTCTTCCCGTCAAAATCGATAGCTCCCCCAGAATTTCCCCAGCACCTAATCGCGCTAGAATCAGCGGATCTCGACCCCGAATCCTCTTCTCCACCCGCGCCTTGCCCGTTAAAATAACTAATAGATCTCTTGCCAACCCTCCTTCCAACACCATGACCTCCCCCTTAAGAAAATCCCTGCGCCTCTCTTTGGGAAAGATACTTTTCCACTCAGCGGCCTTTAATTTCACTTTACATTTCTACCTGCGATTCCTTCATCCCACCAGCTCTCCATGAACAGTACCCTTCAAGCAGGCACACGGGAGCGAAGTCTCCTCGTTGCGCTCCTTTTCTGCCTCTTGGATGTCGTACTGATGGGCACTGCCGCCTACCTCTCCAACTCTCTCACCATTCTCAGCGACCTCCTCAAAGAAAGCGCCGATTTCCTCTCAGTCCTAGCCGCTTTTCTCACCATTCGAGCCGTCCGCCGATCCCCCGATCACCGATTCGCCTACGGAATCGGAAGGCTCGAAAATCTCGTCAGTCTCAGTATCGGCCTGCTGATGCTGATCTCAGCACTTTGGATCACTTGGCACTCCGCTCATCATCTTGCCTCACCCCAAATGGCTGAAGGAACCATCCCAGGAATCTGCATCTTTTTCGCCTACACCCTCATCGGGTATCGCATCTACTTCCAGGCGCGCCACGTTTGCCAAAAACAGCCCTCTGCCATCATGGAGTCCCAAGCTCGCCTCTGGTTTTCGAAAGCGAACTTCGATGCCTTGATGGGATCCTCCCTCCTGCTGGCCTACTTCTTTCGTGATCAATCCTGGAGCTGGTACCTCGACCCCCTCGCCTCTCTCGTCGGGGTCCTTTTTATGCTCCACGCCGCTTGGGCGATGACCTCCTCCTCCGTCAACGATCTCCTCGATGCCACCATCGAGGAGACCACCCAACTCCGTATCCTTCGGCAACTTGTCCAGAACTTGGACGACTACGATCGACTTCATAAAATCCGTACCCGCCGCTCGGGACCCCGTATCTATGTCGAAATCTTTCTTCAGTTCGATCCCCTCCTCCTTATGGGCGAAGTCCAAAAACGCATTCAGAAACTCCAACAATCGATCGGGAAAATTATCCCCGGAGCCGATGTGTCTATTATTCCCTCAATTCAAGAGCCGAAGTAAAAATGATCCGTCTTTGCCCTAACTGCAAAATAGAGGTTGGCTTTCCACCTTCGCTCCGTTGAATCAGTCAAAAGGTATGAGCGCAAAAAAGAGGGATAGTTGGGGTTCCGCGATCGGTGTGATTCTCGCCGTGACGGGAAGTGCGGTCGGCTTAGGCAACTTTCTCCGCTTCCCTGGACTGGCCGCAAAGTACGACGGCGGCGCCTTCCTCATCCCCTACTTCCTTGCCCTTTTCTTTCTCGGTTTGCCGATCGCATGGTCAGAGTGGACCATGGGACGCATGGGCGGCCAACACGGCTTCAACTCCTGCCCAGGAATCTTTCGCTCCCTTTGGAAAAACCGTCTCGCACCCTACTTGGGTGTTCTCGGCCTCATCGTCCCTGTCATCATCTATATGTACTACATTTGGATTGAATCTTGGTGTCTCGGCTACGCTTGGAAGTACCTCACCGGTCAGATGAACCTTGGGGTAGAGCCCGCTACTTACACCGCTCACTTCACCTCGTTCGTAGGGATCACCGCCGATGGCTCCTTCTTTTCCCATGGTCTCTCTCTGCCAATTACATCTCTTCTCTTTTGCATCGTTCTCAACTTCTTTTTTATTTATCGCGGCCTGAGTGGGGGGATCGAGAAAGTTTGTCTTTGGGGAATGCCTCTTCTTATTCTCTGCGCCCTCATCGTCCTTGTCCGGGTTTTGACTCTGGGCACCCCAGACCCTAGCCACCCCGAACGCAATGTCCTTGCAGGACTAGCTTACATGTGGGATTTCCGTGGCGGTCTAGCAGGCCTTTTTCACTCCCTGCAAAATGCGGAAATGTGGATGGCTGCTGCCGCACAAATCTTTTTTTCACTCTCCGTCGGCTTTGGCGTGATTATTAATTATTCGAGCTATCTCAAAAAGAAGGACGATATCGCCCTCAGCTCCACCACCGCCGTTGCCGGAAACGAATTTTGCGAAGTCTCCCTGGGCGGTCTGATTACCATTCCGGCCGCCTTCATCTTCCTTGGTGTTGCTGGGACAGTCGGCGGAACTTTTGGCTTAGGCTTTCAAACCCTTCCTGTCGTATTCGCCCATATGCCTGCAGGTCAACTCTTCGGATTCCTCTGGTTCTTTCTCCTCCTCATCGCCGCCTTAACTAGCTCCCTCTCAATGCTGCAACCCGCCATCGCATTTATGGAGGAAGGTCTGGATCTGGATCGTCGCGGCTCCGTGAGCCTTCTCGGTTTTATTACCTTAATCGGAACAGGCCTGGTTGTCTGGTTCACCCATGACCTCGCCGCTTTAGAAGCGATGGACTTTTGGGTGGGAAGCTTCTGCATCTTCCTTCTTGCCACCGTCCAAACCATAATTTACGGCTGGGTCATCGGCACCCGAAAAGGACGCCAAGAATTAGAAAGCGGAGCCCTCCTGCCCATCCCTCAGGTTTATGATTTCATCATTCGCTACATCTCACCCATCTACCTCATTACCGTTTTCGCTATTTGGATACATCAAAAGGGTGCCGATAGCCTCACCGCTATCCGCTCCCACCCCTCTGTCCGAATCACCCTTCTATTCATCGTCGCCGTAATTCTCCTTTTCTTACTTCTGATTGGCCGAGCTGTCCGCGTCTGGAATGCGAAGGAAAAATCTAGATCATGAGCCCCTACGGATGGATCACACTCGTGCTTTGCGTTACTTTTACCACTGGATCACTCGTCTGGTGTTTTCTACGCGTCGTGCATCACCACGGGAGGACCGACAAACTCCACTCACCCACCGATCTTGATCTACTAAAATCCGATCGTCCCCGGCAGAAATAAATCGAACCTAACTCACTGGCCAGAAAAGCAGCCGACCGCAATTTTCACACGTTGCTCCCGCTTTTCCAGATTTGGCCGCGATGGCCGACCCCTGCGTCAGCTTCATATGACAACCCCCGCAATTGGTTCCATGTTCCACCGATACCACCGCCACATCCTTCTTGTTGGCCATGATCCGGCGATATTTACCTAGCAATCCCTCCTCCACCCCCGAGGCCAAGGTCTCAATCTCCTTCATCAAGTCAGCTAACCGCGTCTCCAACTCGGTTTTCTTATTCTTCAACTCCTCCTCTTTCACCGCCAACTCCCCTTCTTTCACCTTCGCCCCCTCCGCCTCCACCGCGGCCTCCTTCTTGGCCTTTTCCCCCAAAGCCATCAAATCCAATTCCCGATCTTCAATCTCCTGCACCTCCTTCTCCTCCCGCTGAATCTCCGTTCCCAAGGCCGTGAACTCCTCATTCTTACGGGTCTCAAACTGCTGCAGCTTGTACCTCGCCGCCTTCGCCCGATGCGACTCCGCCTCCAGCTCCAACTTCTTCCGTTCCACCTCTGCATTCTGAGCCTCCAACCTCTTCTTCTCTGCCCCAGCCCGTACCTCCGATCTCCTCTGCTCCAAAGCTTTCACCTCGTTCGGCCACGCCGCCAACTCCTTGCCCAACCTCATCTGTCTCTGCTCCCGCTCCTGCAGAACCAGCAGCTTCTCCAGCTCTGGTGCCAATCCGCTCATGGTCTCGCTCCGCTCATCTTTTCAACATACTTGGCTAGCAGGTCGCACTCCAGATTCACTTTATCCCCTACTTTGCGATCCCGTAGGGTCGTCACTTCATACGTATGGGGTATGATCCAAACATTGAACTTTCGCCCTTCGACCCTTCCGATCGTCAGACTGATCCCGTCGATCGCCACGCATCCCTTCGGCACCAGATACCGTTCCAACCCCTCGGGCACCTCCGCCTCCAACTCCCAATCTTCCCCCGACCTCCCCCACTTACTGACTCGGGCCGTCCCGTCGATATGACCCGTCACAAAATGACCACCCACTTTGCCATCCGCGCGTAGCGAACTCTCCAAATTCACCCGCGACCCCACTTGAGCCGACTGCAAATTCGTCTTTTCCTTCGTCTCATCCAGCAGATCAAAAACCACCGTTTTTCCCCTCACCTCCGTCACCGTTAAACAACAACCGTTCACCGCCACGCTGTCTCCAATCTTCATCCCAACGACTATCGACCCTACTTCTACCTCCAGGCTCCACCCCTTACCCCGGCGCATCACCGCTAGGACCGATCCCGCCTCTTCGACAATGCCCGTAAACATACTCTTACTTCGCTCCTCCTAGCTTTCCACGCAAGCAAAGGTCTTGCCCCGCGCAAGAGGTGACCGTCTCCCTCCATTCCCACCCCGACCATTCCCTGATTCGAGCTAGCCCCTCGCCCCGTTTCCCCACCGAAATCGGAGCAAAGTAAATTACCACCTCGTTCACTTCCCCGGCTTTCACCAAACCCTCCGCAACCTTCGCCCCACCCTCCACTAAAAGACGTGACACTCCCCTCTGGTATAAATCCCGTAAGAGCTGCCCCCATTTTTTATTCCGATACACCAATGTCCGATCTTGATACCGATCCCGAAAAAGATTCGCTCCCTTGGGCAACTTACCCGACCTCGTCACCACCACCCGCCACGGCTGCACCCCACCGACATTTCCACATTCTGCAGAATGTCGAAATGTTCCTCGGACGGTTAGTCGTGGATTATCTCGTCGCACCGTCTCGGCTCCTACCAAAACTGCGTCGCACCCCGCCCGCAACCTCTGCACTGCCTCTCTCGCCTGCCGACCCGTTACCCATCGCCTCCCCGGGACCGCCAAATATCCATCCAATGTCATTCCCAATTTTAAAACTACCCACGGCTTCTTTTTTCTCGTCCAGTGACGATAATCCTCGTTCACTTGATCACACTCCTCCTCCAATACACCCCGCCTGACCCGAATCCCCGCCCTTTGCAGAATTCGACTCGCTCTGCCCGCATTTCTCCGATCCACATCCCCCGATCCATAAATCACCCTACGAATCCCTGACTCCACGATCCGGTCGGTACAAGGAGGCGTCCTTCCATGGGTCGAACACGGCTCCAACGTCACAACTAACGTCGCTCCTTTTGCCTTCACCCCCGCTTTCTGAATAGCCTCGATTTCCGCATGCGGCAGACCCGCCCTCCTGTGATAACCTGCCCCCACGATCCTCCCGCCTTTCACCAAGATCGCACCCACCCGTGGATTCGGCCTCGCCCGCTCCCCCGCCCTCCCAGCCAGCTCCAGAGCCCGCCTCATCCACTTTTCGTCTAGTCCAAGACTCATCGAATATTATAAATCTGTCTTCGTAATCGCCCGCTCGGGTCTGCCCAACCCCTGCCTGGCCTTGTCCAGCACTCCGTTGACAAATTTGCCTGACTCCTCAGTACTCAACGCCTTGGCCACCTCGATCGCCTCATTTAATGCCGAAATCGGCGGCACATCATCGGCAAACTTCATCTCCCACAGTGCCAATCTCAAAATAGCCCGATCCACCGGAGCCATCCGACCCGGCTCCCAATTCGTCACTAACTTCTTCAACTCCACATCTACCTCCGCCTGTTTTTCGATGACCGCCCGGATCCGCTTTTCCGCAAAAGCACACGCCTCGGGCTTTGCCTCGGTCTGCTCCCAAAGGTTTTTTAGCGCTTCGTCCAACGGAATGCTCGAAATCCCCACCTCCCGTTGATACAGGAACTGCGCCGCCAGAATCCTCCCCTCCCTGCGCTTACCGGCCACGACCCACCCCCTTCAGCTTCCACATCCGCAACGCCGCCTTCGCAGACTCTTTCCCACGATTCAACTTACCCAAGCACCGATCCTTCGCTTGCTTCGTTGTTTTTACCCCAACTAAGTGATGCAAAATCGGAATGTCGGTCTCCAGCATCATCCGCATCAAAGCCTCCGTGGCCGATTTCAAAATCAGCTCGGCATGAGCCGTCTCCCCCTGCCACACCAACCCCAGGGCTAACACCGCATCTGGCTTTTTCCTTAATGCCCGCTTCACCGCCAGCGGGACTTCAAATGTTCCCGGCACCCGCACCTCCTCCACTTTGTGCCCCTGCAAAACCATTCGCGCCGCCTTCACCATCCCATCGGCATACTTCTGGTGATAATCGGCCACCACGATGATGAATTTCCCTTTTTTCACAACCGATGCCCCATTCTCTTTTTTTTCGTCGCAAGGTACTTTCGATTGTGGGCATTCGGCTTCGTCTTGATCGGAACCTGATCTACCAGCTCCAATCCGTAACCCGCCAACCCCACCACCTTCTTCGGATTATTCGTCAGCAACCGCATCCTTCTCACCCCCAGATCAGTCAGAATCTGCGCCCCGATCCCATACTCTCTCAAATCGGCCGAGAAACCCAACTTCCTGTTTGCATCCACCGTATCGAATCCCTTCTCCTGCAACCGATACGCCTGAATCTTGGCAGGCAACCCAATCCCTCTTCCCTCTTGGCGCATATACACCAAAACTCCTGTTCCCTCCTGCGCAATTCTCCTCAGCGCATCGTGCAGCTGATTTCCACAATCACACCTCCTCGAAGCAAATACATCCCCCGTCAGACATTCGCTGTGAACCCGCACCAACACCGCATCCTTCGCCTTCGGTTTTCCCTTCACCAAAGCCAAGTGATGACTGCCATCCGTCACCGTTCGGTATAAATATAGATCAAACATTCCATACTCGGTGGGTAGCTTGACCACCTGCTCCCGCACTACCAACCGCTCCTTCCTCCTGCGATACTCAATTAAATCCTGAATCGTGCCCAACTTCAGCCCATGCTTCTTTTTGAACTCCATTAAATCCGCCCACCTCGCCATCGACCCATCCTCATTGAGAATTTCGCAAATCACCGCCGCATCTCCCAACCCCGCCAACTTAGCCAAATCGACCGCCGCCTCCGTATGCCCCGCCCTCACGAGTACTCCCCCCTCTTTTGCTCGGACAGGAAAGATATGCCCTGGTTGAACCAGATCCTCAGCCCGCGGAGTCGCCTTGCCTAAAACCCGTAGAGTTGCCGACCGGTCATGAGCGCTAATCCCGGTGGTGATTCCCTTTGCTGCATCCACCGATACGGTGAAATCGGTCCCAAACTTCTCCTCATTTCTCGGTACCATTCGGCTTAGCCCCAACTTCTCCGCACGTGCCTGGGAAACGGGAGCACAGATCAGACCCCGCCCTTCCCGAGCCATAAAGTTAATCAATGCCGGAGTCACGCTCCTCGCCGCCAACACCAGATCCCCCTCGTTTTCCCTCTGCGCGTCATCCGTCATAATTACCATCCGCCCCTTCCTCATGGCCGCGACTACCTCCTCAATGCGATCAGCGCCGTACGACTTCTTCATACTCCACCTCCCAAGGCCATTTTTACCAACATCTCTGCTGACGCCAAAGCTTTGCCAATACCTGAGCTATCCGCTCCCGATCCCTGTGCCATATCGGGGCGACCCCCACCTTTTCCTCCCACCTCGGGTGCCGCACTTTGAATAATCTTACCCGCTTGCACTTTTTTCGCCGCCTCAGCTGTGCACAACGCGACCATCGGCACCTTCCCATTTTCTTTTCCAATCAAAAACAGAACGGCCTCACCCTCTCTCTTCAATCGATCCGCCAGTACCGGTAGATACCCATTTGCCACTTCCCCTAAATCCACTCCCACCCACTTGATTCCGTTCAGAACTGTTCCTTTCGCCCACAACTCTTTCGCATCCTGCTCCGCCTTTTTCTGCATCTCGGCCATGCGATCTTTTGCCGCTTGCTTGTCCCCCTCCCGCAACGACTCATCCGCTTTTGAAATTTCTTCATCCCGTTTCTTCACTAGATCCCAAAGCTGTTCCGGCGTCTCCTTTCCACTCATCCTAGAAAGCTGACCAGCTCCAGCTTTTTTCTTTTCCAAAGAAACCGCCTTTTCATCCTGCTTCTTCATCTCTTCCCGGCACCAATCGGCCAATGCCACTCCCGACACCGCTTCGATTCTCCGTACCCCCGCCGCGATCGCCGACTCCCCCACCACTCGGATCGCCCCGATCTTTCCCGTCGATCGCACATGGGTTCCTCCGCACAACTCTTTCGAAAAACCACCGATATCCACTACCCGCACCGTTGACCCATACTTGTCCCCGAAAAACTGCAAAATCGTCGAATCGTCCTTCACTTCCGAATACGGCCTCTCCCCCCACTTCACCGCCAGATCCGCCCTCACCTTTTCATTCACCTGAGACTCCACCTTCGCCAACTCCTCCGAACTCATCGCTTTCAAATGGGAAAAGTCGAACCGTAGCCGATCTGGCCCCACATAAGATCCCTTCTGCCGGACTCCCCCACCCAACACACCCCGCAACGCCCAGTGCAGAAGATGCGTAGCGCTATGATGTGCCTCGATCCTTCCCCGCCTCTCCACGTCTAAACTCACCTTGACCGGACCTTTTGCATCCACGATGGTCTCCGTGAAATGTACCGGTACTCCACCCGCCCCGCGGATGGTCGCTACCACCTTGACCTTCTTCCCATCCCACTCGATCCACCCCGTATCCCCCACCTGTCCTCCCATCTCGCCGTAAAACGGTGTCTGCCCCAAGAATACTCGACCCTTCGCACCAGCCGGCCCCACCTCTTTCAACGACTCAGCCGCAACTTTCTCCACATTTGCCTCCTCCGACTTCTCGTACCCCGTGAAGACGGTGGGGAAATCGGGTCCGGTCTCATCCTCCACCTTGATCGTCGTCTTGTTCTGTGACTGACGAGCCCGCGAACGCTGTGCCTCCATTGCCTTTTCAAACCCCGCTCCGTCTACCTTCATTCCCCGTTCCCTCGCCAGCAACTGAGTCAGATCCAGCGGAAACCCATACGTATCGTACAAAGCAAAGGCATCCTCACCCTTGATCATTTTCCCACGCTCCAACGTCAGCTTGTCAAAGATCGCTAACCCTCTCTCCAAAGTTCTCGAAAATGAAGCCTCCTCGGCTAGCAAAACCTCTCGAATTTCCTTCTCGTGCCTTTTCAGCTCGGGGAAAGCTTCCCCCATCGTCCGAATCAAGGTCACCGACAACTCCGCCAAAAATCCCTCTGGCAATTTCAGTCGGCGCCCAAACATTACCGCCCTTCTCAGAATTCGCCGTAAAACGTAATTCCGACCCTCATTCCCTGGAATAATCCCATCGGCGATCGAAAACGAGAGCGTCCGCACATGATCCGCCAACACCCGAAAAATACAGTCATTCATCTCCTCCCCACTCAGATCACTTCTCTTCTTAGGAACACGCGCACCATACTCATGACCCGACTCCTTCTGAATCTCGGCAAAGATCGGCGCAAAAAGATCGCTGTCATAGTTCGAAGGTTCTCGTGAGAAATTCTTAAATCCATCGGTAGTGGCCATAATTCCTGCCACCCTCTCGAGTCCCATCCCTGTGTCCACATGACGTTCGGGTAATGGCTTAAACTTCCCGCCCGGCTCAGCGTTGAACTGAATGAAGACCAGATTCCAGATTTCCAGACAGCGCGGATCACCCTGATTCACCAGCTTCCCCTGCGTCTTCCCTTCCGGCGTCAGATCCACATGCACCTCAGAGCACGGCCCGCACGGCCCCGTCTCTCCCATCATCCAAAAATTGTCTTTCGCATTTCCCATCACCACGTGAACCGCCGGATCCAGCCCCGCTTTCTTAAACTTCTCCACCCAGAGGCCGTGGGCCTCGGAATCAAACTCGGCCGGATCCCCAGGTCCAGGTTTATAAACCGTCGCATAGAGGCGGGCGGGCGG
>CAMBGW010000012.1 GCA_945866245.1 Verrucomicrobia subdivision 6 bacterium | reverse complement strand
ATGAATGCGGAGACCGAGGCCGCAATCCGAAGTGCCTCCCAGTGGTTTGAAAAAAATGGGGCTACGCTCGTCGAGGTGTCCCTCCCCCACACCCCTGCCGCGATCGCGGTGTACTACATTTTGGCGACGGCGGAGGCCTCAGCCAATCTGGCTCGCTTTGACGGAGTCCGTTACGGCCGGCGGGCGGTGGATCCGAAAGATCTGCTGGATCTCTATCAGCGGACACGGTCGGAGGGATTTGGGCCGGAGGTGAAGCGCCGAATTATTCTCGGCACTTTTGTCCTCAGCCAAGGGTATGCGGATGCGTACTATCGCAAGGCGCAGAAGGTGCGGGGTCTGCTGCGACAAGATTTCGAATCGGCATTCACGAAGTGTGATCTGCTGCTGACCCCGACCAGCCCCGAACCCGCCTTCCCTTTAGGAGAACGGACGCAGGATCCGCTGAAAATGTATCTGGCAGACGTTTTCACCATTTCCACCAACCTGGCGGGCAACGGCGCGATCTCCTTGCCGTGCGGTTTTACGAAATCAAATCTGCCGATCGGTCTGCAACTGATCGGGCCTCGATTCGGCGAAGAAAAAATGCTGCAAGCGGCGCATGCTTATGAGCAGGCGCACGATTTCTGGAAACGGATGCCGCCGCTATGAGCTCCTCGGGAAATTGGGAGGCGGTCATTGGTCTTGAGGTGCACGTGCAGTTGCGAACGCGCACGAAGATGTTTTGCGGATGTGTCAATCAGTATGGCGGGGCGATGAACAGTCAGGTCTGCCCGGTGTGCTTGGGGCTGCCCGGCAGTTTGCCAGTGCCGAATGAGGAGGCGATACGGCGAACGATTGTCACGGGTCTAATGTTGGGGTGCCGAATTGCCCCGGTGGCTCGGTTTGATCGAAAGAACTACTTCTACCCCGATATGCCAAAAAATTATCAGATCAGTCAGTTTGACGATCCGTTATGTGCGGGGGGCACGGTCGGGCTGGATCCGTTTCTGTTTCCCAAAGATCTGCAGGAGAGCGACGAAGCGAAGGCAAGGAGATCGATACGGCTGACGCGGATTCATCTGGAAGAGGACGTGGCAAAATCGTTCCACTATGAAGAGCGCAGCGGGATTGATTTTAACCGGGCGGGCACGCCGTTGATGGAGATTGTCTCGGAAGCAGATCTGCGGACCCCGGGGGAAGCTTTCGCATTTCTGGGATCGCTCCGGCAGGTTTTGCTGGCGGGAGACGTGAGCGATGCGGACATGGAGAAGGGTCAGATGCGTTGTGACGTGAATGTTTCGGTTCGACCTGCGGGTCAGCAGGAGTTCGGCACAAAGGTGGAGCTGAAGAATTTAAATTCGATCAGCGGGGTTCGGCGTGCGCTGGTGTATGAGATTGCCCGCCAGATTGCGGCGGTGGAGAAGGGAGAGGCGATTCAACATGAGACGAGGCGGTGGGATGATGAAGCGGGGGCAACCTTCACCATGCGGACAAAGGAGAAGGCGCATGATTACCGCTACTTTCCCGAGCCTGACTTGCTGCCTGTGCGAACGGATCAGGGCTTGCGGAGTGCGGCGGAGAAGAGCCTGCCGGAGTTACCAGCGGCCTTGCAGGATCGATTGATGAAGGAAAATGGAGTCACGGCCTATCAGGCGAGTGTCTTGGCAGCGGACCGTGCTCTTTGCGGTTACTACGAAAAGGCGGCGGCCGGAACGAAGCACAAGGCGACGGTAGCTAACTGGATTCTAAACGATTTTCTGGCGACGCAACCTGACCCCGCAACGACTCCGATCAAGCCGGAGTATTTTGGGGAGTTGGCCACGTTGGTGGCGGAGGGGGGCATTAACAGTGCCCAAGGGAAAAAGGTGTTTGCGGAGCTGATGGCGAATCCTTCTTCCCCCAAGGCGCTGGTGGAGAAGTTGGGGCTGGCACAGATTTCGGATGTGGGGGCCTTGGGAGTCTTTTGCGATGAGGCGATCGCGGCGAATCCGCGAAGTGTGGAGGATTATCGGGCTGGAAAAAGCAACGCGATCAACGCGCTGAAGGGATTTGTCATGAAAAAAAGCCAAGGGAAAGCCAATCCTGCGCAGGTGGATGAGATTCTGAAGGCGAAGTTGTCTGCCTAGACGGTTGCCCTACCCCCCGACCTAGGCGATGTTTTCTACGTAGCCATGATCTCAAACGAAGCCTATGTGCTGGAGTTACTGCAGACCTCTGGGGTGGTCAGTCTGGAGGATATGACCTCCTGTCAGGAAGAAGCGGCGATGCAAGGTCACTCGACGTTGGAGGGGATCAGTAAGCGGGGATTGCTCACCCCAGATCAGATTCTGGAGATTGTCGCCAAGGATTGCGGAATGGAGTTTCAAGCGGCGATTATGCATGTGGACGAAAATGTGCTGGCCACAATCCCACCCGCCGAAAGCCGAAGGTACCACGCCCTGCCGTTGATGCGCCTGCCTTCGGGCCTGAGGATCGCGATTTCTGATCCGCTGGATTTCGAAACCTTAGATGCGTTGCGGTATTTACTAAAAACCGATTTGGAACCGGTGGTGGTTCCGTTGGCCAAGATCGATGACGCGATTGTGCGCTTTTTTGGCAAGACGGACGAGTCGCTCGCCTCCCTCATGGCGAATATGGATGGAGGCGCGGTGGAGTTAAAGACCGGTGGAGCTGGAGGAGATGATGAGGCGGGAGAGGGAGATGCGCCGATCATTCGGCTGGTCTACGGATTGATTTTGGAGGCTCACCGTTTGCGGGCGAGTGACATTCATATTGAGCCGCTGGAGAAGAGATTGCGCCTGCGCTACCGAATTGACGGAAACATGCAGGAGATGAAAGATCCACCCAAGCGACTGCAATCGAGCATCATTAGCCGGCTGAAAATCATGTCGAACATCAGTATTGCAGAGAAGCGGCTACCTTTGGACGGTCGTATTGCCTTGGCCACGGTGGATGGGCCGACGTTGGATTTGCGGGTTTCGACCGTGCCGACGATTCACGGAGAGTCGGTGGTCATGCGTATCTTAGACAAAAAGAATTTGATGTTGGGCCTGCCGGAATTGGGATTTTTTGCGGACGATCAAGCGATTCTGGAGCGGGTGATCAACTATGCCGACGGAATCTTTCTCGTCACGGGACCGACCGGGTCGGGAAAATCGACCACGCTCTACGCCTGTTTGAATACGATCAACAAGCCCGATCGCAAGCTGATCACCGTCGAGGATCCGGTGGAGTATCAGTTGCCTGGAGTGAATCAGGTGGCGGTGAATACGGAGATCGGAATGACCTTTGCGGCGGCCTTGCGGGCGATGCTCCGACAGGCGCCCAATATTATCATGGTGGGAGAGATTCGAGACGTAGAAACGGCCTCGATCGCCATCAATGCTTCGCTGACGGGGCACTTGGTCTTTTCGACTCTGCACACCAATGATGCGCCGAGTGCCATCACCCGTTTGGTCGACATGGGGGTGAAGCCGTTCCTGGTTTCCTCTTCGATTCGGGCGGTCTTGGCCCAGCGACTGATCCGCAAAATTTGTCCTGATTGCAAGCAACCCTACACCCCCACGGAGGCGGAGTTGCGTGCGTTGAATCTGCTCTCGGCCAATTTATCGGAGGCGCGTTTTTCCAAGGGGCATGGTTGCGATCGCTGTCGAGGAACTGGGTATCGTGGGCGGGCAGGGATATTTGAAATTTTTGTGGTGGATGACGAGATCCGCCATTTGATTAACGAGGGGGTCCCGGTATCGAAGATTCGGCAACGGGCGCGTGATTTGGGGATGCGGGTGCTGCGGGAGGACGGAATTCGCAAAGTAGTTTCGGGAATGACCACACCGGAAGAGGTGATTTCGGCTACGATGGGAGATAAGGATTAGTCATGGACGCGCGTTTTCTCCTTCCCTTTTTGCAGGAGCAGAATGTTCTCTCCGAGGAGCAGGCGCGAGAGATTCAGGATGAGCTGAGCCGGACGGGCAAACCGGTCGAGGCGATTTTGGGAAACTTTGGCATTATTCAAATGCCGCAGATTTTAGAAAAGATTTCCGATAGTTTAGGTCTTCCTCTCCTAGCAGATTTGAGTGGGCTGGATTTAAGTCCGGAGTTGCTGGCGAGGATTCCTCCCCATACAGCACGGAACTTAGGTGCGCTGCCGGTAGCGGGAGACGAAACGACTTTGACGGTCGCGCTGGCCGATCCATTGGCGGTGCAGGCGCTGGAGGATCTGCGATTCGCGACGGGCCGCGAAATTGCTCAAGTGGTGGCGCCCCCGGATCAGATTCAGCCGCTTCTGGACAGGCATTACGGATCGGCAGAGGTCAATATTGACGATGTGCTCAAGGAGTTGGAAAACGCTCCCGAAAGCACTTTGGTTTCCGAGGGGGTGGATTTAAATGAGGCGGGAAGCGCCCCGATCATTAAATACGTCAATACGATCATCGCCCGGGCAATTCATGCCAAGGCGAGTGACATCCATTTAGAGCCGTTTGAAAAAGAGTTTAAAATTCGCTATCGGGTGGACGGGGCTTTGTATGAAATGGCGCCGCCTCCACGTCGCTTGGCCATTCCCCTCACCTCTCGTGTCAAGGTGATGGCGAATTTGAATATTGCGGAGCGAAGAGTTCCGCAAGACGGGCGCATCCAGACTTTATTGGCAGGGCGACAAGTGGATTTGCGGGTATCGACCTTGCCGACGCAGTATGGGGAGAGTGTGGTCTTGCGGGTGTTGGATCGTTCGGTGGTGAATTTGGATTTGGAAAAGCTGGGAATTCCGAAACATATTTTCGACTACATCTGCGAAACGATTGAGAAACCGAACGGCATTTTTATTGTGACTGGACCGACAGGATCGGGAAAAACGACGACCTTGTACTCCTGCTTGGGACGAGTGAATCAGATCGATACAAAGATTTTGACGGTGGAAGATCCGGTGGAATACGAGTTGGAGGGAATTATTCAGGTTCCAGCGAATGAGGCAATCGGCCTGACGTTTGCCAGAGCGTTGCGGGCATTTTTGCGTCAAGATCCGGATAAAATTCTGGTGGGAGAGACGCGCGATCTGGAAACGGCGCAGATTGCCATTCAGGCAAGTTTGACGGGGCATTTGGTCATGACGAGTTTGCACACCAATGATGCGGCGGGTGCGGTGACGCGTTTGCTCGATATGGGAGTGGAGCCGTTTTTGATGTCAGCCACGATGGAGGGGGTTTTGGCGCAACGACTGCTGCGGCGCGTGTGTAAAGAGTGCCGGACTCCATTTCGCCCCAAGGAGGAGGTATTAAGTCAGCTGGGAATGACCCCTTCGGAGGTTGGAGATCAGCCCTTTTATTTTGGTAAGGGTTGTGAGGTGTGCAACGGTACGGGCTACAAGGGACGTGTGGGAATCTATGAACTTTTGGATATTCGGGAGCCGATTCGTCTTTTGATCAACGAGCGGGCTCCCTCGGTGGTCATCCGTCAAAAGGGTATTGAGCTGGGAATGACGACATTAAGGCAGGACGGAATACGGAATCTCCTTGAGGGACACACCACCATCGAGGAAGTTCTTAAGTACACCTAACGCCCATGCCCCTCTTTGCCTATACCGCGGTCGATGCCCAAGGAAAAACCCATCAAGGGACCCTCGAGGCAAACAACGCATCGGATGCCGCGGCCGCCGTGAAGAAGAAGGGTCAGTTTCCGACCAATATTGCGGAGACGACTGCGGAAGCTTCGGGCAGAGGAAAGAAAAAGGGATTTTCGTTTAATCTATCGCTGGGTGGGGGTGGGGGAACGGGCAAGGTTCCGGCAAAAGTCCTGACAATCTTTACCCGGCAATTATCTACCCTGATTAGCGCGGGCCTTCCCCTTTTGCGAAGTTTACGGACGCTGGGAAAGCAGGAAAAAAATCCCAATTTAAAAAAGATAATGGCCGGTCTAGCGGAGTCGGTCGAGGGCGGGACAACCTTTTCGGAGGCGCTCTCCCAACATCCGAAAGCCTTCAACAAGTTGTATGTGAACATGGTCAAGGCGGGCGAGTTGGGTGGAGTTTTGGAAGTCGTGCTAACTCGGTTGGCAGAGTTTGCAGAAAAGAGTCAAAGAATTAAGGGCAAGGTAACCTCGGCGATGGTTTATCCGCTGGTCGTTTTAACCATTGCGGTCGGCATTGTGACATTTTTGATGCTCTTCATCGTGCCCAAATTTGAAGCGATCTTTAAAGACATGCTGGGAGGACGTCCCCTGCCCTTCATCACCCAAGCGGTGATGGATTTAAGCCGCTTCATTCAGGGAAACTTTATTTTGATCGCTGTCGCCATTACGGTTTTTGTTTTTGCGTTGCGCTTCGCCATGCGTCTTCCTGGGGTGGCGGCTACTTTAGATACCTACACCTTAAAGATCCCGCTCTTTGGAGACATGCTGACCAAGACATCGGTGGCCCGCTTTAGTCGGACACTAGGAACGTTGGTTTCCTCGGGTGTGCCGATTTTGCAGGCCTTACAGATTACAAGGGATACCGCCGGAAATCTGCGGGTAAGTAAGTCGGTCGAAAGCATTCACGACAACGTCAAGGAGGGGGAATCGATGGTCAGCCCGATGGAGGCGAGTGGTATTTTTCCTCCGATGGTGGTTTCGATGGTCCAGGTCGGCGAAGAGACGGGACAACTTCCCGACATGTTAACCAAGGTGGCAGACGTTTTTGAAGAGGAGGTGGACAACTCTGTCGCCGGACTTACCTCGATGCTCGAGCCAGTGATGATTGTTATGTTGGCACTGGTGGTTGGAACAATTGTCGTCGCCCTTTTCTTGCCCCTGATCACGATTATCCAAGACCTTACCGGCGGCGCCTAGTCCGATGGTAGAGGTGGCGGTGTGTCGATTCGGGGAGGATTTAGCGTGGACTCGAAATTTACCCCGCGGGGTGCGGTTGACGGTCTACGAAAAAAGCCCACCCGATCAGACGCCGTGGCCTGGATCGATCCCGCTGGAAAATCATAGCAGGGACGATTTTGCCTGGCTTCACCACTTGGTAGAGAGATACGACGATCTGGCAGAGTTGACCGTATTTGCGCAAGGGCGCCCTTTCGATCACGCCCCAGATCTTCACCGCGTGATTCGTTCCTACGTCAAAGAGGAGATTCAACCCGATTTTGCCTGGCTGGGTTTTTTGTGGGAGACAGACGATGCCCGCGGTCGACCCTCCTTTGTCACTTGGTCCAAGAATCCAGAACGGCGTGAGCTAAACTTAGAGGGTTTTTTTCAGGCGATGTGGGGAGAGAACGCTCCGGAAAAAGTTCGCTACGTAGGCGGGAGCCAGTTCGCCCTTTCAAGAACCGCGGCCCATCGCCGCTCGCGAGATTTTTATCGGCGGGCGCGGGACTTATCCCAAACGTTTCCGGACGCAGCGCACGCTTTTGAGCGGACCTGGGATCGGATTTTCTTGGCTCCCCCTCTGGACCCAACTTTATTTGGCCCCACTGGAATGAGACTGCTGAAACCGGTTCGGCCCAAGCCGGCTGGGGCAACTTCGCGTCAGGGTTGATCCGGCTCAGTCGGCGGGGCTTTAGCCCCGATACGGGCTTGAAGGGTGGAGAGTCGCTCGCGGAGGGAGGAGGGTTGTTGGACAACGCCGCCTTGGATCGAGACATCTCCATCGGTGTGCTTGGTCAGAACAGGTTTATCAACTCCCGCTTGGCGCGTCTCCTCCCGTAAAATTTGCCCATCAGGGTTGACGACGGTGAGGCGGTACTTACCTGCGGCCACAGCATAAAGAAGGTGGAGGTTGTTTTGCGGATCGAACTCCGCCACAGGTTTTCCCAAGGGCAGAAAGGCACCCAGACGGCGGGAAGGATACACCTGATTTTTTTTGGGGACTTCAACTCGCAGGTAGAGGCCGACATTGGGGTCCTCATAAAATTTGAGAAGAGAATAGATTCGCCGCTCCTCCCCATCTCCTCGAGGGACAGTCCAGATGACCTCTCCTCGACCGATGAGAAAATCCAGAGAATCGGTCATTAAAGTTTCCCCAGAGGGGAGCCGAACGGAGGCGCGGGCCCGATATCCACCCGTGTCCCGAATCAGGTAGTGAGGGGCAAGGTCGACCGAGATGGAGGTCGATTGGCCTGAGCGCAAGGTTTTCTCGGGCGGCAAAAGCATTTTTTCCGGGGCGATCAGCTGTCCGTCACGCGACTGCACCACCATCTCCAACCATGGCTTTCCTTGGGTCTCAGCCAAACGCAGCTCCCCTGCCCCGAGATTCTTGATTTTGATCGTGAAGGGAATTGGGGAAAACTGAAGGTAAGAGGCTTTGGGAGTTTCGATCCTAAGATCGATCTGGGCGAAGCTGGCCTGATGCCCGCCAAAAACCAGGAAAAAAGCGAATCCCCAAACCCTTGCCAAACTTGCTCTCTGCATGAAGTGACAATATGGGCTTGCTGCCCAGCCCTCGGCAAGATGGAAGGAGAGCGGAGACTAAGCGGACAAAGAGGCGAGTTGCGACTCTACTGGCTTTGCTTCGGGTGCAGGCACAGAAGTTGCCTCGGGCACCACTTGCGCTACCACTTGATTTTCAGATCGAAGGGCCGCACGGAGAGCTTTTTTCCAAGTCCCGTAGAAGTGCTTTTTGCATGCCGCAGCAAAGAGGGAAGGATTGGCGCGTTTGACTTCAGGGGTGATCAATTTTACACCCTGCTTTTTCAACTCAAGGATTCCTTCTACCAAATTTTCCCGTGTCCACCGTTTCCGACGACGAACATCGGCATAATTGATTCCCGCTTTTTCTAAGGCACTGCCCCAGTTGCCAAAACGGCGACGGGCGGTCGCGATCAACTTATTGGAGGACTCATCCATCGACTTGGAGCTGAGATCGGCACCTTCGGTCTGCAGGCGGCGAATTTCATCCAGAATGCCATCTTCATCCCAGCTGCGGTAACGATAGATTTCTTCGGAGGCGAGACCAGCGGCCTCCAGCGCCGTGCGCCAGTTGCCAAAATATTTGGGCCGAATGGCCGCGTAGACCATGGCGTTGTGTTGGCTGAGGGCCATGGATCGGAAAGAAAGATCGAAACCCTTGGAAGCGAGATCACGAATCTCCTCCACAATTACCTCTTTGGACCATTTGCGGTACTTGCGGACATCCACATAAGAGATCCCAGCCTGATCCAGCGCCGCCTGCCAACTACCAAAGTAGCGAATCGAAGCAGCTAACAGCTCTTGGAAATTAAGGCGAACATGGTTCGCGTAAAGGGCCTCCCCTTTATCTCTCCACTGATGGATTTCGGCTACAACACGTTCGGTTGACCAACGAAGATTTTTGCGGGATCTAGTTTTCATGAGGCTATCATTAGTGGGTAATGCTATTTTGTCAAGTTACAGAAAGTTTGCGTATTTATAAGTTGTTCATGCGTAACACTATTTATTTATTCGCCTGCAAATAATCGGGCCGAAAGGGAGTCTGGAAGGCCTGCTTTAACAATCTTAGAGGCCGCTTTTTCCACCTCGTATCCTACTCTTCGCAAATCGACCGTTTGTTCCTTCGAGTCGTAGATGGCATAGCTGGCACGCCAATCCCCATCCCGGGGTTGCCCCACCGACCCCACATTAAAGAGGAATTTGCGCGCGATTTTCAGCCTTTCCGGATGGACATCCACCCCACGAAAGACAACGGGCCGAACATCCTTCTCCTTTAAAAAAGCCGCGGGGCGATGGGTATGACCAATAAAACAAAGGTGGGTTTTCTGATAGAAAAAACTGGTTTGGGCCTCCAGTTGGGTGGAAATGTAGGCCCAATTTTCTGGGCCATCCAAGGTCGCATGCACCAAGGTAAAGCCCTCCTCCATATGCGTCAGGGGCAGACGGCGAAGATAGTTTAACTGAGCAGGGGTGAGGCGATTCCGAGAAAAAGAGAGCGCCTTTTGGGCGTCGATCGAGAAGGCATCCGGATTTTTTTTGTGGGTCACCAGCTCATCATGATTTCCCCGTACGACAGGACATCCCAAAGCCCGCACCACTTCAAGACATTCAGCCGGATTTGCATTGTAGCCCACTAAATCACCAATGCAGACAGGATGGGTCACCTGCTGATCCTCCATGTCAGCTAAAACAGCTTCCAGGGCCTCTAGATTGCCATGCACATCACCGAAAATTCCGTACTTCACTTTTTTTTAGACCCACTCCCACTCGCCAGCTCTTTTTCTAATCGCGAGATTTCACGATCCACTACCTCTGGTCTTCTCTCCGCCGCCGGCGGATTTCCCATGGCTGCCCTCAACTCCCGAAAATAGGCTAATGCCCCTCTCTTATCTCCAGCTTTGTCTAGGGCGTATCCTACAAAACGCTCGAGGTAAGGGGGCGCATCCCCTTTCGCAATCGCTTGCCGATAGTAATCGGCCGACGCCTGATAATCTCCCAAACGCTGCCAGTATAAATCCCCCAGCCGCTGAAAAAGGAGTGCCCTCTCCGGAACCGCTTTAGTCCCTCTTTCCAAAAGATCTCGACCCGCCTCGACCCACCGTCGGGCTTCCATTCGTCGCTTGGTTTCACTCGCCTCACCGCTAAATCGCTCTGCCGCCACGGCCGCGTTCCATGCCAAATGCCACGATGCCGTATCCCAAAAAACCGCCACACGGGGTTGAAGCACCGTAGCCAGCTCTAACGAAGTCCTCACTCGAACCCACTGCTGCTCCTCCCATGCTCCGTGCGCTTGCAACATCAGGGCATTCGCTGCCAATCCGCGAAATCCCCCCAGCGCGGCCAAGGCCAACCCCTGCCCCACCTTTTCCCGGATGGCCACCGCCGTCGGCCCTTGAAATCCATAGGTCGCTTTCCGTTGGGCTTGTGTCATCGCCTGCTCCCAAAAGGTTTTCGCCCCGCCCCAAGATAAAAACAAAAAAAAGGCCAACCCCGCCGCCATCCACGATTTCAAATATCCCGCCCTTCAAACAGCACGGAAGCCGCCGTCAGCAACACGGCAATATAGACCGCCGAATATCCCGTCACCTCCAAAGTCGATCGCCACGAGACCGCGTTCCCCGCAATGATTTCATCGATCAAATTATAAAGGTTGAAATCAGGCACCAGGAAAGCCACCACCGCTAAAAAGGCCTTCGCCACCCAACTCGCTACCTCTCCCGACTCCAACCACTGCTCCCGCGCCACCGACTCCAGATGCCCAATGAGATAGACCATCAGCGTCATCGCCATAACAAAAGTAGTGGAGGTCGCGATCGTGCTAAAGAAAACCGCCACCGCCGCCACCACCGCTAATTTCATTTCCACCAAGAGCACCGCTTGCAATAAACGAGGATCTCTCGCCTCCTTCTGAATCGCCGCCGCCACCGCTGGATCCGATCCCTCCCGTGCGATCAGTTGAGCCTCCTTCCATCCCAAAACACCACCCACTGCGATCGCCATAATTGCAACCATCACCGCGAGAAGCGTGGCCAAGCCCAGATACTTACCCGCAATAAACTCCCACCGACGCAATGGCCGACACAAGGCGGTCAAAATCGTTCTCCTTTCAATCTCCCCTGGAATCAATTGACTCGCTCCCAACAAACCGACCAAAAGGCCGGTCAAACTGATCGACGCATACCCCAAATCCTTCAAAAACTTGAACTGCTCTTGAAAGGAAAACTCGGTGAAGTAGTTCGCCCCGTAAATCAGGACGAGGGCAAAAACCAGCAGCACCGCAAAAACCTTCTGGCGAACCGCCTCCAAAAAGGTATTCCCCGCAACCGCAGTAATTCGCCGCAGAGAGCCCATCATTTTCGCTTCTCCTCAGGCAGACTTCGCAAAAAATAGTCCTCCAACCGTTCTCGAGGCGCTCCCTCCCGCACCACCTGCACCCCACGCTTTTCCAGCCAACCCCTCAACTCCTTTCGGTCCTCTTCCTTTAACCCTTGCACATTCACCTCCCACTCCTTCTTCCGAGTTAGCAAATCCTCTAATCGCCCCTCCCTCAACTTTTGTCCCCGGTGCAGAATGATTACCCGATCCGCCACATCCTCCACCTGCTCTAAAAGATGGCTCGAAAAAATCACCGTCTTTCCGCGGCCCCGTAACTCTAAAATTAAATCCCGAATCTCCCTTGAGCCGGCCGGATCCACCCCCGCCGTCGGCTCATCCAACATCAAAATCTCTGGGTCCCCCACCATCGCCCCTGCCAAACCCACCCGTTGTAACATTCCCTTGGAATACGTTCGCAGAGGTCTTTTTCCAGCCTCCCCACCCAACCGCACCAGCTCCATCAACTCCTGAATTCGCTTTTCCAAAACTGCACCCCCCATGCCACTTAGCCTTCCATAATACCGCACCAGCTCCGTTCCACTCAAAAAATTGGGAAAATAGGGATTTTCCGGAAGAAATCCTATCTGTCGCCTAGCAGCGATCGTACCTGCCCGAAATCCACACACCTCCGCCTTTCCCGATGTCGGCCTCAACAAACCCAAAATCATCTTCATGGCCGTGCTTTTCCCACTGCCGTTCGGTCCAAGCAGACCAAACACCTCCCCACGCTTCACCTCCATATCCAACCCCTCCAAAGCCAAGACGCGTCCCCGAAACCATCCCATCGGAAACTCTTTCCGCAACCGCTCTGTCCGTACTGCCGCACTCACTGGATTTGAAACCCCTTCACTCCTGGCACTGCCTCCACCTCCCGCCCACTCGCCTCCCGAATGAATCCAGCCAGATGACTCTCCCCAATCTCTTTCTCCATCGCTTCAACTTCACCCCGATCCCCTTGCAGAAAAACCTCGACCGTCCCATCGGGTTGATTCATCGCGTGACCTGACACGGTATAGCCCTCCGCGATCTGCCTCACGCTGTAGCGAAATCCCACCCCTTGTACCTTCCCACGATAGGAAATCCGTTTGGCCAGCATTCCATGATTTTGCCTACTTCTTTCCCAATCTTCAACCCCCCCCCGCTCCTTCCCTACCTGAAAAATCCCTTCGCCCCGTCCCTTTTTTTAGCGAAGCTCTCCGTCAATGGCTGCCCCCACCCTCGCCCTCTCCACCTGCTGGCACGCCGACCGCACCACCGACGGTGCCGCCCTCCTTCGCCAAGCCGCCGCCCTCGGCTTCTCTCGAGTCGAACTCAGCCACAACACTCGCTTTAACCTCTGGCCCGGAATCCTCGCTGAACATCGAAACCCTGAAGCACCCAAGATCGATGTCCTGCACAACTTCTGCCCCGTCCCCATCGAGCTTCTTCGCCCACACCCCAACGCCTACGAATTTTCTGACCCCAACCCCGCAAAACGTCGCCTCGCGGAACGCCACTCCCTCGCCACCCTTGAGGCCGCCGCCTCCGTCGGAGCCCGCTTCGTCGTACTTCACCTCGGCTCTGCCGGCCCGCGGGGTCTGGCCGATTCTTTGGAAACCCTCGCCCTCGCAGGCCAAATCGGATCCCGCACTTATGTTCGTGAAAAGATCGCTGCCATTGAGGCATGGGAAAAAGCCTTTCATGAAAGCTGGCCCCGCGTGGAAGAAATTCTTCTTCGTCTTGGCGAGCGTGCCCAATCCCTTGGAATTCGGCTCGGCTTGGAATGCCGTGAAAATCCCCGTGAAATTCCACCAGACGACTTTTGGGATAAACTCCTCACGCGCCTTCCTGCTCCCACCTTCGGCTATTGGCACGACTTTGGTCACGCCGCCGGAAAACAGTGGCTCGGACTCATCGACCACGCCCAACACCTTCGCCGACTCGCCCCTCGGCTCATTGGAGTTCACTTACACGACTACTCTCCCGAAAAGGGGGATCACCTTCCCCTCGGCCAAGGATCCATTCCTTTTTCCCAACTCCTCCCCCTCATTCCCCCAAACACTCACTTCTCACTCGAGCTATCTCCGGATGTGTCCGCGGAGGAAGTTCGTGCCAGCCTCCTATGGTGGAACCAAAACCAACCCGCACCCTCCTAAGTCGCCTCGCGCCTTGGATTCGCTTCCTCATCACGGGAGGGGTCATTGCTTTTCTCGCGGGTAAAGTAAACTGGCCCAGCCTCGCCCACCGCTTTGCCTCTGCCCACCCCCTTTGGCTGACGGCCGCTCTCACCGTTACCCTCGGCTCCATTCTTCTCTGTGGAACCCGCTTCTACTTTGTTCTCCGTTTGCAGAAGATTTCTCTCCCCTACCTCCGCACGATTCATCTGACTTTCGTCGGCTTCTTTTTTAATCTTTTTCTGATCGGCTCTACCGGAGGAGATGCCATTCGCCTTTTTTATCTGATCCGCTGGTTTCCCCATCAGAAGGCGCGGGCCACCCTCTCCATTCTCCTCGATCGGGTTTTCGGCGTGGCCGCCCTCTTTGGCCTCGCCCTTCTTTTTCTTCCGGGGGCCACCGATCGACTCCGCGCCGATCCTACCTTCGCCCCCCTCGCCTCCGCTCTTCCTTGGCTCGGCCCCCTCGGTGCTCTTCTCCTTTTTCTCGGTTTCATTATTCCGGGATTTCTTCCCAACCTTCCCTTGCCCCAAAAACTCCCTGGCCGCGCTGTCCTGCTCGATCTTCTTCGTGGCCTGCGAGACACCATGCATGGCGGTTGGAACACCGTTGCCGTCGTGCTCGTCTCCATTGGTGTTCACCTTCTCAGCTTTGCTGGCGCCACTTTACTTGCCCGCGCCCTCGACCTTCCAATCACCTACTCCCTCGCCGGCCTCATTCTTGTCCTCATCTTCAGCGCCTCCGCTCTGCCCATCAGTGTCAGTGGCCATGGAGTCCGTGAAGGAGTCATGATCTTTCTCTTTCTCCATCTTGGTTTAGGGACCGATCCAGAATCTGCCATCGCCTACTCAATCCTCATTTATGGCCTCGGTCTTTTCTGGAGCCTCTTGGGCGGAATTGCTTACCTCACCCTTCGATCCCCCAGCACCCCAAAATGATCCGTCATCCCGCCGCCGAAAAGATTGTGCAAATGCTCGCCCAAGCGGGCCACGTGGCCGTCTATGCGGGAGGCTGTGTTCGAGACGCCCTTCTTCAGCGGCCCTACCCCGACGTCGACATCGCCACCTCCGCTACCCCCGACCAAGTTCAATCCCTCTTCCCGAAAGCCTCCGACCCCCAAGGCAAAGCCTTCGGGGTCATCCGCCTTCGCCTGGATGAACACGTTTTCGAAATCGCCACCTTTCGGGTCGATGGACCCTATCTCGACGGACGTCGACCCTCCTCCATCACTTTCACCACCGCAGAAGAGGATGCCAAACGACGCGACTTCACCATCAACGGAATGTTTTTTAACCCCTTGCAAAATCAGCTCCTTGATTATGTGGCAGGCCAAGCCGATCTCTCGGCTAAAATCATCCGCGCCATCGGAGATCCCGTCTCCCGCTTCACCGAGGATCGCCTTCGCCTTTTCCGCGCCATCCGCTTTGCCGTTCAGCTGGGATTCGAAATGGAACCCGCCACTTGGAAGGCCCTGATCCAACTCGCCCCTTCCTCCAACGTCATCTCCCCAGAACGAGTTCGGGATGAGCTGATGAAAATCTTTACCAGCCCCGACCCTGCCCGTGGATTCGATCTCCTTCACCAGTCAGGCCTCCTCGCTGTTTGGATTCCCGAGCTTCTCGAAATGCGAGGTTGCGCCCAATCCCCTGAACATCATCCCGAGGGTGATGTGTGGGTTCATACCCGACTCCTTCTTACCCACCTGAAAAATCCTTCTCCCGTCCTCGCTCTCTCCGCCCTCCTGCACGACATCGGGAAACCTCGCACCTCCAAAACCGATCCCGATGGCCGGATTCGTTTTTTTGGTCACGAAGGAGTAGGCGCCCGCATGGCGGAAGAGATTCTTCGCCGCCTCCGCTTTCCCAACGACGAAATGAACGCCATCACCGCTTGCATCGCCAATCACATGGCTTTTAAAGACGCCCCCAACATGCGCGTTAGCACCCTGAAACGACTCCTCGCCCGCCCCACCTTTCTTGAAGAGTTGGAACTGCATCGGATCGACTGCAGCTCCTGCCACGGACAACTCGATATCCACACCTTTCTCACTGCAAAGATGACCGAATTTTCGCAAGAGGAGATCAAGCCCAAGCCCCTCCTCACAGGCAACGATCTTCAGCAGCTCGGCATCAAACCCGGCCCCTCCATGGGAAAAATTCTCCATCAGCTAATGGACGAGCAACTCGAGGGAAAGTTTACCGATCGAGACAGTGCCCTCGCTCGCGCCCGCGAGCTGGTTCAGTAATCCTTACGCTCTAGGCGTAAGCAACAAACGCTTCGTACACTTCGCCTGGGATATCCAGAAGCTTATAATCTCCCGAAGAAACAAAAATTAACTGCTGCTTTCCCTTGCCCAACTGATTCCCTGCCGAATCAAAAATTGTATGTTCCAAAGTGACGAACTTCCGATTGTAGTCACCCACTTTAATTTTTACGCTGACCCGCTCAAACTCACGCGTCTCCCGCATAAACTTATGCTCGAACGAGCGCGTCAAAATATAGTACGGCGTGGTTTTTAAATTAAATTTTGGCAGACAGCGGTTAAAGAATAGTTCGCGGGTTTTTCCAACCCACATCGCGTACATCCCGAAGTAAACGTTTCCCACTGAATTGGTATCGGCGTACGTCGCCACGAAGGTGTGGACGAACCATTTACCTTCAAAGTGGCCAAAGAGATCGGTCGATACCGCTCCCTCCGCCTTGGGAAAGGGCACCACTCTGCCTGGCTCGATGATCTCCTCTGCCGCCACCGACTTTCCGCTGGGTCCACCCGCTGAATCCTCCAACTCCTCTACCCCACCAATAAACTCATGCCCCGAGCCGGGCTTCAAAAGAAGCCAACCCACGTAACCCACCGGAAGAATCGATCCCAAAATCATTCCCAGCGGGTTCGCCAAAAAGTACCCGTAGGCAAAAATGACCACGGCAACACTTCCCACACAGAACATCTTCACCTGCGGAAGTGCGTTTCCTTGGCCGGTATGAAAAGCCCGGAGCAGAGCCAAACCCGCATAGCCCACAAAAAAAGTGGCGTAGAAAATCATGAAGTACTCCAACTCCAACTTCAAAACCACTGCCACCAAAGTAAATAGCCCGGTGAAAATCAAGGCTGGCAGGGGCGACCCCAAGATCGCTTCGGGCAAAAGGGTCAGCGGAAACGGGCGTGCTGCCCCACCCGATTTACTCAAATACCAGCGCAGAGCAATGTATCCACTGTCCAAGGTGGTTAACGCCATAATACAAAGAATCAGCAGGTAAGATCCGAAAGCCCAAGGGTGCGAGGATGCCGCCGCCCAGAGAAACCGCGTCACCGCATCCTCACCATAGGCCAGCCCATCGATCCCCTCCCGCATCAAGGCTCCACCCGATTGACCGGCCACCCAAAGTGCTAAGGCTCCATGAGCTAAAAGCAGAAGAAAGAATAATCCTCCACCCAAAAGATAACTCAGCGCGGGAGATTTTCCCTCCCGTTGAATCTGAATCACTCGTTGCCACTGCTGCAAATCCAACCAAGGTCCTAAGGTAAGCCCCACACAAATCGGAATCGCGTAGCCCCAAAAATTCAGTCCAAAAAATGGATTCGTGCCCGTCATCATGGAACGACCCTTCCCAATTCCAGGCAACTGGTACAACAAAATTCCCGCGGCTACTAACGCAATCACCCCCAGCACGCCGTGGCTATACGGAATCCGTCGAATATCAAACTCCTCACCAAACAAAGTCGCCGCCGCTAAAATCACTAGAACGGTTAAAAGGAGATACAAACCCGCCGGTTCTAAGCCTAGCGGTTGCCACGCATAGCGAACTAATGCAAAAACCGTCAGAGTGATTGCCAAAATTTGATAGAGAAAAAAGATCAGCCGGTAGGGACGCGACCAAGTGGCAAAAAAAGCGCCTAATGCATCTGGACCATTTCCCGCGCGTCGCGCGATCAACTGGGTCACTCCACCAAAAAACACCAAACCCAAGGCATTCGGAATCGCAAAGGTAAGGAGCCCAAAAAGGCCGTACTGCAGGGAGAATTGAACACTGAAAAATAGCCCTAATCCCCACATCCAGGATAAGGCAACCGAATTTCCCCAAAGAAGGTTCATGAAA
>CAMBGW010000011.1 GCA_945866245.1 Verrucomicrobia subdivision 6 bacterium | reverse complement strand
GTATGCGCGGATATCCGCGGGTATGCGCCGCCAGAGCCCTACAAGGGAAAAGGGGTGCGATACGCCGGGGAAACGATTCGCCGAAAGGAAGGCAAGACAGCGCAAAGCAAGTCTGCCTAGTAGAACTTTATGCCTAATCCATCTAAATTACGTAGGGAACGCCGGATCCGAATTCATAAGCGGATTCGCTTACGTTTGCGCGGAGACGCCAGCAAGCCTCGGCTTTGTGTTTCTTTCAGCGGTAAAAATATTTACGCCCAGGTGATTGATGATGCCGCAGGCAAAACCTTGGCAGCGGTTTCGACTTTAGAAGAAACCTTGAAGAAGGGGATTCGTGCCAATGTGGCCGGTGCGGCACAAATGGGCAAAGAGGTGGCGACACGGGCTTCGAAAAAAGGAATTTCCGCTGTGGTGTTTGACCGTGGCGGTTTTTTGTATCATGGAAAGGTCAAAGCCTTTGCTGAGGCGGCTCGGCAAGCTGGTTTGAAATTCTAAAGAGGTAAATGGAATGAGCGCAGTCCCCCCCGTTGAAATTGACCCCACGCTTCCCGCGGAAGTTGTGGTGGAAAAAGCATTTTTAAAGACTTCGGAATTTATTCCGAAGTCTGAACCCACGACGAACCGTCGTGAGCGTACTCGGACTCCGTCCGATATGTTTGAGAAAGTTGTCTTCGTAAACCGTTGCGCCAAGGTGGTGAAAGGTGGACGGCGTTTTAGCTTCAGCGCCCTCCTTGTGGTGGGTGACAAAAAAGGGAAGGTGGGTGTGGGCTTTGGCAAGGCGAGAGAGGTCTCTGAGGCCATCCGTAAAGGGACGGAGAACGCAAAGAAGAATCTTCTGCCCTATAATATTGGACCAAGCACTTTGCCCCATGAGGTCAATGGCTCTTTTGGCGGCGGGCGTGTCCTCTTGCGACCTGCGTCCCTTGGCACAGGATTGATTGCCGGTGGTGGTGTACGTTCGGTCCTTGAGGCGGCAGGGGTAAAGGATGTGTTGGCCAAGTCGATGGGATCGAGCAATGCAGCTAATGTGGTCAAGGCCACGGTGGATGCCCTTTCAAAACTTCGCACCCGAACACAAATTCTTGAACTTCGTGGCAAGAAACGTCCGCCAAAGGCGGCAGCAGTGGAGGTAGCCTCATGAGTACGACTGTCCCTCGGCCAGGTGCTAGGCATCGCCGGAAACGTTTAGGATCTGGAGAGAGTTCCGGAAAGGGCAAGACTTCAGGAAAAGGCCATAAAGGTCAAAAGGCCCGTTCGGGTGGTAGTTTGCGTTTGGGTTTTGAGGGCGGACAGATGCCCTTGATCCGGCGCATACCGAAGCGGGGCTTCAACAACGCAGTATTTACGCAACGGTTTGCCCCGATCAACCTGAATAGTTTGGATCTGTTTTCGGACGGCGCCAAGGTGGATGAAAATGCCTTGAGGGAGGTGGGTTTAGTGAAGGGTCACTGGGCTGGAATTAAGATTCTGGGCGGCGGAAAGTTAAAACCTAAAAATCTGATTCTCGAAGTGCATGCGGCAAGTGGTTCGGCCAAAAGCGCGCTCGAGGCAGCAGGGGCCAAAGTAACCCTGTTGAAGAAGTAATCTTACCCAGGTTACCCACGGGCCATGCTTCACGCCCTTTTTAACTGCTTTAAGATTCCGGAGCTTCGGCACCGGATTATTTTCACCCTCGCTCTGATTGTCGTGGTGAGAATCGGGGCTTCGATTCCGTGCCCTGGAATTAACCCGCTTGTCTTAGGGGAGTTCTTCCGGCAGGTGGTGGATCAGCAGGATCAAGGCAGTGTCATTGGCTTGTTTAATTTGTTTAGTGGCGGTGCTTTAGAAAATTGCGCGATTTTTTCCTTAACCATCATGCCTTACATCAGTGCAAGTATTGTTATGCAGTTGGCCACTGGGGTAATTCCCTCCCTTGGAAAGTTAGTTCGGGAGGAGGGGGGACGGCAAAAAATCACCCAGTATACAAGATTGGGAACGTTAATTTTGTGTGTGGTGCAGGGGTACCTGCTGGCAACCAGTTTTGAGAATCCGACGCAAATCCCGATCTTTTCTGGAATCGATCAAGTGATTCAGCGCCTGGGGCCTCTGGTGCCTGAGCCTGGTATCGCATTTCGAGCCATCACGGTGATTACACTTACTGCGGGGACAATGTTGCTCATGTGGATCGGCGAGCAGGTGACGGAAAAGGGAATCGGGAATGGAATTTCTTTGATTATCACGATTGGTATCGTGGCCCGCTTGCCGGCAGCGCTGGTCGCTGGGTGGCAGGTATTTGTTCCTCCCGCAGGAAGTGGTCGCGAGCCGATCAGCCCTTTCATCCTTTTCCTCTTATTGGCATTTCTCTTTATTGTCATCGGATCCACCATTGCCCTGACCCAAGCTTTGCGAAAAGTGAGTGTTCAATACGCGAAGCAGGTGAGGGGAAACCGTGTTTATGGGGGTCAGACATCGTTCTTGCCATTGAAGGTGAATTATGCGGGCGTTATGCCGATCATTTTTGCGAACGCGATCCTGCTGTTTCCCGCGAGTATTTTGGGTTTTCTTTTTCCGGGATCTCCGACAGCGAATCGGATTGCGGCAGCGCTGGCGACAGGGACGCTTCACTATGTTCTTTATGCGGGAATGATCTTCTTTTTCTCCTACTTCTGGGTAGCGATGGTCTTCAACCCGATTCAGATTGCGGATGATATGAAAAGGCATGGTGGATTTGTTCCTGGAATTCGCCCTGGGGAAACGACGGCACAATTTCTGGATTACGCCATGACCCGCTTGACCTTTGCGGGGGCAATCTTTCTGACTGCTTTGGCGGTTCTGCCGATGCTCGTGCAAAACTTTCTTGGAGTGCCCAGTATTACGGCACAATTCTTCGGAGGCACGGGTCTGTTGATTATTGTAGGAGTGATGTTGGATACGATGCGCCAAGCGGAGACGTATCTTTTGCAGAGGCATTATGATGGTTTCCTCAAGAAGGGGAGAATCAAGGGCAGGAGCACAGGAAGTGTGGGCGGAACGGCTCAGACGATTTCGGAGCGACAGATTGCTTGGTTATTAGTTTTGATAGCAATCATTGCCTTGGGCGGGATTGTTCTTTCCCTGCGATAAGGCCCACGGGGCCATGCCGATTATCCCGATCAAGGATGCTGCAGGGATCGCTGGAATGCGTGCTAGCTGTCGGCTGGCTCGGGCTATTCTTGAGGAGCTTGTCTTGCGTTTAGAGCCGGGAAAGACGACGGGGGATGTGGATCGTTGGGCGGGGGAGTTGATTGCCAAGTCGGGGGCAAGGAGTGCTTTTCTGGGTTATCGCAAATTTCCTGGGCAGCTGTGTATTTCCGTGAATGAGGAGGTGGTTCATGGAATCGGTGGGGCGCGTCGATTAGGTTATGGGGATGTGGTGAAGTTGGATGTTGGAATTATTTTAGACAACTGGGTCGGAGATACGGCGACAACAGTTGGATTAGGGGCGATTACCCCATCGAGGCAGCGGTTACTGGAGCGAACTGAAGCGTCATTGCAGGCGGGAATCGCGGCAGCCCGAAGCGGGAATAAGTTGGGGGAGATTTGTCATGCGGTAGAGAGTTGCGTGAGGGCGGCTGGTTATAGTGTGGTGAAGGAATTTGTTGGGCATGGGGTCGGCCGAAAATTACATGAGGAGCCCCAGATTCCAAATTTTGGCAAAGCAAATTCGGGGCCGCTCCTCAGGCCGGGAATGACCTTAGCGATTGAGCCGATGGTCAATGAGGGTGGGGAGCAGATACGTATTTTGAAGGACGGATGGACAGCAGTTACTGCGGATCGAAGCGATTCCGCTCACTTTGAGCATGTGGTTCTGATTACAGAGGGAGACCCAGAGATTCTAACCCAATCTTCATCAGTAAGTTGCGCTAATTTAGCAGCCGAAAAAGTGCCAGTGAGATAGTGGGCGAGGACAAAAAATGCAGATATCTTTGAGAGAAAGGGGCTTGCCAAGATAGTTGGTCTTCGATAATATTTTGGACTATTTATTTATGAGAGTCAGAGCATCTATCAAACGTCGCACGAGCGACTGCCAAGTCGTCCGCCGCCGTGGACGTATCTACATTATTAACAAAAAGAACCCTCGGTTGAAACAGAGGCAGGGATAAAACTATGCCCCGCGTATTAGGTGTCGATATTCCGGGTGAAAAGAGGGCAGAGTATAGTCTTCGTTATGTTTACGGTTTGGGCGCAACACGGGCGAGGCAGGTGGTGGAAGAAGCAGAGATTCCTGCCGATTTGCGAGCCAAAGATCTAACCGATCAGCAGATCAATCGAATTATCGGCGTGATCCAACGAAATCGGTTTTTGATCGAGGGAGATTTACGTCGGGATACCCAGCAGAATTTAAAGCGTTTACAGACAATCAACTGTTACCGGGGAATCCGCCATCGCAAAGGATTGCCGGTGCGAGGACAACGGACATCGACCAACGCACGGACTCGCAAAGGCCCCCGAAAGACCGTAGGCGTCATCCGCAGTAAGGATGCCAAAGCGGCTAAGACCTAAATCGTATGAGCGAGAACGAAAAAAAGCCTGATGCCAAACCGGCATCGAAACCAGAAGCAAAAGCAAAGGGGCCTGCTCCGGAAGGTGCGAAAACCAAAAAACCGAAGGGCGCAAAATCCTCTGGCGGTGGCAAAGAGGGTGGAAAAAAGGAAGAGGTCATTTTATCTCCTGAAAGTCTTACTTTGGATGGTTTGGAAGATGCTTCGAAAATCAAGATCCCCAAGATCAAGGGGGCCAAGCAGATTCAGAATGGTGTAGCCCATATTTTGGCAACCTTTAATAACACCGTGGTTTCGATCACCGATTTAAAAGGGAATGTCATTGCTTGGTCGAGCGCGGGGAAAATGGGATTCCGTGGTTCAAAAAAATCGACTGCTTATGTCGCTCAAGTAGTGGCGCAGGATGCGAGCCGGCAAGCGATGGCGCACGGTTTAAAAGAGGTTGAAGTTAGGGTGAAGGGGCCAGGCATGGGTCGTGAATCGGCTGTTCGAGCTCTGCAAGCTGTTGGTTTAGAAGTAAGCATGATTCGGGATGTCACGCCTGTGCCTCACAATGGGTGCCGGATGCGTAAGGCACGACGAGTTTAAGGAGAAATTTTTATGGCACGTTATACAGGATCAAGAGACAAAATTAATCGGCGTTTTGGCCAACCGATTTTTGGTCCTTCAAAAGCTTTGGAGCGCAGGAATTTCCCCCCGGGGGTCCACGGTGCCAAGGGCCGAAGGAAGCAGTCTGATTTTGCCATCGCGGTGGGAGAGAAGCAGAAGATGAAGTACAGCTACGGAATTTTGGAAAAGCAGTTCCGCTTGTATTACCAAAAGGCGGTGCAGAGCCGTGGTGTCACTGGGGAAAAACTCCTCCAGCTTTTGGAAACTCGCCTAGATAGCATCGTGGATCATTTGGGGTTTGCCTCCACCAGGCGTAGCGCTCGTCAAATGGTCTCGCACGGCCACATTGCGGTGAACGGCAAGAAGGTCTCGATCCCGAGCTATGGTTGCCGCGCAGGGGATGTGGTCGAAGTAAGAGACAACCCGAAGTCCCGCCAGCTTGGGACCAATGCTTTGGAGAAGAGCCAAATTCGGCCTGTGCCGGATTGGTTGACCCTCAATAAAGAGCAGTTCAAAGGAACGCTCACACGAATTCCGACACGCGAAGAGCTCAACCCGGTGGCCAACGAGCAGTTGGTCGTCGAGCTTTACTCGCGTTCGTAAAACAGCTTCATCGCCTGCTACCGGCGATGAAAACCAACGAAGATTAGCATCGGCCGTCGGTCCTTTCCCAGGTAGCGGGGGAAGGGTAACCCGGCCGGAAAGAGAGAAAAGATTATGCCCCTACGACTTGGAAGATTCGAACTACCGAACCGTCTGCAAAAGAACGAAGAAACCGCCACGGAGACTTACGCCCAATTTACGGCTGAGCCTTTTGAGGCAGGCTATGGGACAACCTTAGGAAACTCCCTACGACGTGTCCTGCTCAGCTCCTTGGAGGGCGCAGCGATTACCAGTGTGAAGATTACTGGAGTGCAGCATGAGTTCAGCACGATTGACCACGTGGTCGAAGATATCACGGAGATCGTTCTCAATTTGAAGAAATTGAAGTTTAAGCTTCCGAACCGTGAGCCTCGTTTGCTGTCGCTCAAGGTGAATAAAGAGGGTCCGGTGACCGCTTCTGACATTGAGTTGGATGCTGGAATCGAAGTGTTGAATCCCAAAGAGGTGATTTGCACTTTGGACAAAAAAGCAAAGTTTGAGGCTGAATTTGAGGTCCGTGTTGGCCGTGGGTATGCCACTTGGGAAGACAACAAAAGGGAAGATTCCCCGATCGGTTTAATTCCGGTGGACTCCCTTTTCTCTCCCGTCACCAAGGTGAAGTACGAGGTGAAAAACACCCGAGTCGGCCAGCGAACTGACTATGACAAGCTCGTTCTTGAGTTGTGGACTGACGGCCGTCTGACCCCAGATGAGGCGTTGCTTCACTCGGCAGGAATCTTGCGTCACCACTTAGATATCTTTGCCAACTTTGACAAAGAGCCGATCGAGTTCGAGGAGGTCAAGTTTGAGGCCCCTGTGGAAAACACGGCCTTAAAGAAACTGTTGGCGATGAGCGTGAATGAGATTGAGCTATCGGTTCGTGCCGCGAACTGCTTGAACAATGCAAATATCACCACGGTGGGAATGTTGGCCCTGAAATCGGAAGCCGAGATGCTGAAGTATCGGAACTTTGGCAAGAAGTCACTGAACGAAATCAAGGACAAGCTGACCTCCTTGGGGCTCTCCCTTGGAATGAAGTTTGATGCGTCGATGTTGACGATTCCTGTGGCCCCCGTGGAAGCAGCTGGGGCGAATGGGCAGGCATGAGACACCGTCAAAACACGACAAAGCTAGGTCGGACGTCTCAGCACCGAGACAGCATGTTGGCCAATTTGGTCGGCTCGCTGATTCGGCATGAGAGAGTTCGCACGACAGTTTCGCGTGCGAAGGCCGCTCGTCCGGTGGCGGAAAAGTTGGTGACCCTGGGAAAAAAGGGGAGCCTTCACCATCGTCGACAGGCGATTTCTGCCCTGCATGAGTCGGATCTTGTGCATAAGCTTTTTGCGGAAATCGCTCCACGATTCAAGGATCGTGCGGGGGGTTACACGCGGATCCTGAAGCTGGGGTACAGGCATGGTGATGCGGCTCCGCTAGCCCTTTTAGAATGGGTGGTGAGGCCAGCTCCTGTGGTTGAGGCGGTGGAAGATTCTGCAAAAGGCAAAGCAAAGGCTAGTAAGGACGCCAAAGCAGAGAAGCCCGCTAAGCCTGCTAAAGCTGACAAAAAGAAATAGTACGGCTTGGGCGCCTAGCCCGAGACAAGCTTAAAGAGAATCCACGCTAAAAGAAGTGAGATGGTGGCCGCTAGGATTACCTTTCGGCGAGCTAGCCTGCTCTCTACTTGCAGTGAGGGCGCTTGTTTAATTTGGGAGGATGGAGAGACCGATCGAATGGGTTGATGGCGTCCTGAGGACACCATGGAGGCTTCTTCAGCCAAGCGTCGTGAGGTGTGGCCCAGGCGGGATGATTCGCGATTAATTCGACGCACCTCCTCTCGGATGGGGTCACGTCTAAAGCTAGGAAAAGGCATCCTTAAGTATCGAAAGGGATATGGTGTAAATCAAGTGTGAGAGAAATAGTGTTCACGGAGCGTGGGAATAATTTACGCCTAACTCCATCCGGCGAAAAATTATTTCAGGATGCTGTAAAGAATCAGGCCAACAATCGCGGCTACGATAAGAGGGAGGTTAAAGGCAAGACCTCGCACCAGATTGGTGGAAAAGGACTCTTGGGCAGAGGCAGATGAGTTGTTGGTGCTTCCCTCAGGGTCATCGGCTGTAGGGTCGAGATCTCGACCTCTGAGAGCATCGATTTTTGCACGGGATTGAGTGTAGATGGCTTGGGCTTGGTCAACCTTGGCGAGGGATTTTGAGAGCTCCTCTTCGATTCCGGTGGCCAGCCACTCCGAGGGATCGATGCTGGTGATTTGGGAAAGTTGCTCGCTGAAGACTTGCCGGGTTTCGTTCATCTGATCCACTTCTTTGCGGCCTTGAGCCTCGGCACGTTCGAGAATAATGATTCCACGCAGGAGACTATCCCTGATTTCTTTTTGGCCTTGGAGCAGTTCGTGGCGCCGAGTGCTGAGTTCTTCGAGCTGTTTTTTGCGTGCTTCGAGGTCTTGTTGCTGCCTTTGCAGTTGAATCAGCTCATGTTGTCGCTGTTGGAGCTCTGCGCTTAGATCTTCTATCGGGCCCCCAGAGGGCAGGGGAAGATCTTGCTGATCGTCAGGTGAGGAGCGGAGGCGACTCATGGAATGGTGATCACGGTGCCGATCTTCAGATTGCGGTCATCAAGACCCGGATTCGCAGATTTGATCTTGGCGATTTCCTCGTTGAGGTCGAGGGATGCAGGATAATATTTTCGGGCGAGTTTCCAAAGTGTATCTCCGCGGCCAATCGTGTGCTGTTTTGCATCGGCGGAAGGGGTGGCAGCCTCTGCAGGGGCAGCGGGTGGGGTTGAGGCAGGCACAGAGGGAATTGCGTTGGCGGCTTCCTGGGGCTTCACCGACGGGGCTTTCAAGGGCCTCTTCTCTGCGCTTGGGGATGCAGGAACGACCGCGGTTGCTTTGGGTGGGGTGGCGGCTCCGGCCGCTTGAGAGACTTGAGCCTCTTTGGCAGCGAGGGTTCCTTGAAGCTGAGCGATCTGCTGCTTGAGATCGACATTCTCTTTACTCATCTTGGCAATTTCAGCTGCATTTTGGATGCCGCTATTGGTGAGGCTAAGGGCAAAATCGATTTTTGCTTTTTCCATGGCGGCGACAACTTCCTCACGCTCAGAGGCATTCGGGCGGGCTTCGAGATACTTTTGGTAAAAGTAGATTGCACTAATCGGATCGCCGAGTTTATCCCCGTAGAGAAGGCCAATCTGGAGGTAGGCCTTTACCACGGTGGGGTTAACCGCCAGTGCTTTTTCGAACTGCTTGATGGCTGCGGGGTAATTTAGGTCGGCCACATCTTTACTGGCTTGGCGGAAAAATGGATTTCTTTCGTCTTCAGCATCAGATCCCGATGGGGCTTGCTGACAGGAGGTAAAGGCAAGGGCGGTTAAGAGAGCCAGGAGGATGGATTTCTTCATGTGCCTAGAATGATGGGAGAGAGGAGATTTCGCAAGCCAAGGGTTTGCCTTGGCGGTGAGAGTTTTTTGCGATACGGTTTTACTTTCTTTCGGGGTCATAGCTCAGTTGGTAGAGCGCCTCAATGGCATTGAGGAGGTCTGGGGTTCGAATCCCCATGGCTCCATGAGCCATCATTCTTTTCTCGCCAGAGGCGTAACTAGGATGGGTCAGGGGCGGGTTTGAAGGGGACCAATCCCCATGGCTCCATGGTCGATCATCGCATTCGAGCACTCTTGGTATGTGGCAGAATTCCGCTATAAAAAGTCGATGGGCGAACCTTTAATTAGTATGAAGGGCAAGGTGGTCTTGATCACGGGGGCTACACGGGGCATCGGTCGTGCCGGGGCATTGCAGCTGGCAGCACTTGGTGCGGAGTTAGTTTTGGTAGGACGGCACCGTGGTCGTTTGGAGGAGGTGGCTAGGAGCTGCAAAATGGCAGGAGCCCCCGAGGTCAGAACCTACTCCGTGGACCTAACATCTCGAAAGCAGGTGGGGGAGTTGGCAGAAAAGCTGATGGTAACGGAAGGTAAGTTGGATGTTCTGTGGAATAATGCGGGCGGGTACTTCACGGAGCGCAGGGTGACGGAGGAGGGATTGGAGCGAACTTGGGCGATGAACCACCTGGCGTATGTAGATTTGACGCAAAGACTTTTGCCTTTATTGGAAAAGTCGGTGGACCCGAGAGTGATCTGCACCGCATCCGAGGCTCATCGGATGGGCTCAATTCAGTGGGATAATTTGCAAGGTGAGAGGAAGTGGGACGGTTGGAGGGCATACTGCCTGACTAAATTGAGCAACATTCTTTATGTGGCGGAGCAGGGGCGGTGGATAGGGGACTCAAAAATACGAATTTGTGCGATGCATCCAGGGTTAGTGAACTCGGCCTTGGGAGATGAGAATCTTGGTTTTGCGGGTGCCGCCTTTCGTATTCTTAAAAAAGTATGGGGAAAGAGTAACGAGCAAGGAGCGGATACAGCTGTCTGGTTGGCCTCCCGTACGCAGAGACCGATCCAAGGGGGTTATTATGCAAGTCGGAAAGAGCGGGTTCCGTCGAAAGCAGCGCAAAGCTTGGAAGATGCCCAGCGGATATGGGAAATCAGTGAAAGGAAATTGTGAAATTACGTTTCGGCTCTCTGGAGCTTGCGACTCCACTTTGTCTCTCCCCCTTAGCGGGATATACCAATCTGCCTTTTCGGCGGACGGTACGTGAAATTGGGGGATGTGGTTTGGCGACGACGGATCTGGTTAATGCGCGATCTTTGCTGGAAAATAATCGCAGGGCTTTGGAGTTGGTGGCGACATCCCCTGACGACCGGCCATGGGCGGTGCAACTTTTTGGGGCGGTGGCCTCGGAAATGCGGGATGCGGCGAAGAAGTGTGAGGACTTGGGGGCCAACTCGGTTGACATCAATATGGGTTGTCCGGTTCGCAAGGTCTGCAAGGTGGGCGGGGGTTCCGCAATGATGACGGAGTTAACCAAGACCGCGGAGCTGGTCCAAGGAATGGTTGGAGCGGTTCAGATCCCGGTGACGGCAAAGATGAGGTTGGGTTGGGATGAAAAAAACTTAACCGCACCCAATCTAGCAAAGGCCTTAGAGGAAGCGGGTGTCGCTGGAGTCTTTGTTCATGGTCGGACGAGGCAGCAGGGTTTCTCTGGCAAAGGAAGTTTGGAGGGGATTGCGGCGGTGGTTGCTTCAGTTCGGATTCCAGTCATTGGCAATGGTGATGTGACCACGCCAGAGGGGGCGAAACGGATGATGACAGAAACCGGGTGTGCTGGGGTAAGTGTAGGACGAGGAGCCTTTCTCAATCCTTGGATCTTTCGGGCGACAGCTCACTATTTGGAGACTGGAGAATTAATGGCCGAACCCGATTTTGAGGAGCGGGTTCAAGTGATGAGCCTCCATTTAGACAGAAATATCGAATTTTTCGGGGAGGAGAGAGGTTGTGTGCTTTTTCGTAAGGTGATTCCTTGGTATGCGAGAAGGTTTGGCCCATCCAGCGAGTTCAAAAAAGCGGCCGTGCGTATTTCTAACCGTGCGGACTATGAGAAAGCGTTGGGGGATTATCGGGAGTGGCGAAAGCAATTTTTGGATGAGAAGGGGGAGCTACTGGTGAAATTTGCGCCCTCGAGGTTAGAGGCGGTTTTTGCGGGGGATGGGCCGGTGGAGCGGTCGGAGATTCCTGTCCCCCAAGGGCCGGTGGAAAATTGGTAGAGGAAGGTTTGACTCAGAAGCCAATTTCCTGAAAGTTGCCTTGATGACCGAGCATTTCTTGCCCGCCTCTTGCATGGCGATCACCGTTTTCAACCAAGTACCGATGTTGCTTTATACCCTAACTTTCCCATTGGTCATAGCCTTAGCCATTGGAATGTATTTTCTTTTGGAATTAGGGTCCCGACTTGGGGCCAGGCATTTGCGGGAAGGGAAGGGTCAGTTAAAGGAAACGCTGAGCGTGATTGATGCGCCCATTTTTGCGTTATTCGGTCTTTTAGTGGCCTTCACATTTAACTCCTCTCTCAATCGTTTTGAGGGAAGAAGAAATATGATCGTGGAGGAGGCAAACAATATTGGAACAGCTTACTTGCGCTTAAATCTTCTCCCGGTGGACGATTGTCGAGTGCTGCAGCAACTCTTTCGTGAATACACGGACTCGAGGATTCGTACGTACCAGCTGATCCCTGACACGCAGGCTGTGGTGGCGGAGTATCAGCGCAGCCAGAATCTGCAGAAAGAGATTTGGCGTGAATCTTTGCTTTCCGTGTCGAAAAGTACAACCCCTTTGCCAGGAATGCAGTTGATCCCTGCGCTTAATGCCATGTTTGACATTACGACAAGCAGAATGTCTGCGATGCAGTTCCACCCTCCGATAGTAATTTTTGGAATGCTCCTAGCCTTCTGTCTAATCTCATCTCTTCTCGTGGGATATCAGCTGGCGGGTATGGAGAAAAGGGCAAGGGTGCATCAGGCTCTTTTCATCGCGACGATTACACTGACCTGTTATGTCATTCTTGATATTGAGTATCCTCGGGTGGGCCTGATTCGAATGGATGCAGCGGATGCGATCCTGAGAGACGTAAGAACGAGTTTCGGTGCCGCCAAACCGAACCGAGATGCTACTCCAGCATTACCAACCGCTATTCGAAATTGAACTCACTATGGTCTGTGCGGCGTTGATGGCAGCGAGGGGGTAGGCTTGGCGTTGGGATTCTGTTTGGTCGCCCTGTACGAAAAAGGTGGTGGTGCCAATCACGGTGGAGTTGGGGACCGCATCTTTCTTGTCCTTCAGATTGAAAAGCCGGTATTGCACTGTGACGAGCAGTTGAAATTGGAGAGTTGTCAGGAACTGCTCGGTTGATTGCCGAATGGCAGAGCGTTCGACCTTCTTAATGGTCACCTCAAGAATCGCATCACTCTCGTCTTTACGCGCGTGGCGAAAGGTTCCGTCCCGGTCGATCTCCTGCAGGATGGCATTGGTCATGATGCCAGGCAGGTCGGTCTCATCGGTTTCATTCTGGGCGGTTGGAACATAGATAACTTTGACGTCTTTGAGGTTGGCTTGTTTGGGGGTGCTTCCCATTTGATAAGAGGCGCAAGCACCCAGAAACAAGGGCAGGAGGGCAAGAAGGGGCCAGTTCATGGATTGGGCAGATTACGGGGTTGGGTTTGGGGATTCGATCTAAAACTGATCTTGGATTTGTCAGCTGGGCTCGTTTGCTGCTTCGTTTCGGAGATGAGGTCTTCGAGAACTCGCTTCCTTTGTCGGGCCTCTTGTCCTTGGGGAGAGTCGGGAGTTTGGGTCAAAACCTCATTGTAGTAGACCAAAGCAGCAGGGTAGTTGCCCGCTTTGTCGTAAAACTTGGCGACGGAAAGGGAGCCACCACTGAGCCGCTGCTCCAGCATAATGATATTTTCGGAGGCCTGCTCTGTTTTGTCGCTGCGTTTAAATCGGGCCAGATAATCTTGAAAAGCTTCGATTCCTTTCTGGGCGGCGGTCTGATCATATTCAGGTTCGCGGGCTGCTTTGCTCCAGACATACCCGATTTGATATTGGGCATCGTCGATCAGATCGTTTTTCGGGTATTTGTCGAGGAGCTCCTCATAGAACTTGACCGCTTCGGGCCACTTCTTCTGTTTTTCACGCGCCAAGCCACAGTGAAATGTGGCCAGAGGTGCATAGGAACCGAATGGGGCTGACTTGATAATCGTCTGATAAATTTCGACAACTTTATTCATATCGGCAGGCATAGGAATTTTCCACATCATCTGGTGTTGGCCCGCTAGGTAGACATTTCCGATGGCGAACATTCGCTCAATGGCCAAGTCCCAGTACTGGTTGGAAGCCGTTTCCTCAACCATCTTTTTGTAGGCCTTGTAGGCATCCCAGTATTTCGTGAGGTGCTCATACATTTCACCGACTTTGTATTGTGCCTCGGCTCGCCGTAAATCGTCGGGGTTTTCTTTGACGAAGGCCTGGTAGATCTTCAGCGCTTGGTCGAAGTATTTGATCGAGTTTGCGTTGGCTTCACCGCCCCGCCGGTCGGTTTCATCGCGAAGGCGCTTTGCTTCCTGCTGTTTCTCCTTACCTAATTGCCGGGTGGCTTTTGCGGCTTCTTGATCTCCTAATTCGGCCATGCGGTCAGCGGAGGCAAAATCTTCGTCCGCATCTCGTTCGATTTGCTCCACCTGTTCGTAAGCCTTTCCAATGGTCTCGGCATTCTTGGCTGTTTGGAGGACATCTCCGGCGGTGCCGCGATTTCCCAAAATATCAGATTCGAAGGTGAAGCCTTCTCCTGGGGTGTAGTTGCTAAAATTCAGCGGGATCTTTGTATTACCGTCGGCTAGCCAATTTCCCTTGCTGTCGATAAATCCCCAGGAAGGGCCTTGGAAGTCGCCGTTGAGGAGGCGGGTTCCTATTTGTACGCGTGCTTTTCCCTCACGAAATCCATTTTCGACCGCTTCGATCTTAGCGGTGGTATCTTGTCGTCCATCGGTGCCGACGCGAGAGGGTGCCCCTTTCTCTGGGAGAGCCGCAGAGATTAAGGCGAGGTCGATGATGACTTTGCCTTGAGGATCGACAAAATTCCAAACACCTCCTGAAAATTCATTATCCTCTCGTTTGCCGCCTAGGTTAACGGCGGCCAGCCCTTGGGAGAAGGGGAGGACCTCTGCGTACTTCGGGGGGACGGTGAAGGTGCCAGTCCGGTCGATATATCCCCACTGGCCGTTGACGGAAGCTCCCGCGCGATCTTCGGAAAAGAAATATACTTGTTCGTATTTGGGTGGAACGACCATCTCTCCGTCCTTACTAATGAACCCCCATTTCCCCTCCCAACGGACGGCGGCTAAACCTTGGCGAAAAATACCTGCACTTTCGTATTTTGGTTCGACAAGAAATTTGCCCGACCGATTGACAAAGCCCCATTTGCCATTGTCCTGAACCGCGGCCGCTCCGTCGCTAAACAAGAAAGCATTTTCAAACCGGGGCTCGATGACAAACTTGCCTTCCCCATTAATGTAGCCCCATTTTCCATCTTTTTTGACCGCAGCTAAGAAATCGGAGAAGGGAAGGGCGGATTCATACTGCGGTTCTAAAACGAATTTTCCAGTGCGGTTGACATATCCGTACCCACCCCACCAAGCGCGTTTGGGTAGAAGATCAACCCCTGTGTCGCCTTGGGAGTGTAAAAGAGCGGTTGATGCGAAAAACGAAACTATCGATACAATTGATAGGCAACAGCTTAACTCTTTTCTAACTATCACAGAATCAATATTTTAACGGGAAGTGTTGGGGCGTCAAGCGGGCGAGGAATGAGTGTGAAACAGCTAAAAAATCAGTAGGGTTGAGGTGTGAGTTGTTTTTGGAGAATCTATCTTACGCTGGCCTGCCTTTTTATTGGGGAGTTGAGAGGGGACGGAGGCACAGAGTTCACGGTGATGGCCTACAATGTAGAAAATCTTTTCGATGTGGATCGAATCTCGTCGTACGACGACTATGTAGAATCACCTACGGACGAGAATAGCTACGGGCCGAGCAAGTTGGCGCGGAAACTAAAAACAATCGCGACCGTTTTAAAAAGCGTGGGAAATGGCCGCGGGCCGGATGTGGTCATCCTGAATGAACTTGAGGCCGATCAATCCCCCAACTCAAACGTTTTAGATCTCAAGAAGTTCTTATTGAAATATAAGGGCACGACGTATGAAAAGATGCTGACAAGTGATCTGACTGATGAGTTGCGGGGAGTTCCTGTTCAAGCGTGGCTTTTGAAAGCCCTCGAGGATGAGGGCCTCCCAGGATACACCGTGGTTGTTGGGGATGTTCCTGAGGCGGCACAAAAACATCAGGAGGCGATTACCACAGGACTCCTGACGCGACTTCCAATCGTGTCCAAGAATACTTGGGTGACTCCCTCGGCGCGCGGCATTTTAGAAACGGAGTTGGAGGTTGGTGGGGCCAAGGTAATCATCCTGGGAAATCACTGGAAAAGCGGTGCGGGAAATCCCGCCATGGAGAATACACGGCTCGGGAATGCCAAAACGGTACGCGATCGCTTAGATCAAATTTTACAGGCCAACCCGTCGGCCGATGTCATCTTAGGTGGAGATTTCAATACTCACTATAACCAAGGTCAAAGATACTCTTTTATGATGAAGACCGCAGTGCAGGACGTATTGGGATCTCAGGGGGATGCGAAAGTGCTGGGCGGGGAGGGAAAACCGGATCTCTACAATCTTTGGTTCGATGTGGATCCTGAGAAACGATATTCGGACGAGTACAATGGCGAGTGGGGAACATTAATTCAGATCATGATCACACGTGGGTTAGGGGATAGAAAAGGGGTGGAGTATGTGCCTGGTAGTTTCCACCAGGTGCTAGTTCCGGGGGTCAATGTTCGCGAGCCCCTAGGTCTGCCGTGGCGTTGGACCAACTATGGACCTGGTTGGGGGGCGAGTGATCACTTTCCCGTGATGGCAACTTTTCGAGTTGGTGATGGAATCAATGTTGTTGGTGGCGCTTCACCCAAAAGCTCCCTGCCTCCCAAGGAAGTGGTTCTCGTGGGATTTGATCGGGTCGACCGAAGTAAGCTTCGAAACGCGTCAGTCCTGCAAAGTGCCTCTGCCGAGGAGGTAGCCCGTGCGATTGGTGAGTATTTCTTGGTCGAGGGGACCTTATCAAAAATTCGCCCCCTCGAAATTGAAGTAGGAGGGAAACTTTATTCTCTGCATTCGTATAATAAAAATCTAAAAGATGCCATCCGGGTGATGGCCAAAGGAAGTCAGGTGAAAGTTGTTGGAGAGCTAGGACTTTATAAAGGGAAGCTCCAGTTCATCATTCAAGACCCAAGCTGGATTAAGTAGGTTTAGTTGCGATTTGCCTCAAGGGTGAGGCGATGGAGATGTTGTTCCACTTGGGGCGTGAGTTGGTTCCATTGGAAGCGCCATGACCAGTTTCCCTCCTCTCGTCCGGGAACATTCATGCGAGCGGTCGAGCCAAGCCCCAGAACATCTTGCAGAGGGTATATGGCTGTGTTGGCAGGGGATCGGAGGGCAAGACCGATCATGTCCCAATGAATCTGAGAACCGTCGCAGGAGAGGTAGGTTCGTGCGTTGTGCTGTTCGCGTCGGATCTGATCTGCGTTCCTCGTCGAGTCTTTGCCGGGCTCGCTTTGGTACCAGCCGACGGTGGTGTCGTTATCATGGGTGCCAGTGTAGACAGCGCAGTTGGCGGGATAGCTTTCAGGTCGGAACGATTCGGCTTTAGGGTCATCTCCGAAGGCAAACTGAAGGATTCTCATTCCGGGAAAATTGAGATCATCCCGGAGTGCGTCGACTTCGGGAGTGATGACCCCGAGGTCTTCCGCCAAAATAGGAAGGGAACCCAGCACCTGGTGTGCCGCGTCGAAAAGCTTTCGGCCTGGCCCAGGAACCCAGTGACCACGGACCGCAGTCTTTTCATGGGCAGGAATCTCCCAATAGGCGGCAAACCCCCGAAAGTGGTCGATTCGAACAGTATCGTATAGCTCAAGAGAGCTTTTCAGTCGCGCGATCCACCAGGCGAAGTTTTCCTTTTCGTGCATCTCCCATCGATAGAGCGGATTGCCCCACCTTTGTCCCGTCTGGCTGAAGTAGTCAGGGGGAACACCTGCAATGACGGAGGGTTGGCCGTCTTTCTCCATAAAGAAAAGTTCAGGACGGCACCAGACGTCGGCACTATCATGGGCAACAAAGATGGGAATATCGCCGATGATCGAGATTCCGCGCTTTTTAGCCTCTTGTCGTAGTGAGTTCCACTGATGGAAAAAAAGAAACTGCAGAATCGTGGAATATTTCATTTCGACCGAGTGTTTCTTCTTGGCCTCTAGGATGGCGGAAGTTTGGCGTTGGCGCAGATCCTCGGGCCACTGGACCCAGGGGCCTCCGCCGTACTCTTTTTTTAAAGCGCAAAATAGGGTGTAGTCGTTCAGCCAATGACTTTCTTTTTCGCAAAATTGCATCCATCCCGCTTTCAAGGCGGGGGAGGCGCGACGAGCAAAAGACTTGGCCACCTTGTCGAGAATTCTTGAGCGTGCGATGATGACCGGGCCGTAATCCACATGGCTTTCTGGAAAAAGAGGAAAATCTTTTAGATCTTCCTCCCGCAAGAGCCCCTCATCTTGAAGTGAGTCAAAGGAGATGAGCATGGTGTTTCCGGCAAAGGTGGAAAGGGTTTGGTAAGGGGAGTCACCATAGCCAGTGGGGCCTAGTGGAAGGACTTGCCACAGCTTTTGAGACATACTGTTGAGGTGGGCCAACCAACGGTGAGCTTCGGGGCCAATCTCGCCCATGCCGAAGCGGCCCGGAAGGGATGTGGGGTGAAGGAGAATTCCGGCGGAACGGGTGAGTGGCATCAGAAATATCTTATCGCAAAAAGATCCAACCCGCCAAGGCGAGGATTGGAATGAGAATCGGGAGGGTGAAGCGGAAGATGTATCCAAAAAAGGAGGGCATCTTGATTTTCGAAGACTCCGCGATCGACCTGACCATAAGGTTTGGGCCATTTCCGATATAGGTGGCGGCTCCAAAGAAAACGGCCCCAAGGGATATGGCCGCGAGAGTGGCTGGATCTTGCGCGGCGAAACGGGCGATTTCCGCTTGGTCGAAGAGATGGAGGGCAGGCTCATGGAGGTTCAAGGCGAGGGTGAGGAAGGTCAAATAGGTGGGGGCATTATCAAGAAAGGATGAGAGGGAACCTGTCATCCAGTAGTAATGCAGGTTCGAGGGGTGCCCAAGGTTATGAGCCGAGGAGTTGAGAAGATGGATGACTGGAATCAAAGTGGAGAAAATTCCAAAAAAGAGCCAGGCCACCTCTTTGAGAGGCTCGAAGGTAAACTCATTTCTTTGTCGTACGGTCGGGGTGGTGATGAAGTACGAGGCCAAGGCAGCCGCCACCATGATTCCGTTCGACAAAAACCATGGAACTCCTGCCCCGCGGATGAGGACGGCAAATAGGATCAAGCCTAGAAAAGATATGTTTTTCCAGCCCTCGATTTGGAAGGCCTCATGGCTTGTCTCTTTTACCTGAATTGGCTTGGGTGCACGTGTGAAGTTGAGGCGGTCGAAGACGTAGAAGACTGCTAAAACGAGGCCGACGACAAAGAGCCATTCAACCCATAAGGTTTGCAGAGTCCAAAAGAAGGGGACTCCGCGAAGGTACCCAAGAAAAAGGGGAGGATCGCCAATGGGGGTAAGGCAACCCCCGATATTGGCTACGATAAAAATAAAGAAAACGATATGAAAACCGGTAATGCGGTATCGATTCATGCGAATCCAGGGCCGGATGAGCAGCATGGCGGCACCGGTTGTTCCAAGGACATTGGCCAAGAGGCCTCCGACGCAAAGAAAGAGCACGTTTCGAAACGGGGTAGCCTCGCCCTCAACTCCGATCCGGATTCCACCCGAGACAACGAAGAGAGATCCGATCAGGGAGATAAAGCTGATATACTCTTCCAGTGCGGCTGTGACAGGTGATACGGAACCTTGAAGCAGGAGGTAGTAACCGATCACAACCAAGCCCAGGGTCACGCTGATCAAGGGGTATCGCTTATGCCACCACGGGGCGAAGAGAAGGGGGCAAACTGCTATGCCCACGATCAAAAGCAGAAAAGGGGCAAGCATCCAGAGGGGTGGGGGGGCACCCATGTTTATAGCCGTAAGAAGCATCCTTCTTGGATGCAGGGAGTTAATAGCAGGGTCAAGCGGGACTGATTCCTATCCCCCCAGTCTTGCCCTCCTCAAAACCCTGACTAGCTTCACCTATGTCGATGAGCACCAGTGAACTTGGCTACAATTCGAAGGTGGAGGGGAACGTGGTTCTGACCACCCTTGATGCTGCGGTCAATTGGATGAGAAAAAATTCGCTTTGGCCCATGCCCATGGGCTTGGCCTGTTGTGCCATTGAGTTGATGGCATCTGCTTCCAGTCGATTCGATATCGCCCGATTTGGGGCTGAGGTGATGCGCTTTTCCCCCCGACAATCGGACCTAATGATTGTTGCGGGCACGGTGACCTATAAAATGGCCCTCGCGACAAAGCGTGTCTGGGACCAGATGGCTGAACCGAAGTGGTGTATTGCCATGGGGGCATGCGCCAGCACGGGCGGGATGTACCGAAGCTATGCGGTGCTGCAAGGAATCGATCACCTCATACCCGTGGACGTTTATATTTCAGGTTGTCCACCTCGCCCCGAGGCGGTTTTAGAAGGTTTAATGAAGCTGCAGGACAAGATTGCTCATAGTCGCGGGGTGGTGTTGGGTCAAAAACAGGCGGCATGAGTATGGGGCAGGATGTGCTGATCGAGGAAATCGCTCCTGGAGCGGAAAAGTTGCCTGATTTTCGTGGTGAATCCAGTTGGGTTGTGGCGAAAGAAAAACTCCCTGAGCTAATGACTTCACTCAAGGCGAAAGGTTACACCTACTTGGTGGATCTGACCGCGGTGGATCATCACGGTACCGATCCGCGCTTTGAGGTGGTCTACGAGTTGTGCAATCTGCGAGAAAAAAAGCATCTACGAATTAAGACGAAGGTCGCCGAAGGGGACGCAGTTCCCACCGTTTCGAATATTTGGAAGACGGCGGATTGGCATGAGCGTGAAGCTTGGGACATGGTGGGAGTACGTTTTGCCGATCATCCCGACTTGCGCCGGATTCTGATGTGGGATGGGTATCCCCATCACCCCCTACGAAAGGATTTTCCTTTGGAAGGGTTGCCGACAGAGATGCCGGATATTGCTTTTACGGCGAAAGCTCCGCTGGAGGGCGGGCCCTTTGTGACCAGCTCAGCATCTTTAACCCAAGATCGAGAGCCCCGCGCTCATCCAGCTGAGGAGAGATCGTTGTGAGCACGACAACCTTGGAGTTTGGGGACACACTCGCACGGACGGCGGAGAGTGAGGATGTGGGAGAGAAGTTAGTTCTCAACATTGGACCTTCCCATCCCAGCACCCACGGAGTTTTGCGTCTCGTTCTTGAGTTGGATGGGGAGGTGATTACAAAAGTGGATACGGATATCGGCTATCTCCATCGGGGGGACGAAAAAATTGCCGAAAACATGACTTGGAATCAGTTCGTTCCCTACACCGACCGACTGGATTACATGGCACCACTGGCCAACAACGTTGCCTATGCTTGTGCGGTTGAAAAGTTGATGGGCTTTGAGTTGCCCCCCCGGGCCAAGGTGACACGCGTCATTTGCTGTGAGTTGGCTCGAATCTCGGCCCATCTTTTGGGCTTAGGGGCTTTTGCCATGGATGTGGGAGCGATGACCATGTTTCTTTACACCTTTACGGAGCGGGAAAAGATTTACAATTTGATCGAGCTACTCACGGGAGCTCGCTTTACCACGAGTTTCACGCGGGTGGGGGGGCAAACGCGCGATATTCCGCCTGGCTTTCTTGAGGGGGTGACCGAGTTCTGTGCGCAGTTTCCTGGGCGTTTGGATGAGTTCGGCAGTATGTTAAATCGGAACAGAATCTTTGTGGATCGAACCAAAGATGTGGGAATTATTCCTGATGACATCGCCTTGGACTACGGGTTGACCGGGCCCAACCTGCGTGGCTCGGGTAATCCCTATGATGTTCGGCGCGCTTTTCCCTACTTGGATTATCAGACCTATGACTTTGAGGTCCCAGTAGGCTCGACAGGGGACTGCTATGATCGATTTGCTGTTCGGATGGAGGAGATGAGGCAGAGCGTTCTAATTTTGCGGCAAGCGGTGGCTAAAATGCCGGGCGGGGCCTGGCAAGTGCACGACCCAAAAAATGTTCTCCCAGCCAAAGATAAAGTCCTGACGAAGATGGAGGAGCTGATTCACCAGTTTCTGGTGGTGACGCAGGGGCCAGACGCTCCAGTTGGGGAAATATATTTCGGGGCGGAAAATCCGAAAGGGGAGTTGGGATTTTATCTCAACAGTCGTGGGGGTGGCGTGCCGCACCGACTCAAGATTCGTGCTCCGTCATTCTG